>JACRIO010000287.1 GCA_016220035.1 Planctomycetota bacterium | reverse complement strand
TCCGAGCCGTGCGCGGGTCCGTCGAGCTGCGCCTGCCAGACGATCGCGCCGGAGGTCGTCATACGCGCGACGCCCATGTCGCCGGCGCCACCGAGCGACGTCATCTGTCCGGCGATCACGAGGTCGCCCGAAGGATGCCACGCGAGGAGCCCGCCGGAATCGGCGCCGCTCGCGAGCCCGTCGACGTGCGTCTCCCACAGGAATCCGCCGAGCGCGTCGAACGCGAACACGGCGAGGTCGGAGCCCGTCGTCACGCCGTACGAAGCGCCGCCGACGTAGACGTTGCCCGCGCCGTCCAGGAGGAGCGCGCGGCCGAAGTCGGCGCTCGCTCCGCTGCCGTCCTTGCGCACGCTCCACAGCTCGTTCCCGCTCGCGTCGTAGCGCGCGACCCAGAGATCGGTGACGTAGTTCGTCCCCATGTATCCGCCAGCGTAGCCCGCGACGATCACGTCGCCGGTCGCCGGATCGATCGCGACGTCCTGCGCCTGGTCGTCGCCGCCGATCCAGTCGACGCGGTGATCCCAGAGGAGCACGCCGTTCGCGTCGTAGCGCGCGACGAGCGCATCCTGCGTCGGCGGCGGAGGCGGGAACCCGACGCTCGCGTTGTAGGAGCGACCGACGACGACCACACCGCCCGCGGCGTCGGCGGCGATCTTCGTCACGTAGTCGTCCTGGCTCGCGGGGCCGTCCCACGTCGTGCTCCACGCGACGCTCGCGTGCTGCGCATGGAGAAGGGCGGGGAGGAGGAGGACGGTGAGCAGGCCGTGTGCGCGCATGAGGGTCTCCTTGTCCCCTCGATCCTATCCGCGCGCCTCGTGAAGGGTGGCTCGACGGCCGAGCGCGTTCAGGGCCGCGGTCCGAGCGCGCGCACGAAACGGAGCTGCCTCTTCTCGATCGCGTAGCCCGCGCGCAGGTAGAAAGCGTGGGCGCGTTCGCGCGTGCTGCGCGAGCGCAGTGCGACGCGGTCGAGACCCTGCTCGCGCGCCCACGCCTCCGCGCGCTCGAGCAGCGCTCGCCCCAGGCCGCGACTCCTGCACGCGGCGTCGACCACGAGCGCCGTGATCTCCGCGTGCGGCGCGCCGGTCAGCGCGTGCACGCGCTCCACGTGCACGAAGCCTTCGACGCGGTCCCCGAGCTCGGCCGCGAACACGGCGTGCTCCGCGCGGGTCGAGAGCGCGCTCCAGCGCCGCTCCATTTCCTCGGCGCTGGCGGGATACCCGAGCTCCGTCGCGAGCTCGGCGAGCCGCACCGCGTCCGCGGCGCGCGCGGGACGCACGTCGACCTTCACTTGCCCTCCCTTTTCCAGGTTCACGGGCCGGCTCGCCGCCCTCCCCGCGTCCGGATGTTATCGTTCCGAACTCACGCCCGAGCGCTTCGGGCCCGAGTGGAAGGACTCGAACCTAGATGATCCGCAAGCACACCTTGTTGCTCCCGTCGCTCCTCGCCATCACCGCCGCCTTCGTGGCGCCCGCCGACACGCTGGCGTTCAAGGTCGAGGCCAAGGCGAAGCTCTCGAAGACCTTCGACACGAAGCTCGAGATGCACTCGACCGAGATGTCGATGACGTTCGACGGGAACGACCATTCGGGCGGCATGGGCGACGCGAAGGTCACCGTCACGAGCGAGGAGCACATGGAGATCACGGACGAGTACGGCGCGATCGCCGACGGACGTCCGACGAAGCTCGTGCGCACGTTCGACAAGCTCTCGGGCAAGTCGGGGCAGAACTTCGAGCCGCCCGCCGGCATCGAGGCCGACTCCCACGAGGAGAGCAAGGAAGAGTCGAGCAAGCTCGAAGGCAAGAAGGTCGTGCTCACCTGGAAGGACGACGAGTGCAGTGCCGCGTGGGCCGAGGGCGAGAAGGGCGACGACGAGCTGCTCGAGAAGCTCGACGGCGACCTCGACTTCATCGGTTTCCTGCCGAGCAAGCCGGTCGCGGAGGGCGACACATGGAACCTCGAAGCCAAGCTCTTCCGCTCGGTGATGTCGCCGAGCGGACGACTGCACCTCGAAGCCGCGAAGGAGGGCGACGAGGAAGGCCCGGACGAGGACGACCAGTTCCAAGAGACGATCGAGAAGAACCTCACCGGCAAGGCGACCGCCACCTACAAGGGCACGCGCGAGGAGGGCGGCGTGACCTACGCCGTGATCGAGGTCAAGGCCGACTTGTCGTCGAACGGCACGCTCGACCAGGACGAGGGCAAGGCGGCGCTCGACGCGAGTTTCGAGCTCGAAGGCGAAGTGCTTTGGAACCCGAAGGCGGGCCACCTTCGCTCGTTCAAGCTCGGCGGCAAGTTCGAGTTCGGGATGGAGTCCAGCCGCACGATGCAGTTCGACGAGGAGACCCACGAGTTCTCGCAGAAGGTCCGCTTCGAGGGCGAGGTCGAATACAAGGCGTCGATCGAGTGAAGGAGCGCCCGTGCTGACGGACGGCGGCAGGCCGAGCTTGCCCCCGCGCCGCACGGCTCCACTCGCAGGCGCTCGCGAGTGACCGTGCCGGCGGCGGCCGAAGACGGCGATCGATCACCGCTGCCCCATGCCGGAGCGTGAAGGCGCGAGCACGCGGAGTTCAGAACCGCGCGCGCAGGCGAACGCCCAGGATCGTGGCTGCGTCGACCCCGGCCAGAATCGAGTCCACCTGTTGGGCGTCGAGGGTCAGGAAGACGGCGGGGGTGACAGCGAAGGAGTAGTAAGCCTCGATGCGATTTCCACCGTCGTCGAGCAGTGTGCCGGTCAAGAAGGCCTGCTCCTTCACGTTCGCGAAGGCGTAGCCGATGCCCCAGGAGTCCTCGTCACGACCCGAGAAGGGGCCGCGGCCGCCGAAGCCCGCGCTGGCCATGAAGTCGACCGGATTCGTGTCGTCATCCGCGATGCCCAGGCGCGCAAAGGCTCCCAATCCCTGGCGGTCGAGGCGCCCGTCACTGAGATCGATCGGCTTGTCCGAGTCCTCCTCGACGTGGAGATATTGCCATCCGTTCCAGTACGCATTCCACGTGTCGTGGGTGAGCGGGAGCGAGAGGCCGCCCTGGTGCACGAACTGACCGGAAAAATCGACGAAGTCATTGTCGAACCCGTATTGCCCGGTAAGCGACATGCCGCCAGGTTTGTCGCCCAGACGATACTGGCCGCGCACCGTCGTCGACCAAGTCAGTCCTTCGTCGAGAGTGTCGAAGCCGGTCGTCGTCGAGGAGTCGGTGCTACAGTACAGCGCGCTGGTGATCGTCCAACTCGAATTGGGCAGGACGAGCAAGCCCGTGCCGAGCGTGCTGTAGGGGTTGATCAGCGCCGCCACCGAGGGGTTCGAGAACGCGTGGCTGACGAATTGTTCGTATCCATGCCCGCCAGCGAACTCGTTCACGTCACCCCCGAGGACGGTGAACTTGCCGAGAAACATGGCAGAGTGTTTGGAGAAGAACTGCGTGTAGCGCAACTCCGTGATCGCGAGCCCGAGGTCGGCGTCCGGCTCGTCCGTGAGCGGGAAGTAGAGCGTGTCATCGACCGGCAGGATGGATCCAGCGATGCCGTTGACGGAGTTACCGTAGCGCGACTCCGTGTGCATCGAGACCAGGCCGCCGGGCACGACGCCCATGCGATCGAGGTCGGCGTTGACGAACAGGTCCAGCTTGCCGCCGTACCGCCAGCCTTCGTCCCGTCCACCCTCGACCACGCCAAACAGGTTCTGAGTGAAGCTGGCCTCGAAGCGCCAGCCCTTGCGCGCGAGCTGTTCGCGACCGCCGCCCCAGTCGCCCGAGAAATAAGGGCGCGATGCGACCTCCCCCGAGTAGTCGATCAGGGGCAGGAGCCCGGTCGCTTTCGACTCCTCCTGAGGCAGTGCGAGCAACGCCCATGGACCGTTCAGGGGTACGGCAAGAAGCAGGGACAGTGCGTTCATGGCTGGGTTCCTGGTCGCCGGTGGCGCGCGAATCTCAAGGCATTGGAGCGAGCAGGGTCACGCTGAAGTTCAGCGTCCACTCCGGAAGGCCGTCGTCGTGGAGCAGCTCGTACTGAGGATTGAACGCGAACCGGATGGGCTGACCACCGAGGCGCGACACCTTGCCGATCTGAATGCCGATGGGGGCCGAGAGCCAGCGGCTCTCGCGCCAATCGTAGACGTACTGCAGGTCGCCCCCGCTCAGCGCCCAGCCGTCGCCGAGCTGGTAGGCGGCGATCGGTTGGAGCTGACTGATCGCGGTGTCGCCGCCGAAGACATTTTGGCTGAAGAGGCCGACACTGAACGTCTTGCTGGCCTGGTAGACACCGCCCACCGCGGGGCCGATGACGAACGAGTCGGGGGCATCGTCGTTGCCCGCCAGGGTCATGACGGGCCCGAGGCCCCAGCGCCCCCAATCCTCCTGGTTCACGACGAGATCGAAGATGCTGACGTCACCCAACCCGTGCTGACCACGGCCGTCGAGCGTGTACGGCATGCTGACCCTGAGGATGTTGTCCGCACCCCAGGCTTTGAAGGGAATGACGGGCTGGAACTTGAGGCGCGTCGTGGAAGCGTCCTGTCCGGGCGCATCGCCACGATAGGGACCGCTGTATGTGCCGATGATCCCGAGGGACATCAAAGACGCAGTAGGATCGGTCGCCTGCTTCGAGAGCTCGTCCGCGCCGGCTCCGTGATCCGATTGGGACGCCACGAGCGTGTCCGCCTCCTGCACGGAAGCAAGGAGCCCGCTCGAGCGGTTGGTCGCGCACGCGGCACAGAGCAGGACGACGACGCAGGCCGACCGACGGAGTGCGCTCAGCATGAGCAAGGAGCCGATTCCAGAGCGCATGACGGCGGAGGCTACGGACTTCCTCGACGTGCGGCAAGCCCGGACCGCATCGCGCGACTCTGCCGCACGATCCCGGATCCGAGCGCCTGCGCATACACCAAGGGGCAGGTTGACTTGCCTTGGCTCCACGTCAGGCTAACCTCGCACCCTTCAAGTCCGGGGGGGCTGGAGAACGGACGGCGCTAGTCGTGCGTCGTCACTCGAACCTCGCGGCGCCCTCCGAGAGAGACCCGCCCAAGGAACCAGGATGCCCATGAACTCCGTCTCAGTCCTTCACGGTACTTGTCTCGTGCTGTGCACGGTCATCGGGCGCGCGGCCACCGCACAGGAAGTCCTGCCGTTCCCGCGGGTGCCGTCGGCCTCCACACCGGGGCTGACCATGCAGGACTCCACTTACGCGAAGCGCGTCGAGCCCCGGCGTCTGGCCGAGGGCGCGCCGAACATCCTGATCATCTTGATGGACGACGTGGGGCCCGCCACACCCTCGACGTACGGTGGCGAGATCAACACGCCGACGCTCGACCGGGTGGCGCGGATGGGGGTGTCCTACAACCGATTCCACTCCACGGCGATGTGCTCGCCGACTCGCGCGGCCCTCCTCACGGGACGCAACCACACGCGCGTCGGCAACGGCCAGATCGCCGCGATCGCCAACGAATTCGACGGCTTCAGCGGGATCATCCCGAAATCGTCGGCGACCGTGGCCGAGGTGCTGAAGAACTATGGCTACAACACTGGGGCGTGGGGGAAATGGCACAACACGCCCGAAGAACAGCTCACGACCAAGGGACCGTTCGAGTACTGGCCGACCGGGTACGGTTTCGAGTACTTCTATGGATTCCTCGCCGGTGAGGCGTCCCAGTACGAGCCCACTCTGACACGCAACACCAGCCAGGTCACGGAGCACCTGCCCAAGGGGTACCATCTCACCGACGACATCGCGACGGACGCGATCCACTGGCTCCGTGAGCAGAAGGCCTATGCGCCGGACAAGCCGTTCTTCATGTACTGGGCGCCGGGTGCTTCGCACGGCCCGCACCAGATCATGAAAGAATGGGCGGACAAGTACAAAGGCAAGTTCGACGATGGGTGGGACAAGTACCGCGAGCGCGTCTTCGTGCGCGCGAAGCAGAAGGGTTGGATTCCCCAGAACGCCCAACTCACACCGCGTCCCGCCTCGATGGCGTCCTGGGAGTCGATTCCCGAGGAGGAGAGGCCGTTCCAGCGCCGCCTCATGGAGGTCTTCGCCGGGTTCACCGAGCACGCCGATTTCAACGCCGGCCGGGTCATCGACGAAATCGAGCGCGAGGGCCGGCTCGACAACACCCTCATCTTCTACATCTGGGGCGACAACGGTTCCTCCGCAGAGGGTCTCTACGGCACGATCAGCGAGCAACTCGCCCAGAACGGGATTCCGACCAAGATCTCCCAGCACCTCGAGGCACTGAAGGAGTTGGGAGGGCTCGACGCCCTGGGCGGACCGAAGACCGACAACATGGTCCACGCCGCTTGGGCCTGGGCTGGCAGCACTCCCTATCAGGGCACCAAGCTCATGGGCAGTTACTTCGGCGGCACCCGCCAGCCGATGGCCGTCGCCTGGCCGAGCCGCATCAAGGCGGATCCGGTCGCCCGGCCGCAGTTCCACCACGTCGTCGACATCGCGCCGACGATCTACGAACTGACGAAGATCACTCCGCCGCGCGTGGTCAATGGCTTTGAGCAGGACTCGATCGACGGCGTCAGCATGGTCTATTCCCTGGCCGATGCGCGGGTCGAGGGGCGCCGCAAGACGCAGTTCTTCGACATCATGGCCAGCCGCGGCATATATCACGAGGGTTGGTTCGCCAGCGCACCGGGCCCGCGCGAGCCATGGGTGGGTGGAGTACCGAAGGGTGCCAAAGAGTGGTCGCCCCTGACGGACAAGTGGGAGCTCTACAACATCGCCGAAGATTGGAGTCAGGCGAACGACCTCGCGGCGGCCAACCCCGGGAAGCTCGAAGAGTTGAAGGCGCTGTTCCTGATCGAGTCCACGAAGAACCAGAACCTCCCGATCGGCGGCGGCCTGTGGTCCACAGCGATGTTCCATCCGGAGGACGCTCCAGCTTCGTCCCTATCCGAATGGACCTTCGACGGCCCCCTGACTCGCATGCCGGAATCGGCCGCGCCCAAGCTCGGCAAGGTCGACAGCCTGGTCGCCATGGACTTGGAGGTTCCCGCCGGCGCCAACGGCGTGTTGTACGCACTGGCAGGCTTCTCGGGCGGCCTCACCTGTTACGTGAAGGACGGTTTCCTTTGCTATGAGTTCAACCTCTTCGAGGTTCAGCGCACGAAGCTCAGGTCCAAGGACAAGTTGCCGACGGGCAAGGTGAAGGTGGAGGTCGAGTCCAAGCTCGTCGCAAAGATCGGCGGTCCCATGGATGTCGCGTTGAAGGTGAATGGAAACATCGTGGCGTCCGGCAGGGTGCCGGCCGCCATGTCCCTCCACTTCACGTCGAACGCCACCTTCGACATCGGTTGCGATCTCGACTCGCCCGTATCCCTCGACTACTACGATCAGGCTCCGTTCGCCTTCAATGGAGTGATCGGCACCACGAAGATCGCGTACATCAAGAAATGACTGACTCGCGTCAGTGATACGGACCCGCCACGTTCCGAAACCCAGGTGACCCAACGAACATGAGCAAGGTTGTCGCGCTCCTCGCTCCTTCAATCCTGGGGCTGGTCGCCGTCGGATGTCATTCGACCGCGGTCGAGGACGGTGCGGTCCTGCCCTTCCCGCCCACGCCCTCGGCCAGCAAGGCGGGGCCGACGCTGCAGGAGTCCGTTCACGAGCGCCGGAAGGCGGCGAATCACCTCCCCGCGGACGCGCCCAACGTGCTCGTGGTCCTGATCGACGACGCGGGTTTCGGCGTGCCCGACACCTTCGGCGGTTTTGCGCACACACCGACGCTCTCGCGCCTGGCCGAGCAGGGCATCAGCTACAACCGCTTTCACACGACGTCGATCTGTTCCCCGACCCGCGCCTGCCTGCTCACGGGGCGCAATCACCAGCGCGTGGGCAGCGGCACGATCGCGGAGCGGGCGGTGGACTGGGATGGATACACGGGCATCATGCCCATGACCTCCGCGACGGTGGCGGAGGTCTTGAAGGACTACGGCTACAAGACCTCCGCCTTCGGCAAGTGGCACAACACCCCTGCCGATCAGACGACGGCGATGGGCCCTTTCACCTATTGGCCGACGGGGTACGGCTTCGAGTACTTCTACGGCTTCATGGCGGGCGAGACCTCGCAATGGGAGCCGCGGCTCGTGGAGAACACCACGGCCATCGAACCGCCGCACGACGAGCACTATCACCTCACGGAGGACATGGCGGAGAAGGGCATCACCTGGCTGAAGAAGCACCGTGCTTTCGCGCCGGACAAGCCCTTCTTCATGTACTGGTCGCCCGGCGGCGTCCACGGCCCGCACCATGTCAATGCGCAATGGGCAGACAAGTACAAGGGCAAGTTCGACCAGGGCTGGGACAAGCTGCGCGGGGAGATCTTCGCGCGTCAGAAGGCGCTCGGTTGGATCCCCGCCGATAGCGAACTCACTCCCCGCGACCAGACCATGGCCGCTTGGGCGGACATCCCGGCGGCGGAACGCGCATTCCAGGCCCGGCTGATGGAGCTCTACGCCGGTTTCTGCGAGCACACCGACGCGCAAGTAGGCAAGTTGGTGGACTACCTCGACCAAACCGGTCAGCGGGAGAACACGCTCATCTTCTACATCTGGGGCGACAACGGTTCCTCGGCCGAAGGCCAGAACGGTTCGATCAGCGAGTTGCTCGCGCAGAATCAGATTCCGAACACCATCGCACAGCAGATCAAGGCGTTGGAAGGACTCGGCGGTCTCGACGCGCTGGGCGGGCCGCTGACCGACAACATGTACCACGCCGGATGGGCTTGGGCCGGCAGCACGCCCTTCCGTTCCACCAAGCTCGTCGCCGCTCACTTCGGCGGCACGCGCAACCCGCTCGTCGTGTCGTGGCCGAAGAAGATCAAGGCCGACAAGGCACCACGCTCGCAGTTCCACCACGTCAACGACATCGCCCCGACGCTGTACGACATCCTCGGCATCGAGGCCCCCAGAGTGGTCAATGGCTTCGCGCAGGATCCGATCGACGGCGTGAGCATGGCGGCGAGTTTCGCTGACGCGGCTGCGCCGGAGAACAAGCACGTCCAGTACTTCGACAACAACGGGAGCGACGGCATCTACCAGGACGGATGGTATGCGTGCACGTTCGGCCCGCTGAGCCCCTGGCTCAACGCCCAGCCCGGGCTGGGCGACTGGGACTCCTCCAAGGCGATCTGGGAGTTGTACGACCTGACGAAGGACTTCTCCCAGATGCACGACCTGGCCGCGGAACACCCTGAGAAGCTCGCGGAGCTGAAACAGCTCTTCCTAGAGCAAGCGCGCGAGAACAAGGCGTTCCCGATCGGGGCTGGCATCTGGCTGCGCATTCATCCCGAGGATCGAATCAAGACGCCCTACACGAACTGGACTTTCGACGGCGGCACGACGCGCATGCCCGAATTCGCCGCGCCGGCCCTCGGCAACCAGAGCAACACGGTGACCATCGAGCTCGAATGCGGTTCCGACGCGAGTGGCGTGCTCTACGCGATGGGCGGCGCCGGCGGCGGCCTCACCTGCTACATGGACAAGGGGCACCTGGTCTTCGAATACAACCTGATGATCATCGACCGCTCGATCGCGAAGTCGGCGGAGAAGATCCCGGCCGGCAAGCACACCATCGTCGTGAAGACGACGCTCTCGAAGCCGAAGCCAGGCGCCCCCGCCGAGGTCGCGCTCAGCGTCGATGGGAAGGAGGTCGCCCGCGCCACGGTGAAGATGTCGGTGCCCGCCGCCTTCACCGCAAGCGAGAGCTTCGACGTCGGCACCGACCTCGGCTCGACGGTGTCGCGCGACTACTTCGACCGTCGCCCGTTCGCGTTCGGTGGCGAGATCGGAAGAGTCTCCGTGGTGCTGAAGTAGCTGGTCGAGCGTTCAGCACGAAGTGCCGGCACCGTTGCGCCCGAGGACGATCCGCACTTCCCACGGTGGAGGGAGGCACCAGCCTCGTGCGGTTGGGCGCGGTACGCGGGGCGGAAGCACGAGGAGCGGCCGCGCCGATCGGCGTCGCGGAAGCTGCGGACACGCGCTTCCGATGATCGTGTGGCGCGGACGGGACGGACTTCGGGGAGGAGGGCGCCGAGGCTCCATCCGCAGCCCAACTCCGCCGATCCTCTCGACGTGAACCCGCCGACCATCGCCCGCAGCGCGTCCGCCGATCCCTGGTCCGAGCTGCTCGACACCGTCGAGTCCGTCGAGGGTTGGCTCGCGCGCTCCGAGGCGCGTCTGCTCGCGGAACTGGCCGGGACGATCGCGCCGCCGCACTGCGCGCTCGAGATCGGCAACTACCGCGGACGCTCGACGGTGGCGCTCGGGCTCGGCGCGCGAGGCGGGAAGGGGGCGCGCGTCTACAGCGTCGACCCGCACCACGAGTTCATCGGCGCGCGCGGTGGGCGCTTCGGGGGCGAGGACCAGGCGCAGCTCTACGCGAACCTCGCGCGCACCGGCGTGGGCCCGCAGGTGAACGTCGTCGGGCTCGATTCGATCGCCGCGGCGCGCGCGTGGAGCTCCGCGAACGTGGCGCTGTTCTTCGTCGACGGCGACCACCGCTACGAAGCCGTGCGCGCCGACTTCGAGGCATGGAGGCCGCACATGGCACCGCGCGCGCAAGTGCTCTTCGACGACGCCGACTTCGTGGACGTCGAGCGCGCGCTGAACGAGCTCGTGGAGGGCGGCGTGCTCGTCCGCCGCGGCCGCACGGGCAAGATCGCTTGGTGCGAGCTCGCGGGCTGAAACTCCGTCGGCCCCCTTGCGCGCGCGGCGTGGGCGCGGGAGAACGGCGCGCATGCGTATTCTCCTCGTCCCACTCTTCGCCGCCCCGCTCGCGGCGCAGGCGGGCGACGTCCAGGGCGAGGCGCAGCCGCCGCTCCCGGCGACACTCGTCGTGCCGCCGGCGCCCGCGCGCACCGCGGCGGAGGAGCGCGCGACCTTCCGCGTGCCCGCGGACGTCGAGGTCGAGCTCGTCGCCGCCGAGCCGCTGATCCACGACCCGGTGCACGCCGTGTTCGACGCGCGCGGGCGGTTGTGGGTGGTCGAAATGCAGGGCTACATGCCCGAGGCGGACGGGAAGGGCGAGCGCGAAGCCAACGGCTCCGTCGCGATCCTGTGGGACGACGACGGCGACGGGCGCATGGACCGGCGCACGACGTTTCTCGACCACCTCGTCCTGCCGCGCTCCGTCGCGATCACGCGCGGCGGCGCGCTCGTGATCGCGCCGCCGCAATTGCTCTTCGCGGTCGACGAGGACGACGACGGCGTCGCGGACGACGTGAAGGTGGTCGACAAGGGCCTCGACGGCCTCACGAGCCCCGAGTACGGCATCAACGGGCTCCTGCCGACGCTCGACAACGCGTTCGCGTGCGCGTGCACGAGCTGGCGCTACGTCTTCGAGAACGGTCAGTGGAAGCGCGAGCGCACGGCGGGCGGCGGGCAGTGGGGGATCACGAAGGACGATTTCGGGCGGCTCTACTTCAACGGCAACTCGGATCCGCTGCGCGGCGATCGGATTCCGTCGCAGCTCGCGTGTCGCAACCCCAACGCCGGCAACGCGCCGGGCGTCAACGTGCGCGTCGTCGACGACTTCCACGCGAAGCCCGCGCGCATCAACCCCGGCGTGAACCGCGGCTACAAGCCGGGCACGGTCGGGCCCGACTGGAAGCTCGACCTCGTCACGGGCACGTGCGGGCCGTGGATCCACCGCGGCGATGCGCTCCCCGAGAGCTACCGCGGCGACGCGTTCGTGTGCGAGCCGTGCGGCAACCTCGTGCTGCGATACGAGCTCGCGGAGGACGCGGACGGCGTCGTGAAAGGCACGCCCGCGCGCAACGCGGACGGCCTCGACTTCCTGACGTCCACGGACGAGCGCTTCCGGCCCGTGAACCTGTTCGACGGACCCGACGGCGCGCTCTACGTCGTCGACCTGTACCGCGGGCTCATCCAGCACCGCATGTTCGTCACGTCGTGGCTGAGGAAGCAGGTCGAGGCGCGCGGGCTCGCGCAGCCGACGCACCTCGGTCGCATCTGGCGCGTGAAGAAGAAGGGGGCGGAGCGGAGGAAGCTCGTCGACCTGTCGGCGCTCGAGGGGCGCGCGCTCGCGCAGCAGCTCGCCAGTCCGAACGGCTGGACACGCGACACGGCGCAGCGACTGCTCGTCGGGCAACCGGGGCTCGACGCGGAGACGAAGGCGGAGCTCGTGCGCGCGTTGCTCGAGCGCGTCTCGCCCGTCGAGCGCGTGCACGCGCTTTGGACGCTGGCCGCGCACGGCGCGATCGAGGCGGAGCTCGCGCCGCGCCTCCTGTGGCAGTTCGACGATCGCATGCTGCTCCACGCGCTCCGCGCGTGCCGCCGACCGGAGCTCGTGAACCTCCCGGACGTTCGCGGCCGGTGCGGCGAGATCGCTCTCCGCGGTCGTCCCTTCCTGCGGCGCGAAGCGGTGTCGACGCTCGCCTGCCAAACGGGCCCGCGCTCGCTCGTCGAGGCGACCTGGCAGCTCGCCTGGAACGGCGCCGACGCGGAGCTGCGCGCGCGCTACCTTGCGTCGATCTCCGGACGCGAGCTCGAGTGCCTGCACGCCGTGATGACCGACTGGGACGTCGTCGACTGGAGCGAACCCGGTCCCGGTCGCGCCGAGTTCCATCGCGAACTGGCGCGCGTCTTCGGCGCCGATGGAAGAGGCGAGCTCATCGACGAGGCCGTCGGTGAAGTATCGTGGCCGATGCACTCTCTCGAGCATCGCCTCGCGTTCCTCGACGGGCTCCTCGACTGCGCGCCGAAGGACGCGGAGGGGAAGCGCACTCCGTGGTCCGTCGACCGTGAGCCGAAGAACCTGATCCTGATGACCAAGGAGGGTCCGGAAACCCTCCGCGAGAAAGCACGTGAACTCGCGGCCTGTCTCTTCTGGCCCGGAAAACCCGGATGCGAAGGCCTCGCGCCGCGCACGCTGACGGACACGGAGCGCGCGCGTTTCGCGCAAGGCCGCGAGCTCTACGCCGCGAACTGCATGGCGTGCCACCAGACGTCCGGTCGCGGCGATCCCGCGCTCGCGCCGGCGCTGCGCGGCTCGCCGTGGGTGCTCGGGAGCGAAGAGAAGCTCGCGCGCCTCCTGCTCCACGGTCTCAACGGCCCGATCGACGTGCTCGGGCAGCACTTCGAGTCCGAGATGCCCGCGTTCGCGCTCACGGACGCCGAGCTCGCGGCGCTCCTGACCTACGTCCGCCGCGAATGGGGCAACACGGCCGAGCCCGTGACGGCCGACACGTTCGCGCGCGTGCGCAAGGCGACCGCGGACCGCAAGCACGCGTGGACGGCGAAGGAGCTCGAGCCGCTCGGCCGCTGAGGGCGCCTTCGCTTCCACGCGCAAGGCGCTCTTCAGGGTCGGACCGGGTTTCGCACGCGATGCGGGTTTTCCCACGAACACCGAGCAACCGCGCCGCGTCGGAACGGTTGGAACGCCCCCCATGAACTCTCTCTTCGCCCCCCTCGTCACGTTGCTTTTCCTCGCCCTCCCCGCCGCCGCGCAGGCGCCGACGTTCCCGAACGTCGCGTACGCGAACCTCGGCGGGCGCGACCTCCTGCTCGACGTCCACGTGCCGACGACGGGCACCGCGCCGTTTCCGACCGTCGTGTGGATCCACGGCGGAGGTTGGAGCGGCGGCTCGCGCGCGCCGATCCCCGGCGGCGCCGCGTCGCTGCTCGCGCGCGGCATCGCGGTCGCGAGCGTCGACTACCGCTTGACGAGCCAGGCCGGACTCTTCGGCGCGTTCCCCGTGACGTTCCCCGCGCAGATCGAGGACGTGAAGGGCGCGATCCGTTTCCTGCGCGCGAACGCGGCGACGTACGGCCTCGATCCGAATCGCTTCGGCGCGTGGGGGAGCTCCGCGGGCGGACATCTCGCGGCACTCGTCGGCACGTCGGGCGGCGTCGCGTCCCTCGAGGGCACGACGGGCGGCAACCTCGCGTTCTCGAGCTCCGTGCAGGCCGCGTGCGACTGGTTCGGGCCGATCGATCTGCTGCGCATGAACCCCGACGTCACGACGCCGCCCGGCAGCGGCATCGACCACGACGCAGTGACGTCGCCCGAGTCGCACTTGATCGGCTTCGACCAGCCGGGCCAGGGCATCGGCGTGCTGCGCGCGCACGAGTTCGATCCCGCGGCGCCGTATCCGACCTTCGTCGCGCTCGCGAACGCCCTGAACCCGATCACGTGGGCCGACGCGAGCGATCCGCCGTTCCTCATCGCGCACGGCACCGTCGACACGAGCGTGCCGATGCACCAGAGCGTGCGCCTCGCCGACGCGCTGCGCGCCGCGGGCGCACCGTACGTCTACAGCCAGGCCATCGGCTTCGGCCACGGCCTCGGCGGTCCGCACGACGTGACCGTCGGCCTGTTCTTCGCGCAGCAGTTCTTCTCCACGCAGAGCGTCGCGACGATCTGCTCGGCGGACACGACGAGTGCCGCCTGTCCCTGCGGCAACTCCGGCGACTTCGGCCACGGCTGCATGAACTCGCTCGACGGCAGCAACGGCGCCTTGCTCTTCGCGGGCGGCGCGACGCCGGCGCAGATGGCGCTGCAGGCGAGCGGGTTGCCCGCGAACGTGTCGTGCATCTTCCTGCAGGGCGACCTGAACGCGCCGCCGGTCCTCTGGGGCGACGGCGTGCGCTGCGTGAACGGTCAGCTCCTGCGCCTCGCGACGAAGGTCGCGATCGGCGGGTTCGCGCTCTACCCCGATCCAACGCAGGGCAATCCCTCGATCCAGGCGCGCTCCGCGGCCGCGGGGGCACCGATCCCGCCGGGAGCCGCGCGCTTCTATCAGGTGTACTACCGCAACGCGGCGGCGGCGTTCTGTCCGCCGGCCACGTTCAACGCGACGAACGGCGCGCGCATCGTCTGGCCTTGAGGCGCTGGAGCGCCCGCGCAGCGCGCCGCGCCGTCGCTGCGTCGAAGCGCGCTCGTCACGCACCGGGGAGAGCTCTTGCGCGCGCCTGAAGCGCGCCGTCGGCGCCGCCCCCGCCCTTCGATCGGCCCAGTAGACTCGGCGCTCTCCCATGCCGCGCGCCCCCCTCGCAGCGGTGTTGCTCGCGGCGCTCGCGGCCGCGCAGTCGACGCCCACGTACCCCAACCTCGTGTACGCGAATCTCGGCGGCGAACCGCTCGAGCTCGACCTCTACTTGCCGCCGAATGCGCCCGCGCCCTTCCCGACGGTCGTGTGGATTCACGGCGGATCGTGGAGCGGCGGCGCGCGCTTTCCTCTGCCCGACGAGGCCGCGCAACTCCTCGGGCACGGCATCGCGGTCGCGAGCGTCGACTACCGCCTCACGCGCGACGACGGACTCTACCCCGGCTTCCTCGTCACGTTCCCCGCGCAGATCCACGACGTGAAGGGCGCGGTGCGCTGGCTGCGCGCGAACGCGACGCAGTACGGGCTCGACGCGAACCGCATCGGTGCCTTTGGACGCTCCGCGGGCGGGCACCTCGCCGCGCTGCTCGCGACGTCGGGCGGCGTGAGCTCGCTCGAGGGCAGCGTCGGCGGCAACCTCGGCTTCTCGAGCGTCGTGCAGTGCGCGGCCGACTGGTTCGGCCCGACGGAGCTGCTCCAGCTCGACCCCGATTTCACCGACCCTCCGGGCCAGCAGGCGTACTACGACCCGCCCGGCTCCGCGGCGTCGCACTTGATCGGTTTCGACCAGCCGGGGCAGGGGCTGGGCGTCCTGCGGGAACACGCGAGCGACCCGAACGCGCCCTATCCCTACTACCTCGCACTCGCGCGCGCGGCGAACCCGATCACGTGGATCGACGCGGGCGATCCGCCGCTCTTCGTCGCGCACGGCGCGGACGACACGACGGTGCCGATGCGCCAGAGCGAGCGCTTCATCGAAGCGCTGACCGTCGCGAACGCGCCCGTGACGTGGGATCGCGCTCTCGGGTACGGACACGGCCTCGACGGAGCGCACGCGCTCGCCGTCGATCTGTTCTTCCGGCAGCGCTTCTTCGGCGCGTGCACCGTCGAGAGCGCGTGCGCGGGCAGCGCGAGCACCGGCGTGTGTCCGTGCGCCAACTTCGGCGGCGTCGGGCACGGCTGCGCGAACTCGGTCGCATGGAGCGACGGTGCCTTGCTCACTGCGGGCGGGGCGGAGGCGTCGTCGCTCACGCTGCTCGCGCTCGGACTCCCCTCGACGACGGGCTGCATCGTGATGCAGGGCAGCAGCACGGTGGCGCCATCGCTGTGGGGTGACGGACAGCGCTGCATCGGGGGCGTCCTCGTGCGCATCGCGTACGTCCAGGCCGCGGCGGGGAGCGTGCGCTTCCCGGATCCGGCGGCGGGCGACCCGTCGATCCAGGATCGTTCCGCGCAGCGCGGCGCGCCGATCCCGCCGGGAGCGACGCGGCACTACCAGGTCTACTACCGCAACTCCGCCGCCGCGTTCTGCCCCGCGCCCCTCGGCGGGACGTTCAATGCGACCAACGCGGTGAGCGTGGTCTGGCCCTGAGCTGGAATTCGGCGTCGAAAACGCGGTGGCGCGGTACGTTGCGGGCGGCGATCCTGCCGGCATGAAGACGCTCCCCGCCTTCGACGAGATGTACCGCGCGCTGTGCGAGCGCGACACGAGCTACGACGGTGTGTTCGTCGCCGCGATCCGGTCGACCGGCATCTTCTGCCGTCCCGGCTGCGGCGCGAAGAAGCCCAAGCGCGCGAGCTGCGAGTTCTTCGGCGGCGCGCGCGAGGCGTTGTCCGCGGGCTACCGGCCGTGCAAGCGCTGTCGCCCGATGGATCCGGGCGAGAAACCGCCCGCGTGGGTCGAGCAACTGCTCGCGTGCATCGAGCGCGCGCCGCTCGAGCGCCTGCGCGCGGACGACCTGCGCGCGATGAACGTCGAGCCCGCGCGCGCCGCGCGTTGGTTCCGCGAGCACTACGGCATGACGTTCCAGGCGTACCACCGCGCGCGTCGGATCGGCCTCGCGCTGAAGCGCGTGCGCTCGGGGAGGAGCGTGACCGAGACGGCGCTCGCGAGCGGCTTCGAGAGCGAGAGCGGCTTCCGCGACGCGTTCACGAAGCTCTTCGGCGCCGCGCCGACGAAGCTCGCGCGCGACGCCGAGGTGCTGCGCGTGCGCGAGCTCGGCACACCGCTCGGTCCCATGCTCGCGGCGGCGAGCTCGAAGGGCGTCGTGCTGCTCGAGTTCGTCGACCGGCGCGCGATCGAGACCCAAGTCGCGACGCTGCGGCGCCGAATGCAGCTCCCGATCGTGCCGGGCACGAACGCGATGCTCGACCAGCTCGCGCGCGAGCTGGAGGAGTACTTCGGCGGGAAGCGCGCGCAGTTCGAGGTCCCGCTGCACGCACCGGGCACGCCGTTCCAGGAGTCGGTGTGGAAGGCGCTGCGCGCGATTCCGCCCGGCGAAACACGCAGCTACGCCGACGTCGCGCGCGCACTCGGCCGCCCGACCGCGACGCGCGCCGTCGCGCGCGCGAACGGCGACAACCGGTTGGCACTCCTGCTCCCGTGTCACCGCGTGATCGGTTCCGACGGCGCCCTGACGGGCTACGCGGGCGGACTGTGGCGCAAGGAATGGCTGCTCGCGCACGAACGGGGCGAGCGGCCGACGTTGGACGCCGTGCGGCCGAAGTGAACGTCGGCCGTGGGGAGGCACGGGGTCGAACGCGCCTCGAACCCGCTTGCGGTGCTCTTGGCGCTCGCGTCAGTGCGGTAGTCGCGCGTCGAGGTGGAGCTCGCCTTCAGGCCCCGGCGCGCCCGGCGTGCCGCGCAACTCGAGCGGGCCCGTGCTCGGCGCGCGCAGGTCGCCCGTGGTGCTGCGCTCGCCCGTCGGTGGTGTGATCTGGACGCGCGAGCCCGCGAAGACGGCGTACCACGGGTTTGGGAGCGGGGAGTTCGCATCCCTGCCTGCTGCGCCCGTCTGGAATTCGAACGACCAGCCATCGTCACTCGCCGCGCCGATGATGTCCGCCCAATCGAGTCCGCGCAGCGGCGCAAGCGTCCGGCGCACGAGGAGCCAGTAGTCGCACGTCGGCACCTTCGCCCAGATCAGCCGAAGCACGACGTCGTCGACGCCGTCCGCGACGCGCCACCGTCCCGTGCTGTTCGTCACGAAGGGCACACCGCCGCCCTCGGTCGGCGTGACAACGAGCGCGAGCGGCGCCCACGGGCTCGCCCCGAGCTCGCGCAACTCGAAGTTCTTCCAGCGCAGCTTCGTGTCGTTGCCCGAGTGCACTTGGAGTCCGAGGAAGCCCGTCGCATCGAGTGGATCGAGCGCGTCGACGCACGGCGTGCCGTTCACCCAAGTCCGGATGTGCGGGCCGACGCACTCGATCCGGTAGTGATTCCACTTCCCCGGCGTGAACGCCGCGCGCGCGAGCGGGTCCTTCGACAGGTCTGCGAGCCACGCGCGTCGGCCCTCGTCGTAGAGTCCGCCAGACCACGCGCGCGCGCTCGGGTCGATCTCGATCTGGTAGCCGAAGACCGTGCCCTTCCCGTCCTGGTGCGAACGCACCTGGATGCCGGAGTTGCCGGGCAGCTCGTTCAGGAGGTCCACGTCGAGCACGAAGTCGCCGTACTCCTTTTCGGTGACGAGGAAGCTCTGCCTCCCGCCGCCGACCGCGCCGACGATGCAGCCGTCTTCCACCGTCCACCTCGCATCGCCGAGCGCGCGCCAGCCCGCGAGCGTCTTCCCGTCGAACAGCGCCTTTGCGGGCGGCAGCGCGTCGAGCTCGCGCGCGCGCAACGAACGGAATGCGGCGGCGGAGTTGCTCGCGGTCAACGCGAGGCGCCAGCGCTGCGTCGCGGCGACGGTCCACACGGTCACGGGGCCGAGGCGCACGCGCGAGTTCGCCTGCACCGCGAGTGGATCGAAGTGGAGCGTTCCGTCCCACACCTCGACGTGATGCCCACGCGCGACGACGCGCAGACGAGTTCCACTCGCCTTGCCCGCGCGGATCGCGAGTGGATCGGTCGCAGCGTGCGCCTGCGCGTTCGCCGCCTCGTCGCGGTGCAGGAGCTCGAGCTCGAAGTCGCCGAGCGTTCCGCTCCACTCGATCGTCGCGTCCTTCGGCGGCACGAGCCAGCCGTCGTCCACGCGCGCGGTGATCGCGTTCGCGCCCCATGCACGCGCGTCGACGCCGTCGAAGAGCAGTCTCCAGCCCACGCGCGTCTCCCACGCGGAAAGACGCTCGGGGTAGCGCGGTCGGGCGGCCGGCGCGGTACTCGCGGGCGTGGAGGACTGTGCGACGGCGAGCGCGACGGCGGCGAGGAACATCGTGGAGCGGCGAGTTCAACACGCCTCCACCTCCGCGTCGAGGGGGAGCGATCGTGGACGCGCGGCGCGACGGAGCCCTTCGCGGTGCTCGACTCACGCGCTAGGCTCGTCGGCGATGGAACCGACGCCCGCTCCGCACGCCGAGTTCCACACGACGCGCTGGACGCTCGTCCTCGCGGCGGGCGGGGAGGACGATGCTGCCGCGCGCGAGGCGTTGTCCGCGTTGTGCCGGACGTACTGGTATCCGCTCTACGCGTTCGCGCGCCGCAAGGGCGCCGCGCCTGACGCCGCGGAGGATCTCGTGCAGGGCTTTCTCGCGCGCCTGATCGACAAGCGCGAGCTGCGGCAGGTGGCGCGCGACAAGGGCCGCTTTCGTTCGTTCCTGATGGCCGCGCTCCAGCACCACGTCGCGAACGAACGCGATCGCGAGCGCGCCGAGAAGCGCGGTGGGGGCGCAGTGAAGCTGGCGGTCGACTTCGAGGCCGCGGACGAGCGCTTCGCGCGCGAGCCCGCGCGCGGGCGCACACCCGAACAGGAGTTCGACCGTGCATGGGCGCTCGAGGTGCTGCGCGCGGCGCTCGGCGAGCTCGAACGCGAGTACCGGGCGAGCAGCCGAGAGGCACTCTTCGACGCACTGCGCGGCGAGCTCGAAGGTGCGCCCGCGCCGCACGCGGAGGTCGCGGAGCGCCTCACGATGTCCGTCGGCGCCGTGAAGACCGCCGCGCACCGTCTGCGCGAGCGCTTCGGCGAGACGCTGCGCTCGATCGTCGCGAGCACCGTGTCGAGTCCGGCCGCGGTGGAAGCGGAGCTCGGCGCGCTCCTGCGCGCGTTGTCGCAGCCGTGACGCGCGCTCACTGCCCGCGGATCAGCGTCGGCAGCGCGAGCGCGATCGACAAGAGCGTGATCAGCACGACCGCGCGCTCGCGCTGCATGCGGCTCACGAGGAACACACCGGGCACCATCGTCGAGAGCGACCCGGCGAAGAGCGGAACGAGCAGCCACGCCTCGACGCGCACGGCCTCGAGCGCGTTCGCCGAGCAGAGGTAGCCGACGACGGCGGAGAGCGCCATGAACACGCGGCCGAGGAGCGACGATCCGATCGCCTGGCGCGGCTCGATGCCGAGCAGGAGGAGGCACTTCACGCCGATCGGTCCCCAGCCGGCGCCCGAGACGCCCGACGCGAAGCCCGCGACGAGCCCGACGGCGCCGATGCGCGAGCGCGAGACGTCCTCGAGCCGCGCGGGCTTGGCCATGCCGCCGAAGCGCAGCGTCGCGAGCACGAGCAGGCCGACGAGCACGATCACGCCCGCCACGATGCGCGCGGTCGATTCCTTGGGCAGCGCGGCGGCGCAGGCGGGGCCGACGAACGCTCCGACGACGCCGCCGACGATCAAGGGGATGGCGACGTGGCGCGCGATGTTGCCGAGGCGCGCGTGCGCGCTCGCGCCGAGTGGGATCACGAGCACCTGGAGGAAGAGCGACGCGGCCGCGACGAAGCGCGCGTCGATGCCGAGGAGCAGGAGCCCGGGCACGAGCACGCCGCCGTACACGCCGATCGAGGTCGCCGCGAACCCAGACGCGGCGGCGACGAGGCTCGACCAGAGGATCGGCGCGCGCTGCTCCCCCGGCGCGAGGGCGACGGTGACGACGACGATCAGCGCGCACACGGCGGGCAGCACCGTCGTAGCGAGGAAGCGGCGCGAGTGGATCGTGCCCGGCAAGAACGCGCCGCTCGCGGGAGCACGCTCCGCGCCTTCGTCGCGCTCATGCGTGTCGGTGGGACGACTCGGATCGCTCGGGGGCATGAGGGGCGAAGCTGGAGGGGCGCACCGAGCGCGTGCGGAACAGCCTATCGACCGCGGGTGCTCGTTGCTGGAACCACGGAATCGGGGGGCGCGCCGGGCATCGGCGATGTGCGTATCGCGCGTGCCACCGGAGGACGATCGCCGCGCTCCGCGCGTGGGCCGGAAAAATCCGCGCACGCCCGGTAACCTCTGCCGCGCCCTGCTTCTCTCCTCGCGTCCCCGAGGAGCCCCATGTCCCCCCAAACCACCTGCGCCCGCTGCGGAAGCCCGAAGTCGGAGAGCGAGAGCCCGCAGGGCCTCTGCCCGCGGTGCGTGCTCGCGGCGTCGCTCGGCCTCGAAGGCTCGGTGCTGCTCGAGGACTCGAGCGCCGCGCCGCGCGAGCTCCCGCCCGCGCCGGCGATCGAGGAGCTCGCGCCGCACTTCGCGCAGCTCTCGATCGAGGCCTTGATCGCGCGCGGCGGCATGGGGGCCGTCTACAAGGCGACGCAGAGGAACTTGGAGCGCGTCGTGGCGCTCAAGGTGCTCGATCCCGCGATCGCGTCGCGGCCCGGCTTCGCGGAGCGCTTCGCGCGCGAAGCGAAGGCGCTGGCGCAGCTCGCGCACCCCGGCATCGTCACCGTGCACGAGTACGGGCAGGCGGGACCGTGGTTCTACTTCGTGATGGAGTTCGTCGACGGCGCGAGCCTGCGGCAGATGATCCGCGCGAAGTCGATCGCGCCGCGCGAGGCGTTGTCGATCGTCGTGCAGGTGTGCGACGCGCTCCAGTTCGCGCACGACCACGGCGTCGTGCACCGCGACGTGAAGCCCGAGAACGTCCTCGTCACGCGCCGCGGGCAGGTCAAGGTGCTCGACTTCGGCCTCGCGAAGGTCTTCGGGCGCGGCGACGCGCTGTTGACGCGCACGTCGCAGGTCATGGGCACGCCGCACTACATGGCGCCCGAGCAGTGGGAGCGCCCGCTCGAGGTCGATCATCGCGCGGACATCTTCGCGCTCGGTGTCGTCTTCTACGAGTTGCTCACGGGCGAGCTGCCGCTCGGTCGCTTCGCGGCACCGTCGAAGAAAGTGCAACTCGACGTGCGCCTCGACGGCGTCGTCCTTCGCACGCTCGAGAAGGAGCCGGAGCTGCGCTACCAGCAGGCGAGCGACGTGCGCAGCGACGTCGTGCGTATCCGCGATACGCCCGCGCCGCCGCCCGCGCCGGAACCCAGGGTCGCCCCGGAGCCGCCGCCCGTGTCCGCGCCGATGATCGAGGCGCGCGAAGGAGTTCTGTCGCGCGATCCGCGCGCGGTGCCGAGTCGCGTGAGCACCGACCCGGTGCCGGTACGCACACCCGCGGAGCGAGCGCTGCATCGGCGCGAACTCGAGCGGCAAAGGAGAAGTGCGCCGAACGATACGCCTACGCCCACGACGTTCGTCGGCGAATTCCTGCGCGGGACGCCGACGTTCCTGCGCGTCTTGATCTTCGCTCAGCTGCTCGTCCTCCTCTGGTCGGGGATCGCGATCCTCATCTTCCTGATCTCGATGGACTGACGAATCGCCGTGCGGGAGCCGACCAGCTTCTGCGCCTCGACCCACACCCGAACGGAACCTCTCATGCAGACCACCTTCAACGGCACCGGACCTTTTGTGATCATCCTTTCCGTCATCACCTCTCTCGTCGGCCTGATGACGACGATCTTCTGGCTCGTCGTCGGTTGGCGCGCCATGCGCGCTCACGAGCAGATCGCGGAGGCGCTGCGCGACAGGCGAGCTCCGTGATCGGTTGCGGCGGGGCGATCGCGCGCCCGAAGAGGCGGGCTCGATCGCCCTTCCGCGCGTCCTCGGCGCTCGCGAGCGCGTGAACTAGGGCGCGGAGGTGTGCGTCCGCGGCGATGGGAGCGTGAAGGAAAAGCGCGCTCCCTCCCCGACCCCGCTCTCGGCCCAAATGCGTCCACCGTGACGCTCCACGATGCGGCGCACGATCGCGAGGCCCAGGCCGGAGCCCTCGAACTCCTCGCCCGAGTGCAGACGCTCGAATGCGCCGAACAAGCGCGCCGACTGCTGCATGTCGAACCCGACTCCGTTGTCGGCGACGATGAAGGTCGTGTCCCCGTCCTCGGCGCGCGCGCGGATTTCGACGACGGGCTCAGGCGTCGGGCGCGTGTACTTGAACGCATTGGCGATCAGGTTGGCCCACACCTCGCACAGCACGGCGGGATCGCCGAGAACTCGAGGCAGCTTCTCGATGCGCACGGCGACCCGCCGACCGGGCTCGAGGGCATGCTGCATCTCGACGGCGGCGAGCGCGAGTGCCTGCATGTCCACGGGCTGCTTCTTCAGTTCCTGTCGGCCGAGCCGCGCGAACGCGAGCAGTCCATTCACGAGCGTCTCCATGCGGCGGGTGTTCTTCACGATGCGCTGGAGGTCGTCGCGGGCGCTCGCGTTCAGTTCAGCGCCCGCATCCTCCAGTGCGAGCTTGGCGAAGCCCCCGATCGCGCGCAGCGGCGCATGCAGGTCGTGCGAGACGGAGCTCGTGAAGGCCTCGAGGTCCTGGACCGTGTCCTGCAGCTCGGCGGTGCGCGCGACGACGCGCCGTTCGAGGTCCGCGTTGAGCTCTTGGAGCGCACCCTGCATCCGCCGGCGCTCCGTGACGTCGCGGAAGATGCCGCGCGTGTGGATCGGGCGCCCGCCCTCGAACTTGGCGCTGACGTGCCCCTCCACATCGATGCGCCGGCCGCCGCTCGCGACGAAGGCCGCTTCCACGATCCCGACGTCCTCGCCGGCGAGCACGCGCTGGAAGAGCGCGCTGCAGTGCGCATGTGTGTCGGGGTGCAGGATGTCGAAGACGCGCAGCGTCGAGAGGTCGGCTTCCGTGTAGCCGAGCGCCGCGAGCCAGGCGGGGTTGACGAAGAGGTAGCGACCTTCGGGCGTGACGCTCTGGATCATGTCGTGCGCGTGGTCGAACAGGTCGCGGTATCGGGCCTCGCTGGCCTCGAGTTCCGACGCGCGCCGTGTGAGCTCTTGATTGCGCTGTTCCAGTTTGGCGATGAGGCGCTCGCTGTAGAGCTTCATCAAGCCCACTTCGTCCGCCGCCGCCGCGGCACGCTTCGTTCCGGCGGGAGCGGCGCGCATCGTCTCGCGGAGCGCCTTCACGATGGTGTCCGCGCTGGCCGGTTTCAGCAGGAAGCGGTCGGCGCCCAGCTCGAGCGCCGCGCGTTCGTCCTCCGGCTGCGTGTAGGTGTTCGTGTAGACGATGAACGGCAGGTCGCCGTGCTTCGCGCTGCGCCGCACTTCGTGACACAGACGGTAGCCGTCCATGTTCGGAAGCAGGATGTCCGATATGATCGCGTCCACCGCCTCGCGGTCGAGCACGCCGAGCGCCTCGACTCCGTCCCGTGCTTCGTGGACGCGGAATCCCTCGGCCTCCAACGTGACGCGGAGGAGCTTGCGGCTCGACGGCTCGTCCTCGACCACCAAGATGCACTGCGGTGCCTGCGCGTGCCGCTCCAGGAACTCCGCGACCTGCGCGGGAAGCCGCCGCGTGTCGATGGGCTTCGGCAGGTAGCCGTCGCAGCCGGCGGCGCGCGCCTTCGCCTCGTCGCCGCGCATCACGGACGCCGTGAGCGCGACGATCGGGATCGCCCGCGTCCGCTCCGCGGCCTTCAACTGCCGGGTGAGCTCCAACCCGTCGACGCCGGGCAGCGCGATGTCCATGAGGATCAGCGCGGGGAGCTCCTTCGACAGGACTTCGAGCGCCGTCGTCGCGTCGCTGGCCTGGAGGACCGCGTATCCCGCGTTGCGCAAGACCTCCGTGGCGAGCTTCGAGTTCGCGGGATGATCATCGACGACGAGAATCGTCGACTGGGTCCGCGACGTGTCGTTCGAGGTCATGGTTGCTCCCTGCGCGCTTCGATCGGCGCGTCCTTGTCGTTCGCATCGTTCGCTACGCATGCACTGGAGGCCTCAGCGATGCCGATCGGCAGGACGACGATGAACGTGCTCCCGAGACCCGGAGCGGTCTCCACCGTGATCGTTCCACGCTGGAGCTCGACGATGCGCTTCGTCAACGAAAGGCCGAGGCCCGTTCCTGCGTGGCGCCGGGCGTGGCCCGTGTCGAGCTGCTGGAAGTCCTGGAACAGGCGCGGAAGGTCGTCCGCGCGTATTCCGATCCCTCGATCGCGCACGCGCAGCTCCATGCGCCACGCGTCCATGCGTTGAGCGGCGAGGTCCACGCATCCACCTTCGTGCGAGAACTTGATCGCGTTCGAGAGCAGGTTGTAGAGGACCTGCTTGAGGCTGCGCGCGTCCAGCACGACGCGCCCCAGATCGCGCGCGACGCTGCACCGCAGCACGACCTGGCGCTCGAGGGTCAGCGCGCGCAGCACGGAGGCGACGTCCTCGATGATCGCTTGGACGTCGAGGGGCTCAGGGTGCAGCTCGATCTTGCCGGCCTCGATCTTCGCGAGGTCGAGCACGTCGTTGATCAATTGGAGCAGGTGCTGCCCCGCGGCGAGCACGTCGTTCAGGTACTCGCGCTGGCGATCGGCGATCGGCCCAGCCTTGCCGTCGACGAGGAGCTGCGTGAACCCGATCACGGAGTTGAGCGGCGTGCGCAATTCGTGCGACATGCCCGAGAGGAACTCGCTCTTGAAGCGGTTGGCTTCGTGCGCGACGCGCGCCCACTCCGCGACCTCGCGGTGCTTGCGCCGCTCTTCCTGCTGCTGCTTGCGCTCGCGGATGTCGGTGAAGTAGATCACGAGTCCCTCCGGCGAGGGGTGTGCGTGGACCTCGTACCAGGCGTCGATCGACTCGTAGTGCACTTCGAAGTGCGCGGGCTTCTGCTCGGCCATGCACCGCATGTAGCGGTGATGGAAGTCGGTGCCCACGGACTGCGGGAAGACCTCCCAGCAATTGCGGCCGAGCGCGTCCTCGCGGCGAATCTGCAGCAGCCGCGCCGCCGCCGAATTGATGTACGTGTACACCCATTGCGCGTCGATGGCGACGAACGCGTCCGACATGGACTCGAGGACGGTGGTGAGGCGACCGTGCAACTCGGTCTGCTCCTGTTCGACCCGACGGCGCTCGGTGATGTCGAAGCCCGAGGGGAGGAGGAATTCGACCGCGCCGCGCTCGTCGCGAATCGGTTGCACCGAGAAGTCGATCCAGATGAACTGATCCTGGGCCGCACGGATGCGCTCTTCGTAGCGCACACGCTCCCCCTTCGCGGCCCTTTCGACGGCGTCGCGGATGCGCGCGCTCACCCGCTCGTCGTAGGACCACCAGTGCGTCGTCTCGACGGGTCGTCCGAGGACGTCCTTGGGGTCCAAGCCCGCGACCTCGAGCGCGTGTCGATTCGCCAGGAGCACCGTTCCATCCAGGCGCAGGAGGCCGGCGAAGATGTGCTGTCCGAGGCCGTCGAAGGCGCGGCGCAGTCGGTCCTCGCTCTCCCGCAGGTTCTCCTCGGCGCGCCTGCGCTCGGTCAAGTCGATCACGAAGCAGACGCACTCGTTCGCGCTGCCTTCCAGCAAGGCCACGCCGACGAGGATGGGCACGCGTCGTCCATCCTTGTGGAAGTACTCCTTCTCCCGTGGTCGAGCGATGCCGTGGGCCTGCAGGTCGGCGATGAGCGCGTCGTCCACGGCGCGCCACTCGGGCGGGGTGATCGTGTCCCAACGCAGCGTGCGGTCGGCGAGGTCGGAGCGCGCGAAGCCGAGCAAGGCGAGGAAGGCGTCGTTGGCCTCGAGGATGCGCCCGGTCGTGTCGGCGACGATGATGCCGACGATGTTCGCTTCGACGAGCCGCCGCGCGCGCGCCTCCGAGGCGGCGAGCTCGGCGGTGCGCTGGCGCAGGCGCTCTTCGAACCGAGCGTGCTCGCTCGACAAGGCGCGCTGCACCACGTCGCGCTCCGCGAGCGCGTGCCTCAGGGCCCGCGCATTCCGCCGCAGCTCGAGATGGGCCATCGCGGTGCTGGCGAGCACCCGCAGCGCATGCTCCTGCTCGGCACCGAGCACGCGCGGCACGCGGTCGATCACGCACAGGGTTCCGATGGCTCTACCCTCCGACGTCGAGAGCGGCATGCCCGCGTAAAAACGTATGAACGGCTCGCCGCGTACGAGAGGATTGTCGGCGAAGCGTTCGTCGAGCCATGCGTCGCGGACGACGAGGAGTTCGGGGCGAAGCACGGCGTGAGCACAAAACGCGACGTCGCGCGGAGTCTCCGCCGCGTCCAATCCAATGCGGGCCTTGAACCACTGCCGGTGCTCGTCGAGCACGGTCAAGAGCGCGATCGGCGCGCCGCAGACGTGCGCGGCGAGGTGGACGAGGTCGTCGAAGACTCGTTCCGGCAGCGTGTCGAGCACGTCGTACTCGGCGAGTTCACGCAGGCATTCGGACTCGTCGGGTCGGAGCGGGGCGGGCATGTGCTGGGCCCGCGAGTGTCGCTGCGAGCGAGCGGCATTCTCGCCGTTCGACACGTGTTCCGGGAAAGGATCCTCGCGTCGGGATCCACATACGCCTTTCGAGTAGAGTGAGGCTGCTCGTGCGCGGCCGTCGCCGCCCCGAGCGGCGAGTCGACGACATCGTGGAGTAAGGTGTTGGGGTTCCATGCTCACGAGCCTCATCGGTCCGCTCCATTCGTCAGACCCCCGGCCTGTGCGTGCGTCCTCGGCGATGCGCGGTGCGCGAAGCGATGACGCTTGAACGCGCTGACGTGGTGATCGCCGGTGCGGGGCCGGCCGGATCGGTGCTCGCGGCGCTCGTCGCGCGGCCCGCGCGGCGCGTCGTGTTGCTCCACCGGCCCGGCGCGGGCTCCGGCGTGCTCGCCGAAACCGTCGTCGGATCCGCGGCGCCGTTGTTCGAGCGGCTCGGACTCGTGGACGTCGTCGGGCGCCTCGGTTTCCAGGGCGCGGCACGGCACGGGGCGATCTGGGGCGCGGGAGACCTCGCTTGGCGGCGGCTTGCATCGGCGGAGCGCGGGTACAAGCTCGAGCGCGAGGCCTTCGACTCGGCCTTGCGCGAGCGCGCGCGCGCGGGCGGCGTCGAAATCGTCGAGGACGCCTCCGCTCGCGCTCCTTGGGGCGCGCCGCGCGTGCGCGCCGACCGCGAACGCGCGCGCAGCGCCGTGGACGAACTGGCGCGCGGTGCGCCCGGTGAAGCGGAGCTCGCGTTCGATGCGCGGGTCGTCGTCGCGGCCGCGGGGCGGACGATGCCGGAAACGCTCGTCGACGCGCGCGTGGTCGCCGAGCTCCCGGCGACGATCGCGCTGAACGCGCGCGTGCCCGACGCGGGCGAGCTCGCCGACGCGACCAGCATCGAGGCCGTCCCCGAAGGCTGGTGGTGGTGGATCCCGCTCCAGCGCGGCGGCGCGAGCGTCACGTTGTTCGTCGACAGGGGCGAGCTCGGCGCGCGCGGGCGCGATGCGTTGTGGCGCTCGGCGCGCGAGCACGCGCGCGGCCCGTGTCGCGGAGCTCCTGCGGCCTTCGAGCGCGGCACGACGGCGGCGCCGCGCCTCGTCGAGACGCGCGCGGACGTGCTCCTCGTCGGCGACGCGGCGTCCTGCGTCGATCCCTTGTCGAGCCAGGGCGTCGAGAAGGCGCTCGCGTCCGCCGAGCACGCCGCGCGGTGCGTGAACGCGCTGCTCGAGGGGAAGCTCGCGCGCGCGGAGGTGCTCGCGCACCGCCGCGCGTGGGAGCGCGGACTCTTCGAGGCCCACGCGCGCTCGACGCTCGCGTTCTACGCGGCGGAGCGGCGGTTCGAGGGCGCGCCGTTCTGGGCGAAACGCCACGCGCTCGCGAAGACCGCCGCCGCCGCGCGCGCTCTCCCGATGCCCGAGCGCGTGCGGCCGAACCCCGAGCTCGAGCCCGCGCACGTCCTCGTGCCGAGCGGCGACGCGCTCGCCGCGCTCCCCGGTCAGCGAGTGCGGGGCAACGACGACGCCCACGCGGAGTTCCACGGAGCGCCCGTCGACGCGCTGCTCGCGTGCTGCGCGGGCGGCGTCGCGTTCGACGAGTTCCTCGCCCGCGCGCGGCTCGACCCCGCGCTGTGCACGCGCTCGCCGTCGGTCGTCCGCGAAGCGCTCGTCAGCGCGCTCCGCGCGCGCGTCGTGAGCGCTTGCTGACATGCGCAAGGAGGCGATTCGGAAAATGCGGTCTGGCGAAGGAGCCCCCGTTCGTGGAGCCCCACGTCAGTCCTCCAGTGAGTCGAGCGCTTCACGGTTCGCGACGTCGATGAAAAAGTCGCCGCCGTGGTAGGTGGGCAGCGGCGAGAGGTCCTTGGCCTTGGGCTGCGACGCGCTGAGGAGGTGGCGGACACCTGCCTCCACGAGTTCGGAGAGTGTGCAGCCGGAGCGAGTCGCTTCATCGCGGAGCACCGACAGGAGCTCGTCGTCGATGTCGAGGGTGATCTTCACGCACGCGACCCTACGGCCCGCGCGGAAAACCGTCCAGGCGGCGGGCGGGCCACCCCCCGACGGCGAAGGTCAGTCACCGTCCATCGCTCAGCATCAGCGGCTGCGCACAGCTCCATCCGCTGCATGATGTTCTCAGGCATCTCACTCGCCGAGGGCTTCGAGGGTATCACCTGCTATCTCCCAATCCCGCTCTGGGTTCGGCGCGACTCCTATGGTGTCGACTCGGATCACACCAAGATGCGCGCTCAGTAGTTTCCTCGAGCATCCATTGACCACCATCGAGACGATGCGCGGCGCATAGCCGTCGTATTCGTCCGCGGGTGCGTCCTCACCGGGTCGAACACTGATCGGATCCCAACGCCTCAAGACGCCTTGAACTCTCGAGACGCGACTCAGTGCGTCGCGCTTGCGCTGCTTGTTCTGGTCACCAGCCACGGCCATTACCCTGTCGGTCCAACGCATCGTAGAGCTCGTCGCGATTCGAGATGTCCACCAGGTGGCCGCCGCTATTGAACGTTGGAAGTGAAGGAAGTGGCTTGGCTGTGCTGGGCATGCCACTGAGGAGGAGGCGGACACCGACCTCCACGAGTTCCGAGAGCGTGCGACCCGATCGAGCAGCTTCTTCGCGGAGCAGGGACAGAAGCTGATCGTCGACGTCGAGAGTGATCTTCACGGACACGAACCTACGACCCGCGCGGACACCCGTCCAGTCAAGTCGGTGAGTCGTTCGCCCGCCGCGCGAGGAAGCCCGTCACGTTCGCGGCGGCCATGCTCACGCCGGCGAGGTTGCGCGCGCGGGCGAGGCCGGGCAGGTCGCGCGGGTAGGGCGACGCGAACCAGTAGGAGCGCGCGCCGCTCGCGCGCAGTTCCGGCGTGTCGCGCGGACGGCGCGCGTCGACGAGCACGCCGGTGAAGTCCGCGAGCGCTCCTGGGACCATCGGCAGACCGCGCTCCGCGGCGGGGGAGACGACGGTGATGCCGCGCGCGGCGAACTCGGCTCCGAGGCGCTCGAGCTCTTCGCGCCAGCGCTCGTCGGGCGGGCCCAGCGACAGGTTCACGAAGCGGGCGTCGAGCTCGAGCGCGTGCCGCAGCGCCGCGAGGACGCGCTCGAAGGGGCACACGGGCGCGCGCTCGAACACGCGCAGCGACACGATCTCCGCGCCGCGCGCGAGGTCGAGGATCGCCTCCGCGGCCGCGGTGCCGTGACCTAGTTCGTCCGTGCCGGGCGCGTCGTCGTCGCGCGTCACGACGCCGCGCTCGTCGGGACCACGGAAGGTGGAGCTCGCGACCACGCGGCCGTGCTCACGCACGTGCGGGTGCTCGGCGTGCACGCCGCTGTCGACGAGCACGATTCGGACGGTCATGCGAGCAGCTTCAGCGCGGAGCGACGCGCATCATCCGCCCGTCGAGGTCGCCGGGCATCGTGAGCTTCTTCACGAACTTGTGGTCGGCGTCGTAGACCCAGATCTCGTCGCCGCGGCCCGTGAGGTAGAGCTTCTTCGCGTCGGACGAGGTCTGCGCGAGGCCGAGGCCGTTGCGCACGTCGACCACCGTCTCCTTGAGCTTCTTGCCGTTCGTGAGGTCGAACGAGACGAGCGTCGTCTGCGGATCGCGGTACTCGTCTTGTCCGCCGCGCCCGCCGCCGCCCATGCCGCCCCAGCGTGACGCGACCGCCGTCCTGTGGTCGCGCGAGTAGATCCAGTTGCCGACGCGCGGGAGCGCGCCCCACTCGGTGTAGCTCGCGAGCTTCGGCTCCTTCAGGTCGAGGTCCATCACGCCGAACAGCGTGCGGTTCTTCTGCACCGGATCGCGCATCGTGTAGAGGAAGCGGTACGCGTCGGGATTCGCGCCGTCGAAGAAGTCGTCGCCGCGAACGGAGAACGCGCCGGCGCCGGCGTACGGCGGCTTCGAGAGCTCGATCTTGCCGGTCTCCTCGAGCGACTCGGGGTCGACGATCGTGAGGTCCTTGCCGAAGACGTGCCAGCGCTTGCCGTCGGGGCTGATGCGCGCTCCGTTGCGGATCGCCTTCGGCAGCTCCTTCATGCGTTTGTCGACCTTGTGCTCCTCGACGTCGTAGTCGAGCCACTCCGAATCGGCGATCACGAACTGGTCGGGCTTCTTCTCGACCTTGTCGATGCGCACGAACCAACGCTTGCCGCCGGGCTGCTCGCGCACGTCGTCGACGCGCACGATGTAACCGACCTCGTCGAAGCAGTGGTCGTCGACGAGCTGCATCGTGGCGAGGTCGATGATCTCGACCCACGCGCGCTGGCCCGTCGTCGTGAGCACGTGCCGGTGGTCGTGCATCAGGTCGGTTCCGTAGCTGACCCCGTGCTTCAACTTCACCTGCGCGACGATCGCGTCCGTCTCGGGGTCGAACTTGCAGAACTGGTCGGGGTACATCCCGAAGTAGAGGTACTCCTTCTCCGCCGGCGCGCTCGACTGCGCGATCGCGGCCGCGGCGCACGCCGTCGCGAACAGGAAGGAGGAAACGAGGCTCGTTCGGCGCATCGCGGGCTCCGCTAGGGGAAGACGAGGTCGATCTTGGCCCAGTCCTGCACGGCGGCGCCGCAGGAGGCCGTCCACTTCGGGAAGTTCGTGAGCGCGTCGGGCACCTGCGCCGGCCAGTAGCACGAGTGGTAGCAGTCGTAGAGGTCGCGCTCGACGGGCGTGCACAAACCGTAGGTCCCGCCTTGCGAGTCGACCTCCCACCCCGGGTCGAGCTGCGTGCTGCAACCGAACGGGATGTCGGCGAGCGCGCGCGCGCCGAGGAGGTCGTCCGTGCGCGCCGCGAGCAGGCGCGCCTTGCGATTGATGGGTTGGAGGTGCTTCATGCGGTCGTCTCCGTCGCGACGCGCGCGTTGCGCGCCGGGGTGCCGGGCTCCTCGAAGCGTTCGAGGAACGCGGGGTTCTCCTGTGCGATCACGGCGTAGCACTCGAGCCCGAGCGCGGTCCACGCGCGGACCCAGTCGCAGTAGTGCAGGTTCGGCTGCGTCGCGTCCTGGTAGCGCACGTACGCCTCGTGGTAGCAGCCGCCCGAGCAGTGGGGGCGCGCGAAGCAGGCGTGGCACGCGACCTTCTTCGAGATGTGCACGCTGTCGAGGAACCGCGCGCGCTTCTCCTGGTCGAGGCCGTGCTCGACGTCGCCGAGCGCGTGCGCGTCCGACTCGACGAAGCGGTGGCAGAGGCCGAGCTCGCCCTCCGTCGACACGCCGACGAGGCCGAGGCCCGCGCCGCAAGGGTGCGCCTTGTTCGTGCCGCGGTGGAGCTCGCCGAGGAGGTCGTTCAGGTTCGAGAAACCGTGCGACTCGTTCTTCAGCGCGGCGGCGACGTAGTCCTTCGCGAGGGAGCGGAAGCCGTCGAGCACGCGGCCCATCGCGCTCGCCTCGCCCTCCTTCGTCACGAGCGCCCACGCGCGGTCTTCGGCGCTCGTCACCGGCGCGAAGCCGACGCTTTCGAAGCCGAGGTCCTTCGTCAGGTGGTGGAAGGTCTCCGTGACGTCGGCGAGCCCGCGCGTCAGCGTCACGCGCGCGCCGACCGGGCGACCGCCGTTCTTGGCCGTGGGCATCGCGGCGAGGAGCTTCTTGATGCGCGGGACGATCTCGTCGTAGCTGCCCCTGCCGCTCTTGAAGACCCGGTGGCGATCCTGGTCCGCGCGCCCGCCGTCGATGGAGACGTTGATGCCGAAGCGGTGCTCGGCGAGGAACGCGATGATCTCGTCGGTGAGCAGCGTCGCGTTCGTCGTGAGCGCGAAGGACACGCGCTTCCGCGTCTCGCGGGCCCGCTGTTCGGCGTGGAGCGTCGCGCCGCGGATCGTGTCGAAGTTGAGCAGCGTTTCGCCGCCGAAGAACGTGATGCTGACCTCGGGACGACCCGTGGAGTCGGCGAACAGGAGCTCGATCGCTTTCGTGGCGGTCTCGAGCGCCATGCGCGGCGCCTTCTTGGCACCCACGTCGGCGATCTTGTCCTGACCGTACTCGTAGCAGTAGGTGCAGGACAGGTTGCACTTGTTCGTGACGTTCAGGACGAGCGTCGAGAGCGGGTCCGGCATCGGCGGGAGCGTGTCCGCCGCCGGCGGCGTCTCGCCGGTGGGGCCGAGCAGTCCCACGGCGACGAGCTCGCCGAACGCCTCGCGCAGCTCCGCCGCGTCGGACTGCCCGCGGATCGAGTGCGTCCACGCGTCGAGGTCGCCGCCGCCGGGGCGCGCGAAGTGCTCGAGCACCGTGCTCGACGCCTCGTCCAGCGCGACGATCGCCGCGGAGCGGCCCGAGTAGACGAAGGGCGTCCCTTGCGACTCGAAGCGGTGGAAGACGGAGGCGGAGTAGTTCATCGCCGGTCCCAGCCCATGCGGTTCCAGTCGACGTAGATCGGGACCATCACGAGCATGCGGCCGCGCGAGCGGAACTCCTTCTCGACGATCTGGATCGGCGCATCGTCGTCCTTCGGCTCCGTGTCCTTCTTTTCGCCCTCCTTCTCCTTCTTCGCGTCCTTCTTGGGCTTCTTCGGCGTCTCGCGCGTCGCGAGTCGGCACGTCGCGACGACGTACACGTCGCCGATGTTGTTCGCGGACCAGCGCCGTTCCTTGTTGGGGCCGTCGAGCGCGGGCGTGAAGCGTCCGCTGCGCGCGTCGATCGTCCCGACGTACCGCGCGTCGTCGTCGTTCTCGCGCACGGGGAACTCCTCGATCGTCCACGTCGCGGGCACGACCTTCACCGCGTAATCGTCGGCGGTGTAGAGCTCGTCGTCCTCGCCGCGGTTCATCGCGATCGCCTCGAAGGTCTCGGTCTGCGGCGGACGCATCTTCCCGCCGACCCGCGCGAGGCCGAGCTCGGGCGAGACTCTTATCCAATCCACTGAGTCGTAGAGCACGAGGCTCGCATCGCCGCGGACGGCGCGGAACGAGAGCTCGCGCACGCCGCGCTTCGCCTTGCGGTCGACGTCGACGGTGAGGCGCACGTGGCGGGCGTCGACGCGCTCGGCGGCCGTGATCGCGACGCCGTCGCCCGCATGGAAATCGGCCGCCGCGAGATCGCTCGGGAAGCCGTCGCCGCGCACGTCCACCACACGGGTCGCCGACGGAATCGCCACCGCGCCGTCGTCGACCGACGTGATCTGCACGATCGCGATGCGGCGGCGCAGCTTCACGTCGAGCCCGATCTCGGAGTACTCCCCCGTGAACAGGCGGCCCGCGAGCTCGTTCCATTCCTCGGAGAGGATCAGCGCCTCGCGCAGCTCGGGCTCCTCGCCCGGGAGCTTCGTCTCACACTTGCCGCGCCACTGGAAGCCGGCGTAGAGCAGGCCCTTGCCCTTGCGCACGAACTCGGGCGCGCCGCCGATCGAGAGCTCCCACTCCGTCGTGTACTCGTCCGCGCCGGTCGCGACGAGCGTCAGCGTCCCGCGCACGTCGCCGCGGCCGATCGCGTGGCCCGTCACGTCCCATGCGCCGGCGAGCGGCACCGTGCGGCGGTTGACGGACCAGTGCTCCCACTCGGGCGTGAAGAGGCCCTGCTCTTTCGCGAGCTTGTCGAGCACCTTGTCGGCCTTGTCCGCGCGCTTTTCGTTGCGGCGGCGGTCCCACTCGGCCTCGGCTTCGCTCTCGGTCATCGACTCCCAGTCGACGCCGTCGAAGCCGCCGCCCTCGCCGGCGAACGCCTGCCACTGCGCGAGCGGGAAGAACGCGAGGTGCGTCGCCGTGAGGATCTTCCACTCCTCGGCGTCGCGGCGCTCCGAGAGCACGCGGCCGAGCGTGTGGCACTCGGCGCACGTCGAGC
>JACRIO010000286.1 GCA_016220035.1 Planctomycetota bacterium | reverse complement strand
TCACGGCCTCCTTCGCGGGCGCCAGCGACTCGGCGGCGATCGAGGTGACGGCCGCGACGCTCGATTCGATCGACGTCACTCCGAGCCATCCCGCGGCGGCCCTCGGCACGCTGCAGGCGTTCACGGCGACGGGGACGTACACCGACGGCACGACGCAGGAGCTCACGACGGCCGCGACCTGGAGCACGTCGAGCTCCGCGATCGCGACGGTTTCGAACGCCGGTGGTAGCCACGGTCTCGCGACCACGGTCGCCGTGGGGACCGCGACGATCACGGCCGCGCTCGGCGGCGTGAGCGGCTCGACGACGTTCACCGTCTCCGCGGCCGATCTCGTCGAGATCGCGGTGTCGCCCGACGTCGCGTCGATCGCCAAGGGCACCACGCTCGCGTTCTCGGCGCTCGCCCTCTTCACGGACGGCACGCGCCAGATCCTCACCGACCAGGTCACGTGGAGCTCCTCGGACGACGGTGTCGCCGCGGTCTCGAACGCCGCCGCGAGCCGCGGGCTCGTGACCGGCGTCGAGGTCGGCAGCGTGACGCTCACGGCCTCCTTCGCGGGCGCCAGCGACTCGGCGGCGATCGAGGTGACGGCCGCGACGCTCGATTCGATCGACGTCACGCCGTTCGCGGCGTCGATCGCGCGGGGCACGGAGCTGCAGTTCTGGGCGCAGGGGAACTACTCCGACGGCTCCACGCAGGACCTCACCTCCGAGGTCACGTGGTCCAGCTCGAACTCCAACGTCGCGACGATCTCGAACGCCGCCGGGAGCCGCGGCCTCGCGACGGGAGCGGACATGGGGACCGCGACGATCACGGCCGCGCTCGCGGGCGTCTCCGAGTCGGTCGAGCTCGAGGTGACGGCCGCCGTGCTCGATTCGATCCAGGTGACGCCCGAGAACCCCTCCGTGCCCGCCGGAGCGAGCCACGCATTCCGCGCGCTCGGGCTCTTCTCGGACGGCGGAACGCAGGACATCACGGAGCTCGTCACCTGGTCCTCGTCCGACCCGACCGTCGCGACGGTCTCCAACGCGGCGGAGAGCAAGGGCCTCGTCCAATGCGTGCGCAACGGGACGACGCAGGTCGGCGCGACGCTCTCGGGCAAGTCCACGACGACGACGCTGACCGTGACCGCGAAGGCGCTCGCTTCGATCGACGTGTCGCCCGCGCCGGCCAGCGTGCCGGCCGGGTTCTCGCTCACCCTTCGAGCGGTCGGCGCCTACACCGATGGCTCCACTCGGGATCTGACCGCGGAGGTCGTGTGGACCTCTTCGAACCCGTGCGTGGCGAGGGTTTCGAACTCGGCGGCGACGAGGGGCCGCGCGACCGGCCGCGTCCCGGGCACGGCGACGATCACGGCGACGCTCGCGGAGCGGAGCGGGAGCACGCTGCTCACCGTGACGAACGAAACCCTGAGCTCGATCGTCCTCGAGCCGGCCAACGTCGTTCTGTCCGTGGGTGGAACGCAGCCGATGCTCGCTTGGGGGCACTTCTCCAATGGCTCCGTCGTCGACGTGACGCGGGAAGCGCATTGGCAGGTGACGCCGAATTCGATCGCCTGCGTCGGGAATTGGCCGACGAACAAAGGCCTGGTCACGGCACGGCGGATCGGCCACGCGACGATCCGGGCGCGCATCTGGAACAGGCTGGGCACGGCGTCGCTCTCGGTGTCCGGGCCGTAGCGCGCCGGCGTCCTCGGAGCGAGTTCATTGCGGCGCTCGACGCTCGAGCCTGGACCACGATCGGTTCGCACGACGTCGATCGATGGAGGTCCGAACAAGATCGCCGGTAGGGTGAAGCGCGGGACCATCACGCTCCGCCGAAGCGGGCCCTTCGTGGTCGTCGAGGAAGTGGGCGCGCGAGCGCGGCCTACTTCGTCACGAACTTGCGGACCGCGCGGAAGCTGTGGATCCAACCTGGGCGGTGCAGGAGCGCCTCCACGCGGCCAGGGTCGTACGCGGCGGGTGAACGCGGGTCGCGCGGGGTCGTCCACAACGCGCGCACGTCGACCGCGGGGTCCTCGAGCAGCGAAAGTTCGCCGCGGGCGGGAAGGACGAGCGGGCCGATGCTCAGAGTGCCGCGGACGTCGACGGAACGACTTCCGAGGGCCAGCTGGTCAGCCGAGACCTCGAGCTTCGCTGCGCTCTGTGAGTTCGAGATCTCGATCGGCTCGTCACCCTCGTTGCGCAGCACGATGCGCAAGCACTCGGAGAGACTCGACGCGTGCAGAGGATCGCGCTCCGCGCGCGGCACGATCTCGATGCGCATCGGCGACCGCACGGACCATGTGAGCTCGTTGGAGTGGAGCCGGAACGGCGGGATGGCCGCCATCGCGCCGAGCGCCTCGGGCGCCGCCGCGGGTTCGCCCTCCGCATCGCAGCTCGGGCGGCCGTCGTACGCGTACTCGATCGACAGCGCGGCCGTGCGCGCCCTCTCGAACTCGTGCAGCGCGAAGGACGGAGGCAGCTCGCAATCGACCGACTGGCCGGGGAGGAGCTCGACGACCTGCTCGCGCCAATCGAGCTCCCAGGGGCGCTGGAGTTCGCCGTCCATCGGACCGTCGTAGAAGCCGCCCATCAACCGGCCCGTGGCCTGCAGGCGGCCGTCGCCCAGGTCGACCCGGGCGAGGTCCGTGACGCGCGGTGCGTGGCACGCGTCCTTCCGCGGGAAGCTGGGCCGCACGACGCGGTGCGCGCGCGTCGTGGAGCGATTCGACAGGCGCGCGCGGAAGTGCTGCAGCTCCCACGAGAAGGCCGGGCCCGTTCCGTCACGCGTCACTTCGAGCGCCAGATCGCGCTCGATCTCCACACGCGTCGTCGCGGGGGCCGTGAGCACGAACTCGATCGGCGCGGAGACGAGCTCGAAGGGCTCGACGCCCTCCATGTCCCCGAGACCGAGCGATCGCGAAGGATCCGCCTCGCCCCACGTCGGGCCGGCCGGCCGCGCCTTGTAGACGTAGTGCGCGCGGAGGCGCACCGTGCCGTGGTCCGGCAGGTAGGGATTGGAGAGCCACTGGAGGCGACGCGACGCTCCCGGGGCGAGCCGGACGACCTCGTCCAGCCAATTGGGATCGTAGTTGCCGCAGCGAATGCCGCCGCGCCGGGGCACGAGGGTCCATGTTCCGTCGGGGGCCAGCACTTCGGTCGTGAAGTAGACGTGCGGCTCCCGCCAGTCCGCATCGGAGCCGTCGCCCGGCATCACGATCGAGTAGCTCGTCGACGGCGAGCGATCGACGATCTCGACGGCGATCGAGAGCGGCCACCACGAGTAGGCCGGCGGCGTGCTCTCGATGCGCGCAACGAGCTTCAGATCGCGCTCGACGTCCGCGCGCCGCACGATCGAGACCTCGGGGCGGCGCTCTGGGCCCTGCATGGAGATCAGTGGCGCCAGAGCGAGGCCGAAGACGAGCGCGTGAGAGGACTGCATGGCGGCTCCTGGGCCTTCGATCGCCGACTCGACGAGTAGCTGGCCCGACGACCCAGGATACGGAGGAAGGGCCGCGGATCTTGGAAGGCCACGGTGCACGCTCCGCCGTCCGCGGGGAGCGCCGGCCGCCGAATGAGCACCTGTTTCGTCGTGGCGATCCCCCCACCGTTGCGGCCGGGCGCGCGCGAAGTCTCACACGTACTTGAACCCCGTCCCCGTGTTGAAGAGCACGATGCGCGCGTTGCGCTCGAACCAACCCGCGTCGGCGAGCTTCTTCGCCGCGGCCCAGCACGCCCCGCCTTCGGGGGCGACGAACAGGCCCTCCGTCGCGCCGATCGCGTCGCTCGCAGCGCGCATCTCGTCGTCGGAGACGGCGATCGCGGTGCCGCCCGAGGCGCGCACGTCGCGCAGGATCAGGTAGTCCGCGTACGCCTTGGGCACGCGCAGACCCGAGGCGTAGGTGTGCGCGTTCGCGACGCGTTCGGACACCGCCTTCCCTTCGGCGAACGCCTTCGGGATGGGCGCGCAACCCTCGGCCTGCACGGCGATCATCCGCGGTCGCGCGCGGCCGATCCAACCCAGCGCCTCCATCTCGTCGAACGCCTTCCACATCCCGATCAGGCCCGTGCCGCCGCCCGTCGGATACACGATGACGTCGGGGAGCTCCCACCCGAGATCCTCGGCGAGCTCGTACCCCATCGTCTTCTTGCCCTCGACGCGATACGGCTCCTTCAACGTCGAGACGTCGTGCCAGCCCGCCTCCTTCGCGCGCGCGGCGACGATCCGGCCGCAATCGTCGATGAGGCCGTCTACGAGCGTGACGGACGCGCCGTAGCGCTCGCACTCGATCGGAAAGACGCGCGGCGTGTCGCGCGGCATGAACACGTGGCACGCGATCCCCGCTTTCGCCGCGTAGGCGGCCGCTGCTCCGCCCGCGTTGCCGGCGGTCGGGAGCGCGATCGCCTTCACGCCGAGCTCCTTCGCCTTCGACACGGCGGCCGAAAGTCCGCGCGCCTTGAACGAGCCCGTCGGGTTGCCCGACTCGTCCTTGAACCAGAGGTCCGTGAACCCCGCTCGCGCGCCGAGACGCTCCGCGCGCAGGAGCGGCGTGCCGCCTTCGCCGAGCGACACGACGTTCGCGGGATCCTCGATCGGCATCAGCTCGCTCCAGCGCCAAATGGAGCGCGGTCGTCCCGCGACGGCGTCCCGGTCGAGCGCGGTGAGGTGGTAGCGCGCGAACAGCGACCCGGCGCAGCCCGCGGCCGGGCAGAGATTCCACCGGCTGTCGCGCGCGTACGTCGTCTTGCACTTCGTGCACTCGAGGTGAGCGAGGCGAGTGTTCATCGCGCCCAGGATAGGAGCCGAGTCGACTCCGCGCCCTCCACGACGCGGAAGCCCGCGTGCGCCAGCGATCGAAGTCCGCGCACGACGCCGCCGTCAGCGCGGCTCGTGGAAGACCGTGTCGAAGCGACCGTACAGCTCGACCCAGTCCTCGGGACTCGGCGCCTTTCCGGTGCGCTCGATGATCTGCGCGAGCTCGCGAAAGTACTGCGCGAAGCGCGGACCGAACGTGCCGAGGATCCGACCCTTGGTCGTTCCGCGGTTGCGGAAACCGTGCGGTTGTCCGCGGCGGACGAGCAGGAAGGTCCCGGGGTCGGCCGCGACGGTCGTCGATCCCAGCGTGAACTCGAACGATCCTTCCACGACGTGGAACGTCTCGTCGTGGCCGCGATGGATGTGCTGCGGCGATCCGTTCGCGGCCGGCTCGGCGATGTACTCGTAGTGCGCCACGCCGCCGTCGACCGGAGAGCCCGCGTCCTTGATGACGAGCACGCTGTCGTCGAGGAAGCGCAGGCGCTCTCCGCCGCCGGGTTGGAGCAACAGGTACGACGGGTTGGACATCGTGACACTTCCTCCTCGGTCGCCTCGAGCCGGTCGACGAGCCGCGCCACCGGTCCGAGCGCGCTCGTCCGATGGCCGAGGATACTAGGGAGGACCGTCGATCGCCGCCGCGCACAGCGACCGGTCCGCTCGCGAACTCGGCCCGCGTGGTTCCGGAGCAGGCCCACGCGGAACGACAGGCTGACCGCCTCCAGCCAAGGGGTGAACGACGACGCTCCCGCGGGCCCGCCGAGCAGGGAAGCGACGAGCAGGCGGGCCGAAACACGGCCCGACGGAGCCGTGGCGGGGATGAGCTCACGCGTTCGCGTCGCAGCCCCCGCATCGCGCGGAGAACCGCCCGAGTCGGAAGTTTCTTCCTGTTCCTCGGCTTCCGGTCGCCGCACCGGCGCCTCGAATCGACACGCCGGAGCCACTTTGCGTATTCCTAAAACGTGTAGGTTCGTGCATTTTTGATGATGCGTCGCGCGGGCGAGGAAACCACCGCCGCTCGGCGGTTGTCCCTCTTCCTTCTCCAGCGGCCGCGGTGTCGTGAGCTCACGGTGCCCGGGCTGCCCTACCGAGATCGCACCATGCTCCAGAAGTTCTTCGGTCCCCTCACGCTGGCCGTCGTGGCCACGAGCATCCCGGCGCTGGCGGAACACCAGACCCCGGGCAGCCTGCTCGTCTTCCCCTGCTTCGACAACACTCGTTCGGCGAGCACGCTGTTCACGGTCACTAACACGAACGACGACGCCACGCTCGGCTCGAACGGGCTCGCGAACGGCACGATCGACGTCGAGTTCGTCTACATCAACGGCGACAACTGCCTCGAGACGAACCGCACGCGTCGGTTGACGCCGAACGACACGCTCACCGTCGTCGCCTCCGTCGACAACCCCAACGCCGTGCGCGGCTACGTCTACGTCTTCGCCAAGCGCAACGGCGCGGCGGTGTCGTTCAACCATCTCACGGGCGCGTCGCTCACGTTCTCGGGCCAGGACAACCGCGACTTCGAGCTCGCTCCGATCAGCTTCCAGGCCGTCTCCAACGTGGCCGGCACGCCGACGGACGTCGACGCGGACGGGCTGCGCGACCTGAACGGGACGGAGTACGTCAAGGTCCCCGACAAGCTGATCATCCCGCGTTTCCTCGGCCAGCCCGAGCCGAACGCGTTCCTCGGACTGAACCTCGACGAAGCACGGAGCCAGCTCGTCCTCATCAACCTGACGGGCGCGCGCTTCACGACGGTCGTCGACTTCCTCGTCTACAACGACAACGAGGAAGTGTTCTCGGCCCAGTACACGATCGACTGCTGGGACCGCGTCTGGCTCACGGACATCAACGCCGTGTTCTCGGACGACTTCCTCGAGGACTTCACCAACCACAACCCGAACGAGATCGACGCCGGGTCCATCTCCAGCGACGTGGCCGAGCAGGGCTGGTTCCGCATGGACGGACTCGTCGCCAACTCGACCGCGGCGTCGGTCGAGAACCCGGCGATCCTCGCGGCGCTGATCGAGTCGATCGAAGGCGACGGCGGCGCGCAGCTTCCCTGGGGCCTCGGTGAACAGGGCAACGGCGACCTCTTGAACCGCAGCATCCTCGCGGACGGCAACTGATCGGCTTTCCGCACTCGACCGCGCGACTCGACGGTCGCACGGCGGTGCACAGCGATACCACGAGGGCGGCGCCATGCGCGCCGCCCTCTTTCGTCGATCGGGATCGCCTTGCTCGAAGGACGCGCGAGCCGAAACGGGAGCGATCCCAGTCCGGCTCGAGGCGTCGTGCGTGAGCGCAGCGTCAGGGAGCGCGCTCGTCCGCCGCCCCGCGCGCTCAGTGCGCCGCGGGCTCGTCCGAGCTGAACATGTCGCGCAGCTTGAGCCAGCGCCCGTCGGCCTCCTTGCGGCGGATCTCGATGTACTTGCCCGTCTCGCGGAGCGTCCCGGCGCCCGGAGGCGCGATCGCCATGCTGTACGTGCCGCGCACGTAGGCGACGGTGCAGCAGCCGTCCACTTCGACGTCGGCCACCTCCATCGACACGATCGGCGGGAACTGCGTGAAGAAGGCCTGGATCGCGTCGCGCCCGGACACCACGGGCATGTTCGGCGGCAGGAGCATCGCGTCCTGCGTGTACGTCGCCGCGACCGTCTTCCAGTCCTGCGCACGTACCGCCTTCAGCCAAGCGTCGGAATTCGCGGCGATGGCCTCCTTGTCGGCCTGCGTCAGATGCGGCGGACACGCGCCGCCGTCGCTGCACATCGATTTGCAGGCGGCGAGCGCGACGAGGAGGAGGGCGGCGGAGGAACGGAGCAGTGTGCCGAGACGGTGTTGGTTCATGCGGCGGAGTATCCGATCGTGGTGGACTCCGATCCAGTAGGAGCGCACTTCGAACGCACCCTGCGCGCGAATCGCGCGCTTCCTCAGGGCTCCGGCGTCGCGCCGCGTTCCTCCCAGCCCGTGATGTCGCCGATGAACGGGCTCCAAGTCATGTCACCGGGCGTCGCGGATTGGCCGGAGTAGACGAAGTAGACCCGGCCGGCCTGCCCGTCGAATTCGAGCGTGCGCTGCCCGGACGAGAGGGTCGTCTCGGTGAGGTAGACCCCGCCGTAGCTCGCGCCCCCGACGAGGCCGGAGAGCTGCTTGTCGAAATGCACGGTGACCGAGTGTCGGCCGGGCAGGAAGTGGATCTCGAAGCCCTTGTAGGCGAAGGGCCCGCGGAGCGCGGGCATGTAGTCGCCCGACTGGCCGTCGACACGATCGAGACAGAGAAAGCGGCTGCCGCGCAGGATCGCGACGACCTCGGGCGGCCGTTCCGAGCCTCGATACGTGATGATCCTGTGGAAGGAGGCGCACGCGCTCGATGCCGAGCCGCAACCGAGCACCGCGACCGCGACGGAGAGCCGCGCACCCCGAACCGACCGCGCGATGTCGACACGACCGATACGCTCCCGCGCTCCATGCAGGCTCAGCTCCGCGTCGCCTTCGCGATCGCCGCCGTCGACGGGCTGGGACGGGGACATGCTGGAGGGCATGGTCCGTCGCCGCTCGGATCCACGGCAAGGTGGTCGCTGTGGGCAGGCCGTCATCGAGGCCGTTCCCGGGTCGGCGAGACGCGCGAGGGAATCGAATTCGAACCTGCGGGCTGCGTGACGAACGGCCAGGTCGCGCGATTCCTCCGCTCGAGGCGCCTCCACTCGGACCTTGGCCGACCAGCGCGAACCGAGGAGCGAACAGGTCGCGTGGAACTTCTATGCGCCGAATTCGCCAAGACCGCGCTGGGCTCCTGGACGAATCGACCGTTCTCCTGGAGCCTTGGACCGTTCCCGCAGCGCGCGGCAGGAGCGACACCGCCGAGTGATTGGCTCTGTGTATTCCTGCACCCACTCACGACTCACCCGAAAGACCTTCCGAGAAGAAGGCCCACCACGAAGCTCAAGAAGGTCCTCCTCGCTCTCCTGGCCAGCGCCCTGCCTTGCGCTGAAACCGGTCGCGCCGCCGTGATCACCGATTGGAGCTCCGTGCTCCTCGGTCGCCCGATCACCGGCATCCGCCAGGCGGACACCGACGGAAACCCCGCGACCACACAGGACGCCGCGTGGACGCCGCTCATCGGCACGCCGCCGTTCCCGTCCTACACCTCGGGGCACAGCACGTTCAGCGCCTCCGCCGCGCGCGTTCTCGCGCGCGTGCTCCACACGGACGCCGTCGCGTTCTCGACGACCTCGGACGGCCTCCCCAACGTCACGCGCTCCTTCGCCACCTTCTCCTCCGCGGCGGCCGAGGCCGGACAAAGCCGTGTCTACGGCGGCATCCACTGGCAGTTCGACAACACGGCGGCGCTCGCCGCGGGCACGCAGCTCGGCGACCACGTCTACACGCACTACCTCGCGCGCATCGGCGACCTCGACGACGACGGCGACGTCGACGTGGACGACCTGCACGCGCTCCAGGCCGAGATGGGGAACATGAATTCCCCCGCCGACCTGGACCACGACGGCGACGTGGACGTGCGCGATCAGGTGATCCTCGTTCAGCACTTCGATCGGCATCATCAGCCGATCTGATCCGCGCAGTGTGCATCGGGCCGCGCCTCGGCGTCGTGACGCCGGGGCGCGGTCGTTTCGGGCGGTCGAGCGACCATCGGGCATGCGCGGGCGGATGCAATCGTCGTCCAACATCGCAGGGGGCGAGTTGCTCCATCGCCGTGGCCGGCTCCGCGCATCGGTGGTACAAGTCGAAGCGCTCCTCTCGTCGCGCGTGCTCCGCATCGCGAAGAGTCCTGCTCCGGCATCGAGCGTCGCCCCATGAGCCCCGGCTCCGAGAACGATCCTTCCGAGCTCCCGCGGCGCAAGAGCGAGCACCTCGCGCTCTGCGCGACCGACGGCGTCGCGTTCCGCGCGAAGCGCACGCTCTTCGAGGAGGTCGACCTCGTCCACTGCGCGCTCCCCGAGCTCGCGCTCGACGAGATCGACCTCTCGACGGAACTGCTCGGCAAGACCCTGCGCGCGCCGATCGTGATCAGCTCGATGACCGGCGGAACGAGCGAGGCGGCGGCGGTGTCGCGCGACCTCGCGCGCGTCGCGGAGCGCCTCGGGCTCGGCTTCGGCGTCGGCTCCCAGCGCGCGATGGCCGTCGCGCCGGACGTCGCGTGGACGTTCGACGTGCGCGACGTCGCGCCGAACGTGCTGCTCTTCGGCAACCTCGGGCTCGTGCAGGCGCGGGACATGCCGACGCGCGCCGTGCGCGAGCTCTGCGATCGCATCGGCGCCGACGCGCTCTGTCTCCACCTCAATCCGGCCATGGAGCTCGTCCAGGCGGGCGGCGATCGCGACTTTCGCCGAGGACGCGAAACGCTCGCGCGCCTCGCGAGCGAGCTCGGGATCCCGATCGTCGTGAAGGAGACGGGCGCGGGCCTTTCGCGCGCGGTCGGGCGCAGCGTGCGCGAGCTCGGCATCGGCGCGGTCGACGTCTCGGGCGCGGGCGGCACGTCGTGGGTCGGCGTCGAGGCGACCCGGGCCGAGGACGCGCGCGCGCGCATGGTCGGGGAGGTGCTGTGGGACTGGGGCGTCCCCACGGCTGCGTCGGTCGCCTCCGCCGCCGAG
>JACRIO010000291.1 GCA_016220035.1 Planctomycetota bacterium | reverse complement strand
CGAATCGGAGAAAAAGTCACCTGACTCCGTATTCGACGACGGACACCGGCGCGCGGCTCGTCGCCGTGCGCATCGAGAGCCGCCGCCATGTCCACGTACCCGCGAGGATGCCCAGCGCCGTCGCGAGCGCGTACAGCTTGCCTTCGCCGATCTGCGCGAGGGCCGTGCCGGGGCACGTGCCCGCGAGCGCCCAGCCGGCGCCGAACACGAGGCCGCCCGTGAACACCGAGCGTGACATCGGCTTCTTCGCGATCGGCGCGACGAGGCCCGCGCGCTGGGCGAGGTAGAGCCCCACCGCCGCGGTCGCGATCGCTACGCCGATCACGCCGAAGAGGTGCAAGTCCGTGAGGCGGAACATGCCGAGGATCGCGTCGAAGTCCGTGGCGCGCGCGCGCGACAAGAGGAACCCGAACGCGGCGCCGAAGCCGACGAAGACGAGGTTCTTCACGCGGCCCTCCCGAAGAGCGCCACGAGCGCCCACGTCGCCGCGAAGCCGCCGATCATGAAGCCGATCGTCGCGACCAGGCTCGACTTCGCTCCGATCGCGATGCCGACGATCGAATGTCCGCTCGTGCAGCCGCCCGCGACGCGCGCGCCGTAGCCGACGAGGAAGCCGCCCGAGGCGAGCACGGCGAGCTGCGCCGCGCCCGTCCATCCGAACTGCGCCTCGAAGGTCGAGAGCTGCGTCGTCCACGCGACGCCGCCGTCGAGCGCGCGCGACGCGAGGCCGCCGAGCGGCAGCCCGAGCAGGAACCAGAGCTTCCACCGCTCCACACGCGCCGGCTCGGAGAGCGCGCACGCCTCGGTGTAGCCGCCGGAGACGCCGAGCACCTTGCCCGTCGCGGCGGCGAAGAGGGGGACGAATGCGCCGATCGCGAGACCGGCGAGCCAGAAGGGCCAAGGGGTGGAGGTGGGCATACGGAGTCAGGTGATTTTTTCCCCGATTCGCGGCTGAGAAGTCAATCAGACGGCGAGAGCGGACAGGCGCGAATCGGGGAAAAGGTCACCTGACTCCGTATGCTCGACGGTCGACCGCGCGCCGGCAAGTCGAACGAGTTCGGACGGCGGCGGAGCGCCCGAGAGCGGCTAGGCCGGACTCGGCGGCCGTTGCGCGCGGTTCGAGAGGCGACGCACGATCACGAAGCCGAGCACGCTCGCGGCGACGGCGACGAGGACGAGCACGATCGCGAGGCGCCAAGCGCGTTCGATGGTGCGGTCGACGCGCGTCGCGGCCTCGTCCACGCTCTTCTGCACGGCGGGCAGGCTGCGATCGAGGTTTGCCGCGGCCGTGTCCAGCTCGTGCAGCGTCCCGGTGAGCGCCGTCGCGAGCGCCGTGTACTCGGCGGGGTCGAACGGTTTCCCCGGTTCTTTCGGCGCGCTTTCCACCGCGGCCGGCGCTTCGGGAGCGCGCGCGTTCGTCACGAGCGCTTCGACGGTGCGCGTGGTCGACTCCAGCGACTGCGAGAGCCGCGTGCCGGCGTCGAGCGTCTTCTGCAGCTCGCCGAGCAGCGCCTGCGTCGGCGCGGAGCTCTTCTCGAGGTCGTTCACGAGGCCCGCACGCTGCGCCGACAGCTCCGTCGAGACGCGCTGCAGCACGAGATCACTCTCGACACGCAGCTTCTCGGGCAGCGCGTCCGCCGTCGCGGCCAGGCTCTCCGCGGCCTTCGACGTGCGCTCCAAGTCCTCGATCACCGACTTCACGGCCGGCTGGCGCGCCGTCTTGATCGAGAGGAGCTCCATCCGCCAAGCGAGCGTGCGCGGCAGGCGCTGCGCGAGGAACACAGCGCGTTCGGCGAGTTCGCGCGTGCGCGCCACCTCGCGCGCGGCCGGCTCCAGCGAGTCGAGCGGGTCGAGGCCGAGGATGCCGAGCAACGAGCCAGTCGTCGCGCCGGCCGTCGGGTTCGACGCGAGCTCCTCGAAGCTCGGCGCGCCGGAGCGCAGGAGTTCGTCCGGATCGTCCGCACCTTGCGACCAGCGCGCGAGCACTTCACGCAACGCCTTGCTCTGCTCCGCCGTGAGATGCCGCGAGACGGCCTCGAGGCCCTGCTGCTCGAGGGACGTCCAGACCTCGATCATCGGCCGGTCGTTCTCGCCGAGGGTCTTCGTCCAATAGGTCTCGTGCAGCTTGCGCCCGTAGGAGCAGAGCGCGACGAGATCCGCGAGCGCGGCCGCGGGATGCGAGTGCGCGGCCATCTCGAAGGCGCGCTCCGCCGCGCCGATGCGCCACATGAGCGAGCGCTCGAGCGCTTCCGGGGAAGGATCGCGCGCGGTGTACAGGTAGGTCGCCGCGTCGACCTGCGCCACGATGCGGTCCGCGTACCGCATCGACATGCTGCGGACGTCGTCGAGGTCGATGGTCGGCGCGTTCGCCGCGCCGCCCGTCACGGCGCCGACGACCTTGCCCGGCGCCTCCGCGACGCCGCGCACGAGTTGGCAGGCGGGAACGACGAGCGGAAGGAGCGCGCAGGCGAGCAGAGGGTGCAGCGGTCGAGCCATGGATCAGGCGCGAGTATGGCACACGCGGCGGCGCGTGTCCTCGCTCCGGGCGCGGCACGTCATCCGTCTCCGCGCCGCCGTTCGACGGTCGCGGGCGTAGGCGGGGTCGTCGGCGCGAAGCTCGCGCGCCCTTCGAGCAGCGCCTCGATCGCGTCCCATTCCTTCGTGAAGCCGAACTCGCGGTACGGCGTCGCGACGCCGGGCAGCTTGAACACGCGCTCGCTGCAGTCCTTCCACGCGGCGCGCGCGGCGACGAGGTGCTCGCGCGCCTTCGCGGCGAGCTTCGCGTCCTTCTTGCCGCCGTCGGCCCACGCGTAGGCGTTCCAACCTGCGAGGAAGCCGTGGCTCGCCGTGTCGAACACACGCTGGCCGTAGAGCGCCGTGTGGAAGAGCTCCTGCACGTGCTGCGCGTCGCCCGTGTCCTTCACGAGGAGCTCGAACTCGCGCACGAGCTCCTTCCACAGCTCGATCGCGCGCTCGCGCTCGGCGACGGCCTCCGCGACCGTGCCGTCGGCCGCGAGGAAGTCGTAGAACATCTTCGCGGGCGGCAGGCCCTCGCCGGCGGGGAGCTTGGGATCGCGCACGCCGAGGTCGTCGTCGCGCGTCCAGTTTCCGTCGGGCGTCCAGCCGCTCCCACCCTTGAGGTGCCCCTTGCGGATGAACGCGCCGATGTAGCGCGATTCGAGCAGCGCTTCCTCGGAGAGCTTCTGCACGCGCACGAAGCGTTCGGCGGCGAGCGAGTTCGGCTCGAGCCCCAGGTTCAAGACGCTCCACTGCCGCGCGAGCTCCCACGGATCGTCGTTCGGGTCCCAGAGCAAGCGCGCGAACGCGTGCACGTTGAGCGCGATCCAGTCCTCGCTCGCCGGGAACGGTCCGTTCCAACCGCCGCCGCGCGCCCAACACCATGCGCCGCGCACGCCTTTCTCGCGCAGCGTCGCGAGGCCGCCCGTCGGCGCGATCTCCGTCGCGCCCTGCGCGAGGTAGCGGCCGAGGTAGCTCGGGTAGGCGCCCTTGCCCTCGTATTCGCGCGCCATCTGGAACTCGGCCCACTGCGCGTGCTCGCCGACGCCGAAGTTCGGGTTGAGCACGTTCCAGCGCCAATGGTCGGTCTTGGCATGTTTGAAGGAGAACGTGCGCAGCGGGTTCGGCTCGAGCGCGCTCGCGAACGCCGTCCACTTCGCTGGATCGGAGTGCACGGAGTCGTAGTAGCCCCACATGCGCAGGTTGAAGCGCTTCCCGTGCTCGTCGCACACGACCTTCGTGATCGTGTCGACGAGGGCCTTCAGCTTCAGCTCCTTGCTCCAGTCCTTGCACGTGTCGTCGATGCCCTTCGTCGGCATGTGACCGAACAAGGTCGGCTCCGACTGCGTGTACACCTCGCCTGTGCGCACCTGGAAGCCGTCGACCTCGGGGAAGAGCTTCATCAGCTCCTCGAACGTCGCGCGCACGAGCTCGTGCACCTTCGGCTTCGACGGCGAGAGCAGGAACCGGCCCGGCGCCGCGTTCGTCGCGAGGATCGCGTCGCCGTACAGGTCGAGTGCCGTGTGCGGCACGCACAGCTCGTCGCCGTTCAGGAACACCATCAGGTGGTTGCGTTTCGCCTCGGAGACGACGCGCTTGATGCGCTTCCTGTCGGCGAGCACCGTCGCGCGTTCCGGCGCGTCCTTCGGATAGAGCCGCGCGTCGTAGTCGTCGTACGTGCAGAGCCCCGCGAGCCCGTGCACGATCATCCCGTTGAAGCCGAGGTCGAGCAGCACCTTCGGATCGCGGAACTGCGTGTCGAAGCGCGGCTCGCCGGGGTTGTCGTGCATGCTGCACAGTCGATCGGTGAACGCGGGATTGCGCAGGAGCTCGATGGGCTCGCCGGGCGACCACTGCGACAAGCGCACGCGGCGCGCGAGCTCCTGCAGCGCGTAGCACGCTCCACGGATCCCGTGCACGCGCACCACGACCGGAGTTCCGCCGCCGGCGGAGACGAACGCGAAGCCGTCGAGCTCGAGGTCGGGCGCTTGGCCGTCCTGGACGACGACGTAGCGGCGCGCGGGCGTTCCGGAGGCCTCGGGACCGAGCGCCGTCTCGAGCGCGTCGCACGCGCGGAGCAGCGCGCCGTCGCGCCTCCACTTCGGCGGCAGCGTGAGGCGCGCGACGGCGGTGTCCTGCTTCACAGCGGCCGCAGCGGGCGACTCGGTGCGCCCGCTCGGCACGGCGGGCTCCTGCGAAGCGAAACAGCCGAGCGCGAGCGCGGCCAAGGTGTGGAGGAACATGCGGGTGCGTGGCGGGCGCGGCCCGCCGGCGGGTGAGAGGGTTGCGGAAGGGCTCGGGAGGGCGAAACCCGCACCGCACCTCCAGGTTCCGCGCGCTCCGCGACTTCGCGACCCCGCGCGCATCGGGTACATCCTTCCCATGAGCACCGCGCCCCGCGTCCTCGCCTTCGGCGGCAGCCTGCGCCGCGCCTCCTTCAATCAACAGCTCGTGCGCGTCGCCGCGGAGGGCGCGCGGCAGGCGGGAGCGGCCGTCACCGTGCTCGAACTGCGCGAGCTCCCCATGCCCGTCTTCGACGAGGACCTCGAGCGCGAGCACGGCCTCCCCGCGAACGCGAAGCGCTTCAAGGAGCTCCTGAAGGAGCACGACGCGCTCCTGATCTCGGGGCCCGAGTACAACAGCTCGATCACCGCCGCCCTGAAGAACGCGATCGACTGGGCGTCGCGCGCGGAGCCGAACGAGAAGCCGCTCGCGTGTTTCGCGGGCAAGGTGTGCGGCCTGATGGCGGCGTCGCCCGGCGCGCTCGGCGGATTGCGCGGGCTCGTGACCGTGCGCTCGATCCTGTCGAACATCCAGGTGTTCGTGCTTCCGGACCAGCTCGCGGTGAGCAAGGCGCACGAGGCGTTCACGAGCGACGGCAAGCTGAAGGACGAGAAGCAGCACGCCGCGGTGCTCAGGATCGGCGCGCGCGTGGTCGAAGTGGCGCGGAAGCTCGCGCAGTGACTTCGAGATCCCCTTCGGTCGAGTTGTTGGAGCCCGCGGCGCAGCCTCGGCGCGGCGGATAATCTCCCCTGGCAGGGCGGGATATCCGGATAAAGTGCCCTCACCGGATCGATCCATCCGCCCCGATGCCAGCCAACCGCCTCGTGATCCTCGCGCTCGCCGGACTGCCCGCGACGGGCAAGAGCACGATCGCGCGCGAGCTCGCGGCGGTCGCGAAAGCCCCGCTCCTCGACAAGGACCGCGTGCGCGAGGCGTTGTTCGGCCCGCACCATGTCGCCTACACGCGCGAGCAGGACGACTTCGTCACGCGGCTCCTCTATCAGGCGGTGGAGGAGCTCGCGCGCGGCGGGGGAATCGAGCTCGTCGTGCTCGACGGTCGCACGTACTCGCGGCGCTACCAGGTCGACGAGCTCCGCGCGCTCGCGCGGCGCGTGGACGCAGAGCTCGTGATCGTCGAGTGCGTCGCGTCGCGCGAAGCCGTGCGCGAACGACTCGCGCTCGATCAGCGCTCGGGCGCCCACCCCGCGCGCGACCGAACGTTCGAGCGCTGGGAGGAGCTCGAAGCCGCCGCCGAGCCGATCGAGGACGCCGCGCTGCGCATCGACACGTCGCGCCTGTCGCTCTCCGAGTGCATCCAGGCGGTGCGCGCGG
>JACRIO010000283.1 GCA_016220035.1 Planctomycetota bacterium | reverse complement strand
GAGTTGGACGCCGCCTCGGTCCTCCTCGTCGAACTCGCTCGCGATCCTGGCGCCTCGCCCGGCGTTTTCCTGCGGCTGGCAGAGATCCACGTCGAACGCAACGACCTGTCCAAAGCAGTGAAAACCCTGCGGGACGGACTGGAGCGACCGGCGAAGGAGCCCAAGCTGTCGCTCTTTCTGAGCCGCATTCTGCTGAAGCTGGATCAGTTCAAGGAGGCGCAGGCGGCCCTCGAGCGCGCGCGCGCCGATGGCGGATCGGACAAGGACGTGGCCATGCTCATGGGTATGTGTCTGGGACACCAGAACGACCTGGCCGGTGCCGAGCGGGAGTTTCAACGCGCCATGGACGCGGGCTACGATCCGAAGGCCGTCAAGTACAACCTAGCGATCATCCTGACCCAGCGCGGTGAGTACGCGCGCGCGAAAGAGATGCTCCTGGAGGTCCTCGCGCTCGATCCGAAATGGAACGAGGCGCGCCGCGAGCTCGCCCACGCGATGCTCCTCGCCGACCAGGACGCGGTCAATGTGAACAAGGCTCTCGACATGCTCATCGATGTCAAGGACGACTTGAAGGACGATTGGCACGTCTTCGAGTACATCGGCGATGCATGGTTGCTGCTCGGCGACTCCGAGGCCGCGGTCGCCGCCTACACCGATGCGCTACGACTCGGGAAGAACCCCAAGAGCGTCGAGGACAAGTACGTCGTAGCGAAGCGCAAGTGGAACGAAGTCCTCGAGAAGAAGAAGGCGGAAGGCGCCGGCTCCGAGGCGGCGAAACAGAGTCGCTGACGCGCGAGTCGACGTGCCACGCAGCACGGCAAGCGGAAGAATTTTCCGCCTGGGCCACGCTCCAATTCGATTGCGCGAGAGTGCGATCGGCGGACCAAGCGCTGGAAGTGCACTTTCCGTTCACGTCGGTTTCTCGCACGCTCCGGGAGCGTGATAGGTTTCGAGTGGACTCTCCACGAATCGATCGAATCCATGCACCAGGACCGTCTCGCGCTGGAATCCCCGCCGCGCAGCCGGTCCGCCTGCGCGTGCGCCCCGAGGGACACGCCGCAGCCGCCTTCGAGCCCCAAGACTCATCACAGCTCCCACAAGAAGAGTGGCTTTCACCATGACGAACAACACCGGCAAGCAACGGAATGCACCGCGCTTCCTCCGCGGCCTTCTCGGCCTCGCCCTTGCCCTTGGAGGATTGACCCTCGCCGGTTGTGGCGGCGGCGGCGGCGGATCGAGCTCCGGAGGCCTCCGTGTGCAGTCGATCTCGCCTTCTACCGGCCCGTTCATCGGCGGGATCGCTGTGACGATCCAAGGCGCGAGCTTCCTCAATCCGGGCGGCGAACCCAACGTCGTGACGATCGGTGGTCAGCCGTGCACGGACGTCGTCACCGTGGACGCTTCGACGATCACTTGCGTCACTCCGGCCGGCACGCCCGGGGTCCAAGCCACGGTGCGCGTGACCACGACGCGTGGTTCGGCGCAGCTCTTCAACGGCTTCCGGTACTTCGAGGCCATCCCCCCTCGGAGCGACCTGAATGGCGACGGCATCGCGGATCTGATCGTCGCTTCCCCGCTGGACGACACGGCGGGTATCGACGCCGGAGCGGTGTTCGTGTTCTTCGGCAGCTCCGAGTCCGCGGGCCTCGTCGATCGCACCGCCGCGGCCGCCGATCTGCGCATCCTCGGCCAGAATGCCGGCGACGGATTCGGCACGAGCATCTGTGCGGGGGACGTCGACGGTGACGGCCAAGACGACTTGGTCATCGGAGCGAACCTCGTGGACAATGCTTCCGCTCCCGACGCGGGCGCCGTCTACGTGTTCCACGGGCCGTTCGTGACCGGGTCCACGATTCCGGCGCTTGCAAACAACGCGAAACTGCTCGGGGAGACCGCGGTGTCCGGCGATCGATTCGGGACCATGGTCGAATTGGGCGACGTGGACGGAGACGGCGTCCTCGACATCTGCGCAGCGGCGCCTCAACACGATCGCGCCAACCCCGTGCTCGACCCGACCGCACTCGACACCGGGTGTGTCTACGTGTTCGAGGGCGGTGCCAGCCTTGCCAGCCGCAGTGCTGCTCAGGCCGACCGCAAGCTGGACGGAGAGCGCCGCAATGACCGGCTCGGAAATGCCATCGCGTTCGGCGATCTCGACGGAGACGGGCTCTCCGAGATGGCCGTGGGTTGCGCGCAGTCGGACCCGAGCACGCCGGTCTACCTGCAGAACGCGGGTTGCGTGTACGTCGTGCACTGCGGCGGAACCCTGACCACGGGTTCGATCGAGGGACAGGCGCCGTTCGTCCTGACCGGCGAGGCCGCCGAGGACCGCTTCGGCTCGACCGTTGCGATCGGCGACGTCGATGGAGATGGTCTGCGCGATCTGCTCGTCGGCGCGCCCTCGAATGACTACTACGAATTCGACGGCGGGCGTGTGTACGTCTTCCATGGCGGCGCGGGCTTCGCGTCGAGGATTGGGCAGCTCGCGGACACCAAGCTCTCCGGCATGGCGACCCACAACTCGTTCGGGCAGACGCTCCGAGCGACGGACCTCGATGGCGACGGCATCACCGATCTCTTGATCGGTGCGCCGCACGCCGACTACCTCAACGACGGCAACGGCCGCGCCTACCTCTTCTACGGTGGCCCGACGCTGGTCGACTCGGTGGCCGTGCAGGCCGACGCGATGTTCAATGGGGAGAACTCCCAGGACGATCAGCTCGGAACGGCGCTTTCGGTCGTGGACATCAACGGCGACCACATTGCCGACCTCGTCATGACGGCGGCGCGCAACTCCTTCGGAGCTGGTCGCGTGTACCTCTTCTTGTCCCCCGCGACTGGACAGCACATGGCGAGCAGCGCGGACATCCTGTTCAACGGCGCGCAGGCACAGGGACTGTTCGGGTCGGCGGTAGCCGAAGGCGAGTGAGGCCGAGGGCTGCGGCCCAAAGGCATGCGAGGCGCCTCGATCGAGGCGCCTCGCGCACGTATTCCGCCGGGGTGCCCCTCGCGATCAGGGTCGGGAGGGTTGCGGAACGAGCCTCGGATCCACTCTGAAGTTCGCGCCTACTTCCAAAGCTCCGCGCGGTTGATGAAGGCTCGGATGCCGCCCGTGTTGGGGTGTTCCTTCGTCGCGGGGATCGAGACCACGACG
>JACRIO010000282.1 GCA_016220035.1 Planctomycetota bacterium | reverse complement strand
CGGACGACCACGCGGCGCACGCGCTCTCGTGCTACGGCTCGAAGGTGAACACGACGCCGGAGCTCGACCGGCTCGCGCGCGGCGGGCTGCGCTTCGACCGCGCGTTCGTGACGAACTCGATCTGCACGCCGAGCCGCGCGTCGCTGCTCACGGGGCAGTACTCGCACTTGAACGGCGTCCCCGTGTTCAACCGCTTCGACGGCGCGCGCGACACCGTCGCGAAGCGGCTGCGTGCGGCGGGCTACCACACAGGGGTGATCGGCAAGTGGCACCTCGGCGGCGAGCCCACGGGCTTCGACGAGTGGGACATCCTCCCCGGGCAGGGCGTGTACGTCGATCCGACCTTCGTCTCGCCCGCCGGAAGGCGCGTCGTGAAAGGGCACGTCACGGACCTGATCACCGAGCGCGGGATCGAGTTCCTCGAGCACCGGCCCGCGGACCAGCCCTTCTTCCTCATGCTCCACCACAAGGCGCCGCACCGCGAGTGGACGCCGGCCGAGCGTCATCGCGCGGAGTGGGCGGGGCGCGTCGTGCCCGAGCCCGACACGCTCTTCGACGACTGGAGCTCGCGCACCGATGCGCTTCACGAGAACCGTCAGACGATCGCGCGCGACCTGAACCGCTTCGACCTGAAGCTCGTTCCGCGCGCGGCCTTCGCGTCGGACGCCGACCGCCGCAGGTGGTTCTCGGCGGCTCCAGAGGACGGCGAGGTCGAAGCGGGCGACGGGCGCGTGCTGCGCGGGGACGAGCTCACGCGCTGGAAGTACCAGCGCTTCATGCAGGACTACCTCGCGTGCGTGCAGGGCGTCGACGAGTCCGTCGGGCGCGTGCTCGACTGGCTCGACGCGCACGGGCTCGCCGAGAACACGCTCGTCGTCTACTCGAGCGACAACGGGTTCTTCCTCGGGGACCACGGGCTCTTCGACAAGCGCTTCATGTACGAGGAGTCGCTCCGCGTGCCCTTGATCGTGCGCTGGCCCGCGGCGATCGCTGCGGGAACGAGCACGCAGGAGCTCGTGCTGAACCTCGACCTGCCCGAGACCTTCCTCGAGGTCGCGGGGCTCCCCGTGCCGGAGACGATGCAGGGCCGTTCGCTCGCGCCGTTCTTCCGCGGGGGGACGCCGAGCGCATGGCGGCAGGCTTTCTACTACCGCTACTACCACGACCCCGGCGATCACGACACGCGCGCGCACTACGGCGTGCGCACGAAGACGCGCAAGCTCGTCCACTTCTGGAGGAAGGGGCAGTGGGAGCTCTTCGATCTCGAGCACGACCCGCACGAGCTCGTGAACCTCGCCGCCGATCCGGGCTACGCGCAGGAGTTCGAGGCCCTGAAGCGCGGCCTCCTTCGGATCAAGTTCCAGCTCGGCGACGAGGACCAGTTCGCGGACACGCAGCTTCCCTACGCCGCCGATTGACGCCGGCTCAGCCCGCCTTGCGCAGCCGCAGGCGCTGCTCCATCACGTCCAGCGCGGCGACGCGGTACGCCTCGGCGAGCGTTGGGAAGTTGAAGACGTTCTCGATGAACGTCGCGACGGGCATCTTCCCGACCATCGCCATCTGGGCGAGGTGGATGAGCTCGGTCGCGCCCTCGCCGAGGATCTGCGCGCCGAGGAGGTACTCGCCCTCGGGGTCGCAGATGAGCTTGACCAGGCCCTCCGTCTCGCCGTTGATCTGCCCGCGCGCGAGCTCGTCGAAGCTCGCGCGGCCGATCACGGCCGAGCCGTTCTTCTGGATCGCCTCGGCTTCGGTGAGACCGATGCTCGACATCTCCGGAATCGTGTAGATGCCCGCGGGGATCGTGTTCGCGCTCGGGCCGAGGTGCACGCCGAGCGCGTGCCGCACGGCGCGGCGGCCCTGTTCCATCGAGCTCGCGGCGAGCGCGGGTGGACCGATCACGTCGCCCGCGGCATAGATGTGCGCGACGCTCGTGCGGCAGTGCTCGTCGACGGCGAGGAAGCCGCGGTCGGTGGGAGCGAGGCCCGCGTTCGCGAGGTCGAGCCCCGCGACGCACGCCGTGCGGCCGAGCGCCACCAACACCTTCTCCGCGTGCAGAACCTCGCCGCTCGCGAGCGTCACGTTCACCGCCGAGAGTCCGTCGTGCTCGACCTTCGTGTGCTTCTGGCCGGCGACGAAGCGGCCGCCCATGGCCTCGAACTGCTTCACGAAGCAGTCGGTGATCTCCTGGTCGAGGAACGCGAGCGGCCGCGCGCCGCGGTCGACCATGGCCACCTTCACGCCGAGCGCCTGGAAGATCGTCGCGAACTCGCTCGCGATGACGCCGGCGCCGAGCACGACGAGCGACGACGGCAGGTAGATGAGCGACAGGATCGAATCGCTGTCCAGGATGTGTTCGTGGTCGACGGGGACGTCGGGCGGCGTGCGGGGGCGCGACCCGGTCGCGACGACGATGAAGTCGGCCTGCACGAGCTCCTTCTTCCCCTGCACGTTCGTGATCTCGACGGTGTGCGGATCGACGAAGCGCGCGCGGCCGCGTTTGCGCTCGATCCCGACGCGGTCGAGCTGCTTTCCGATGTACGTCTCGTGCGCCGTCAATACGTGATGCAGGCGCTTCATCAAGCTCTCGACCTTCGTCTGCGGACCGACGTCGTGTTCGACGAGCCCCGCGTGACGCTGCTTCACGCCCGCGAGGTAGAGCGCGCTCTCGCGCAGCGTCTTCGAGGGAATCGTGCCGCGGTGCACGCACTCGCCGCCGGCCCGCGCTTCGCGATCGACGAGCAGCACTCTGCGGTTGGCGCGCGCCGCCTGGATCGCGGCCTTCTGGCCGGCGGGACCGGCGCCGAGGACGAGGAAGTCGTAGCGGGGCGGGAGGGCGTTCACGTGCGCATCTCGGTGGGGAGGGAGCGGAGGACCGCGGCCGCGCGCGACTCAGGATCGCGCGCGGCGCGCGAGGAGGATCACTGGAAGGCTCTCGCGAGCTCGAGCACCTTCTCGCGCCGATCGAGCAGCGCCTGGAACTCGTCCGCGTAGATGTCGAGGTCGCCGAGCGCCGGATGCTGTCCCAGCGCCGCGTCCGCGATCGGGTCGGGGTGCGTGGACGCGTGCGCGAGCAGATCGGCGATCTGCGCGGTGAGCGCGTGCTCGCGGTGTTCGCCGGCGCCTTCGGGAGCGTGATGGTGCTTCACCGCCGCGGCCATCCACTCCGGGAAGTTCCAGCGCTGGAGCATGAGCGCGCCGACCTGCGCGTGGAACTCCATCGTCCACGCGTCGACGGCTTCGTCGTTCACGACGCTCTCGTGCTGCGCGAACAACTCGAGGCTCGCCTGGAGCACTGCCGGCTGGCCGACGTCGTGCAGGAGGCCGCAGAGGAACGCGCCCTCGACGTTCTTCCGGCGCGCGCGCGCGATCTCCTTGGCCCAGGCGCCGGCGCACGCGCAATGCGCCCACATCGTGCGCACACGCGCTTCGCGGCCGGGCACGCTGAAGACCTTGCCCTTGAGCGCGACGGCGAGCGCGATCTCGCAGATGACGCGGAACCCGAGGCGCGCGATCGCCTGCGACAGCGACACGATCGGCTCGCGCGGCGCATAGGCGGCGGAGTTCGCGACGGAGAGCACGTGCCCCGCCATCGCGGGGTCGCGCTGGATGAGCTCGGCGAGGCGGCGCGAGTCGCAGCTCGTGTCGTTGCATGTCGAGAGCACCTGCGAGGCGGTCTGCGAGAGCAGCGGGACCTCGATGCGCCCCGAGGCGACGCGCTCGAGCAGCTCGGTTCGAAGGGCGTCGAAGGCGGACGGATCGGTGTGGAGCAGGGGCATGGGGCGCGTCGGGGTTCTCGGGGTTCCTGATCATCGACGCCGGAGGTCGCCTGGGTTGACGCTCGCGCGATCGACGTGAATGCGGAGCACGCGCTCCGCTGCACCCGCGGGACGCGGCGCGGATTGCGCGCGCTCCTGCGGCGTGCGCGGCACTCGACCCTCAAGGTCGTTTCGCGCGCGACCGACAGCGCGCTTCGGAACCCCGCGTTCATGCCCCCGCGCTCACGAGCCCTCGATCCAGAGTCCGCGCGCCTCGAAGAGGATGCGCGCCGCGAGCACAACTGGAAGCGCTGGGGGACGTACCTCGCCGAACGTCAGTGGGGCACGGTGCGCGAGGACTACTCGCGCGACGGCAGCGCGTGGGCGTCCTTCCCGCACGACCATGCGCGAAGCCGCGTCTATCGGTGGGGCGAGGACGGGCTCCTCGGCTGGACCGACCGCCAGTGCCGCGTGTGCTTCGCGCCGGCGTTCTGGAACGGCCGCGATCCGATCCTGAAGGAGCGCCTGTTCGGCCTCACCGGTCCCGAAGGCAACCACGGCGAGGACGTGAAGGAGGTCTACCACTACCTCGACGCGACGCCGACGCACTCGTACGCGCGCGCGCTCTACAAGTACCCGCAGCGCGCGTTCCCCTACGGCGAGCTCGCGCGCGAGAGCCGGGCGCGCACCCGCGACGTCGACGAGTACGAGCTCGCCGACACGGGTGCGTTCGACGACGAGCGCTACTTCGACGTCGAGATCGAGTACGCGAAGGTCGCGCCGGACGAGACGCTCGTGCGCATCACCTGCACGAACCACGGGGACGATCCTGCGCCGCTCTGGGTGCTGCCGACGGTGTGGTTCCGCAACACGTGGTCGTGGGGGGAGACGCTCGAGGACAATCACGTCAAGCCGCACCTGCGCCGCGAGCAGGAGCTCGGCGTCCTGCTCCACGAAGAGTCGCTCGGCCGGCTGCGGTTCGAGCTCGACCCCGCGAACGGCGCGGGCGCTGCGGTGCGCGGCGGT
>JACRIO010000281.1 GCA_016220035.1 Planctomycetota bacterium | reverse complement strand
GAAGCCGCGCGGACCGCGCAGGCGTTCTTCACGGTGAGCGCGAGCACGCGCGCCGCGATCGTCGAGCACCTCGGCGTGCCCGCGGAGCGCGTGCACCTCGTGCCCAACGCCGCGGACCACTTCACGCCGCTGCCGCGCGCTCATCCGAACGGCACGCGGCCGGGCGATCCGGCCACGAACGCCGCGCGGCCGGCCGATGCGGGCGAGAGCTCCGCGCGACCGGCTCGGACGACCGAGGCGGCGCGCGGCGCGCTTCTGTGCGTCGGACACCTCGAGCCGCGCAAGAACCTCGCGCTCGTGCTGCACGCGCTCGCGCACGATCGCGAGCTCCCGCGCGCCGTGTTCGCGGGCGCCGCGAAAGGCGATCACGCGGAAGAGTTGGATCGCCTCGCGCGGACGCTCGGCGTGCGCGAGCGCGTCACCTTCCTCGGCCCGTTCGGCGAGGGCGAGCTCGCGCGCCTCTACGCCGAGTGCGCCGCCGTCGTGCTGCCCTCGCGCGTCGAGGGCTTCGGCATCGCGGCGCTCGAGGCGCAGCGCGCGCGCGCGCCGCTCGCGATCGCGCGCATCCCGGCGCTCGTCGAGGTGGCGGGCGCATCCACGCCGAGCTTCGACCCCGGCGACGCCGCGGAGTGCGCGCGCGCGATCCGTGCGGCGCTTTCGCGCGACGCGAAGGCCCTCGAGCTCGACGCGCGCCATGCCGCGCGGTTCACGTGGGACGCCTCCGCGCACGCTTGGTGCGACGCGCTGTGCGCGGTCCACGCCTCCAACCGCCTGCCTTGAAGACCTGCCGCCCAGTCGGAGGTGCGACGCGCTGTGCGCGCTCCATCCGCTCGGCGTGCGCCCTGCGACGCGGTCGATCGTGCTCGCGCCGATCGCGCCGAGGTTCCTCGCCCGCGTGCAGGCATCGCGCGCCGTTCGCAGCGGGGCGCACGCTGCCGCGGCGGCGATCCCGACTCGCGCCGTTCGACGCCGATCTACTCACCCGCATCGGCCGAGACCGCCTCGAGGGAGGCGCGCGCCGAAAGCCGTCCGAATTCGCAGCCCACGTCGAGCGCGACGCGCCCGACGACGAGGGCCGCCCACCACTCGACCTCAATCAGCGGCCCGCTCCAACACGCACCCCACGGCGGCCAGCGCGCGCGAGCGCAGGGTCCGCACGGCCCCTTCGGTCTTCCCGAGACGCGCTGCGATCGCCGCAGTCGACAGATCCTCGCGGACTTGGAGCTCGAGCACGGCGCGCTGATCGGGCGGCAGGCCGCGGATCGCCAACGACAATCGCTCGGTCAGCTCGCGCCGGCCGAGCTCGTCGAGCACGCTCTCCGTCGGCTCCCCCGCCCGCCCTCCATGCGACTCGGGATCGAGCTCGACACGCCGGCTCGCTTCACGTTTCTCCGCGCTCCAGTGCTTGGCGCGGTCCGCGAGCTTGCGCTCGGCCAGCGTGCGCACCCAGGCGCGGAACTGCACATCGCCCTGGTCCTCGAACCCCGGCCGCGCCGAGAGCGCTTCGCGGCACACGGACTGGACGAGATCGCTGGTCGACTCGGCGCCGAGCTTCGCCGTTCCCCGCCGCGCGAGGATCCATCGCCGCAGATCGGGGAGCAACCCACTGAGCAGGCCGCCGAGCGTGCGCCGTTCCGGTCGATCGGGGACGTCGTCCAACATGGTGCACCAGCGCTGTCCTTCGGGAGGCGGTGAGCACGTCCACGAAAAACGCCCGCCCTCGGAGCATACCGCGGCGCCGCTGCTTCATGCTTACCCTGGACGAAGGACGACCATGACCTCCCCGACGCTCCCGGAGCCCGACGAGGCCGAACTCACCCGCGCGATCGACGTGTTCGAGCGCCGGGGGTCGGAGGGCTATCGCCACTGGCTGCGACGGCGGCCCGGTGACGGGGCCGCGCTCGATCGCCGCATGCGCGCGCTGTTCGAGGCCGGGCTCCTGCATTCGATCGATGCGGAGGACCCCGAGCGCGAGGAACGGCTCGGACGCTACCGATTGCTGCGCCGGCTCGGCGACGGCGCGATGGGCGTCGTGCATCTCGCAATCGACGATGAACTCGACCGGCTGGTCGCTATCAAGCGCATCGCTCCGGCTTTCGCGCGGGACGAGCGCCTGCGCGAGCGCTTCCGCCGCGAGGCGCGCGCGGTTGCACTCTTGAAGCACCCGTCGATCGTGCCGGTGCTGGAGATCGGCGACTCCGGCCAGGAGCTCTACGCCGTGCTCGAGTTCGTCGAGGGCACGACGCTCGACGAGGGGCTCGTACGCCTGCGTGCGCTCGACGTCGCGCCCGCTGCGATCGGCGCGCCGGAGATCGCGGATGCCTTCCGGCTCTCGGGAGCAACCGTCGCGGAGCGCGACCTGGTGCGCTTCGCCGCGCGCGTCGGCCGTGAGGTCGCCGACGCGCTCGCGCACGCGCATGCCGCGGGGGTGCTCCACCGCGACGTCAAGCCCTCCAACGTCATCGTCGACGCCGACGGTCGTGCGCGGCTGATCGACTTCGGCCTCGCGCGCGTCGGGAGCGAAGCACGCATGACGTTCAGCGCGGACGTCCTGGGCACGCCGCAGTACCTCGCGCCCGAGGTGATCGACGCCGGGATCGGCGCCGCCGACGGCCGCATCGACGTGTGGGCGCTCGGAGTGTGTCTGTACGAATGCGCCACGCTCACCGCGCCCTTCGAGGGCGTCTCGGCGGCACACGTGCTGCGGCTCGTGCTCGAGCGCGACCCAGAGGCGCCCTCCGCGCGTGTGCGCTCGATTCCGCGCGACTTCGACGCGATCTGCGCGGTCGCGCTGGCCAAGGATCGGCTCCGCCGGTACTCGGACGCGGCTGCTCTACGCGACGATCTCGCGCGACTCATGGCGGGCGAGCCGGTTCGCGCGCGCGAGCCCGGGACGCTCGAACGCGCGCTCGCGTTCGCTCGACGGCGGCCGCTCGCGAGCACACTGGCGGGTGCGTTGCTGCTGTTGGGCATCGGCACCGTCGTCCTCGTCCTCGAATACAACGCTCGGCTGCGACTGCGCGGCGCCCAAGCCGCCGCCGAGCGCGACTCGGCGGAGACCGCATTGAAGTTCCTGCAGGAGATCCTGGAGCAATCGGACGTCGAGGAGCTGGGCCCGGAAGCGCCTGCGAGCGCGCTCCTCGCGCAGGGTGCCGTGCGCGTGCGCGACGCGACGCGTTGGCAGAGCGGCTCGCTCGTCCGCCCGCGCCTCGCGCGCACGATGGGCGCGCTGTCCTGGGGCGCGGGCGACCTCGCCACCGCGCGGGAACTGCTCGAGCTCGCGTGCAAGCTGCTCGCCGAGCCGCCCGACGCCGCCCTGGACCCGGCGCAGTGGAAGCTCGAACGCGCCCGAGCCTTCAACTACCTCGGCAACGTGCTGCGAGCGCAAGGGGATCCAGAGGGCGCGCTCGCTCGATACCAAGACGCGCTGGAGGCCTTGTCGACCTTCACGGATGCGCCCGTACGCGCGCGCGAACTCGAAGCCACGCTCTGCGCGAACCTGGCCGACGGACTGGCGGCCATCGGCGAATACGAGCAGGCGGAAGGACACGCACGGCGCACGCTCGATCTCTGCACGGACGAAGACGAGGAAGGACTCGCGAACCGTGCCTGGGGCGAGATCGCACTCGCGCGCATCCTGACCCGGCAGGGGAAGTTCGACGCGGCTCGAGAGCGCATCGACGACGCGCGCCGCACCTCCGCACGCCTGCGCTCGAGACCGCTGCAGGAAGCAGCCGTGCTCGACACCGCGGCGCTGTTGGCGGCCGACATGGGCGATCGCGCGCGCGCCGTGGCGCTGTTCGAACAGGAGGTCGAGTTGTATCGCCGGACGTCCGGCCCGAGTTCGCCGCTCGTCGGCGAGACGCTCGTGTCGCTCGGCGAGCTGCTCGCGCTCGCGGACGAGCCCGAGCGCGCCGTGGAGTGCCTGCGCGAGGCGGCCGTGATCCTCGAAGCCGCGGCGGGGGCGGATCACCCCAAGCGCCAGCGAGCGCTGGAATTGCTCGCAGGAATCGAGCACGCACGCGCGAAGGGTGCCGACGATGGCGCGCCGGCCGCGACGCCAGGGGAAACCCGGAAACAGTGAAACACCGGGGAACGGACGGAGATCGAGGAGACGACGAACGGCGGCAGGCGCCGTTCACCATCTCTCGGCTGCACGCGCGTGCAGCCTGTCACGCTCCCAACCCCTCGACCTCGATGAAACCCCTCTCCAAACACCGACCCGCGGCCGGCTGGCTCGCCCTCGGCCTCCTCGCGCTCCCCCTCGCCACCCTTCCCCTCGGCGCGGCCCGGCGCTCCCCTCTTGTCCCCACCCTTCTGACGCACGAGCTCTTCGGACGCTGGGAGGACGACGCGAGTTCGCAGTCCATCGAGTTCTTCGTGGCGCCGGGCGGCGGCGGCGCCGGCACACCGAACAACCCCTTTGGTTCGATCACTCAGGCGCTGAGCCTCGTCAGCCTCATCCTCGACGACCCGGGCGCGGGAGGCACGGGCGCCACGCCGCCGATCCGCATCACGCTCAACATCGCCCCGGCGATCTACGGCTCGGCGACGGGCGAGGTCTTCCCGTTGCGGCTTCCCGCGCACGGCGTGTCGATCGAGACATGGAAGAACGACCCGGCCGCGGTTCGCGATCGGCCGTGGATCGTCGGCACCTTCCTGTCGAACGCCATCGAGGTCGACTGGGTGGGCAATCCGACGCAGCCCGCGAGCGTGATCCAGACACTCGAGATCACGAACGCCAACTTCGGAATCCGGATCGCGCCCGGGGTCCTCGGCGCGCCGACGCCGACGCCGATCGAGGTCGAGGTGCGCCAGTGTTTCCTCCACGACTGCGCGACCCCGTTGCGCATCGAGACCGGGGGCGGATTCGTCACCCGCCACGTGATCGAAGACAACGACATCGGCGACGACGAACCGGTCCAGAACTTCGCCGTGCGCGAGACGTGCGGAGGCGTCGCATCGACGCTCTATCGCTCCAACCGCATCCAGATGTACGAGGAGGGCGTCAACGTCAGCGGAAACGGCGCGACCTGCGCTCCGCGCATCTTCTCGAACTTCGTGCAGCGCTGCGAACGCACGGTGACGTTGACGAACTGCGACTCGCACGTGATCAACAACACGATCGCCTTCGCCACGGACTTCACCTTCGTGCCGCAGGTCAGCGGCGTGAGCATCATCGGCGGCACGTTCGAGCTCGACAACAACCTGCTCTGGTGCCCGCTGCCTCCGTCGCAGGTCCCGGCGATCGACCTCTCGATCACCGGCGGCGCGGTGGGCTCGCAGGTCGCCAACCGGATCGAGGACGTTGCCGCGTTGCCCGCTCCGTTGCTGGTGGGCGGCGACGCGCACCTCGGGCTCCTTCCGACCGACCTGCACCTCTCACCCCCGTCGCCGCTGATCGGGGCGGGGTCGCTGGTCGAGGCCGGCCTCGCGCTGCGCTCGCTCATGGTTGGACCGCTCCTGGTGCGGACGGACGTCTCGATGGACGTCGACACGGATGCCCGCTTCTACGCATCGGCGTCCGAAGGGCTTCCCACGGTCGACATCGGCGGCGACGAGTTCCACGACCTGACGCCGCTCGGGATGCCGATGGTCAGGATCGACTACCCGGTCACTCCGACCCAGGACCGCTTCGGCAACGTGACCGCGCAGCCCGGGCTCGTGTTCCCCAATCCGTCCACCAGGCAGTGGAATGCGGATCTCGGCCTCACCGGACCCTCGAACGGGTTCTGGGTCCTGTTCCTCGGATACGGGTTCGAAGATCTCGCGCTCGACCCTGCGCTCGGCGCGATGGTGGAGAACGGGACGATCTACCAGAACACGCCCTTGCCCCAACTCGGGCTCGGGAACGCGCTGATCGACCTCTCGCCCGCGGGACAGATCACCGCGCTGAGCGGCACGTTCGACGCGCTCGGAGCAGCGACCGCGGCGAATGTCCGCTTCGCGATCGCACCTGAAGCGTCGCAAGAAGCCGAATGGCATCTCCAGATGCTCACCCTCGACCCCGCCACCGGACGCCTCGCCGTCTCGAACCGCGTCAAGATGGAGCTGAACGAACGGCCCTGAGCGCGCCGTCGACGGCTCGCCCTCGTTCTCGGACGCAAGGCTCGCCCCGCCTTCGTCCTCGACCGGGGGCGCGCCGCTTCGGCATGCTCACCGCTGCGCGTCGTCGGGCACGTCCTCGAGCTCGACGGCGTCGCCGCCGGCCTTCTGCTTGAAGAGCGACGCGGTGTGGAAGGCGGCCCATGCGAGGGCGGCGAAGAGCAGCAGCGCGCCGAGCGCGATCAGGAGCTTCACCCACGCCGGCTGCTGCGCGAGGTCGGTGTGCGAGAAGCCGCCGCGCGCTTCGACCTTGTTGAACTGCAGCACCGCGCGCGTCGCGGCGGCGCCGCCCTGGCCGCGTTCGGGTGCGCGCATCTGAACGCCGCGCGCGCTGGACGCGACGGTGCGGGCCGCGGGGGCGGAGTTCGACGGAACGTTCGGCGCGCGCGGCGCGGTGGACGCCGATTCGTTCGACGCATCGGCGGATGCGGCGGGTCTCGCCGCCGCGGGCGACGGGGCCGCGGATGCGGTGGGTTTCGGCGCCGCGCGCGCGCCGCCCGTGGGCGCGACGGGCTTCGGCGGCGCGAGCTCGGCCTGCCGCGGGAGCGGGCGTTCCGTCGTGCGTTCGAGCTCGCTCGTGAACGACGCGCGCACGTCGACGTTCGGCGCGGGCGAGGGCGCGCTCCAGTCGCCTTCGAGCACGATCTCCTCCGGCTCGGCCGCGGCCGGCGGTCGCACGGCGTCCGCGGAGAGCGTGAAGCGGAGACGCACCTCGCCGAGCTGGAACTCCGCGCCGTCCTGGAGCTCCGCGCTCTCGACGCGCTGGCCCCCGACCGCGAGGCCGTTGCGCGACTGCGTGTCGACGACGCGCCACGCCCCGCCCGCGCGCTCGATCCGCGCGTGCCGGCGGCTGATCGAGGCGTCGCGCAAGACCACCGTGCAGGCCGCGTCGCGGCCGAGCGTCGCGCCGTCCTCGACGTCGAAGCTCTTCCCCGCGTCGGGTCCGCCGTGCACGTGGAGCTTGGGCATGTTCCTCGTCATCTTGTCGCGCGCGCGCGCGGCTGTCCACGCGCGCGCGGCGCGAGCCGTTCGAGACTGGCGTGGGCGTTCGGATCATCACGGCGACCCACGCGCGCGCGCCGGGACCACCTGCGCTCCGCCGGGAGCGCGACAGCGCGGGTCTTCCGTCCGCGCGGTGCGCCCCGCTGGTGACGAGCGCGCGCCGCCGGTAGCTTGACCCTGGGATGAAACGCATCGTGCTCACCCTGCTCGGAATCGTCGTCGGACTCTACGTCGCTGCCTGTGTCGCGCTCTGGATCGCGCAGGAGAAGATCGTCTTCGCGGGCGGCCCTCCGCCGACGACGGAGCCGAAGGACCACGGGCTCCCGGGCAAGGCGTTGTTCCTGAAGACCGACGACGACGTGCGGCTCTACGCATGGCTCGTCGAGGCGGAGCGGCCGCGCGGAGCGGTGCTCCTGCTCCACGGCAACGCGGGCAACGTCGAGAACCGCGTCGAGCACGCGCGCGCGTTCCGCGAGATGGGCTTCAGCACGCTGATCCTCGACTGGCGCGGCTACGGCGCGTCGAACGGACGCTCGACCGAGGACGGCACCTACCGCGACGCGGAGGCCGGCTACGAGTACCTCGTGCGCGCGCTCCAGTTCGAACCGGCGCGCATCGCGGTGTTCGGCGAATCGCTCGGCGGCGGGCCGGCGGTCGAGCTCGCGCTGCGGAAGCCCTTCGGCGCGCTGATCCTCCAGTCGACGTTCACCTCGATCCCCGACCTCGGCGTGCGCTTCTATGGGTGGCTGCCCGTGCGGCTCCTGGCGCGCGTCGAGTACGCGAACCTCGCGAAGATGCCGCGCGTGCCGCTCCCCGTGCTGATCCTGCACAGCAAGGACGACCAGATCGTGCCCTACGCGCAGGCGGAGGCGCTGCTCGCCGCCGCGCTGCCGCCGAAGTCGCTCGTGACGCTCTCTGGAAAGCACGACGAAGCGCAGTTTTTCCAACGTCCGGAGTGGAAGACCGCGGTCGGCGCGATGCTCGACAACATGCTGCGCGGGAAAGCAGCGCGATGAGCACGAGCCCGGCGCACCCGGGGAGCCCGAGGAGTCCGGCGGGCTCCGAGAGCGATGCCGCTGTGCGCCTCGTCGCGCTGACGCACGCGTACCCCGACTTCTTCGGCCGGCGCCGGCGCATCACGCTGCGCGGCATCGACCTCGAGGTCGCGCCCGGAACCGTGCTCGGCCTCGCGGGACCGAACGGTTCGGGGAAGAGCACGCTCCTCCGCGTGCTCTGCGGGCTCGAGCCGCACCGCACCGGTTCGCTGTTCGTGCTCGGCGGACATCCGCTCGACCGCGCGGTGCGCAGCGCGATCGGCTGGCTGCCCGAGGACTCGCCGTTCCCGCCCGAGCTCACCGCGCGCGCGACGCTCGACCTCGCGGGCGCGTTACAGGGCCTGCGCGGGAAGGAGCTCGCGCGCGAGGTCGACCGGCTGCTGTCGCTCGTCGGTCTCGCGGAGCGCGCGCGTTCGCGGCTCGGCGGCTACTCGCGCGGCATGCTGCGCCGCTTCGGCCTCGCGCAGGCGTGGATCGCGCGGCCGAAGTTGCTCCTGCTCGACGAACCGACGGCGGGGCTCGACGCGCAGGGCTTCGAGGTGCTCGACGCGGTCCTCGCGGAGGCGCGTTCGAACGGGACGACGGTCGTGCTCGCGTCGCACCTGCTCACGGACCTGCTCGGGCAGTGCGACGAGCTGTGCGTCCTGCTCGACGGCCGGATCGCGGAGCGCGGAGCGCCGCGCGCGATCGTCGGCGCGGGCACGCTGCTCGACGTCTACCGTCGACACGCGCGCGCCGCGGGCGGCGCGGGGTCGAGCGCGTGAGCTGGAGCGCGCGGCTCCTCCTGCTCGCGCTGCGGCGCGCGGCGTCGCCGATCGCGCGCGTCGTGATCGCCCTCGTGCTCGCGCTCGCGCGCTGGCGCGAGGAAGCGCGCGCGCTCGAGCTCGCACGGCTCGTCGCCGCGAGCGCCCCCGAGCCCGCCGCGGCCGCGCGCGAGGCGCTGTGGACGCTCACGGCGCTCTTCCTCGTCCCGTACTGCGTCGTGCGCGCCGCGCGGACCTTCTCCCGATGGCGCGCGGGCGAGCTCGACTTCCTCGCGCCGCGTGCCGCGCCGCGCGTGGGGCTCGCGGGCGCTACGTTCCTCGGCCACGCGGCCGCGACGGTCCTGGTCGCGCTCCTCGTCGCGCTCGCGTGCGAAGCGGGCCGGGCGCGCACGCCTTCCTGGGCCGACGCCGGGACGGTCGCGCTGCCGCGCACGGGTTGGATCACGGGCGCCGCGCCGTTCCGCGCGCTCCTGCCGGAGGACGCGAGCATCGCCGGCGCGCGCATCGAGCTCGAGCTCGTGCTCGGCACCGGCGCAGGCCCGGCGACCGAGGTCGTCTTGCGCGCTCGGCGCGCGGGCCGCGGCGACTGGAGCTCCGAGGCGCGCCGCCGCGTCGGCACGCGCGACGTGGTCGAGGTCGAGCTCCCGCCCGGAACCGGCGCGGTCGAGCTCGAGCTCGCGCTCGTCGAACCCGCCGCGCGCGTGCTGCTCCCCGCCGACGTCGCGCGCGTGTGGAAGCCGGCGACCGATGCGCGCGGCGCGAGCCTCGCGCTCGCCGCGGAGCTCGTCCTGCTCGCCGTCGCCGCGAGCGCCGTCGCGTTCCTCCTCGGCGCGTTCCTGTCGCCGTCGATCGCGAGCGCCGGCGTGCTCGCGCTGTGGCTCGTGCCCGGGATCCTCGGCGTCGACGGCGCGTGGCTGCCGGGACACGGTCTCTTCGACGCGCTCGCCTGCGCGGGTCGCGCGCGCGTTCCCGCGGGGCCCGCGGCGAGCGCGTGCGCCGTCGCGGGCGCGCTCGCGCTCGCGAGCATCGCGGCCGTCGCCGCGGGGCCCGCCGCGGGGAGGCGCACGCGATGAGCGGCCGCCTCGAACGGCTGCGCACCGGCCGGCTGCGGCCCGTGCTGTGGGCGCTGGTGGTCCTGCTCGTCACGGCGCCTTGGTGGATCGCGCGGCCCGAGGTCCCGCGCGGGAGCGTGCTCCACCGCCTGCTCGGTCCGTTCGCGGCGAGCGCCGCGAACGTGCAGTGGATCCGCGCGG
>JACRIO010000284.1 GCA_016220035.1 Planctomycetota bacterium | reverse complement strand
GTGGAAGGCTGGATCCGCGACGAAGGCTTGCCGCACACGCCCGATCGCGGACGGCTCCTTTTCGATCGCGCGCAGGTCGCGCAGTGGGCCGCCGAACGCGGGCTGGCGGCCAAGGCCGGCTTCCTCGCGCCGGTCACGCCCGCGTTCGCGTCGGGAGCGCGGCTCACGCCGCTCCTGCGCGCCGGCGGCGTCTGGCGCGACGTCTCCGAGTCGGAGGTGCTCAACGTGTTCGAGCGCGTCGTCACCGCGCTCCCCGGCGCGACGCCGACGATCGTCCAACTCCTGCGGCAGCGCTTGCACGCCGCCGGCGGGATCAACTGGGCGCCGGTCGGCGGCGGTTTCGCCTTGCCGCACCTCTCGATGCGCGTCGCGCTCGGTCGCGATTCGGGCGCGGTCGCGCTCGTGTTCCTTCGATCGCCGTTGAAGCTCGCGGAGCCGCCGTCCGACGGCGTGCCCGTCACGCGGCTCTTCTTCTTCGTGGCGCCGTCGCCGCGCGCGCACATCGATCTTCTCGGTCGTTTCGGCCGCCTTTTGCTGACAGGACCGCTGCGCGAGCTCCTCGCGCGGAGTCCGAGCGACGACGAGGTCTTCGAGGCCGTCGCGGCCATCGACGCGGTGACTTCCAACGGCCCCAGCGCGAACACGTCGCCATGAGCCCCGGTTTCCTCCTCACCTCCGCGTTCGCGGCCGCGTCGGCGAGCCTCGTGGTCGGCGCGCGGTACTCGCGCACCTGGCTCGCCCTCGTCGTGTGCGCCGCCGCCGCAACGCTCGCCGCGGCGTTCCGCGTGCTCCTCGGGACGACGGACTGGGAATGGCGCAGCAACTTCGCAATCGGCGGCGAAGCGGCGCACCTGCGACTCGACGGCGTGAGCGCGGTCTTCCTCGTTCTGCTCTGCGTCGTCGCCGCGGCGGGCGCGGTCTACGGGCGCGAGTACTGGAGCGACGCGCGCGAACCGGGCTCCGCTCCGCGCGGCCGCATCGCGTGGAGCGCGATGGTCCTGAACATGGGGCTCGCGCTCTTGTGCAGCAACGGTCTGCACTTCCTCGTCGCGTGGGAGCTCTTCACGCTCAGCGCCTACTTCCTGATCCGCCTGGACGATCGGCGGCGGCCCGCGCGCTCCGCGGCCTGGCTGTACCTCGCGGCTTCGCACGTCGCTTCGCTCTGCCTCTTCGCCTTCTTCGGAGTCCTGGCCGCGCGCACGGGGAGCTGGGATCTCGGACCGATGCTCGAGCACGCCGAGCTCGCTCCGCTGTTCTGGCTCGTGCTCCTCGGCTTCGGGGTCAAGGCGGGCTTCTTCCCGCTGCACGTGTGGCTTCCGTCCGCGCACTCGAACGCACCGAGTCACGTCTCCGGGATCCTGTCCGGCGTCGCGATCAAGATGGGGATCTACGGCATCGTGCGCTTCAGCGGCTGGCTCGTCGTGCCGCCGGGCGCGGGTTGGGTCGTGCTCGGTCTCGGCGCCGGGAGCGCGCTCGTCGGGATCACGTTCGCGTTCGCGCAGAACGACTTGAAGCGCCTGCTCGCGTACTGCTCGGTCGAGCACGTCGGCGTGATCCTGATCGGCGTCGGAGGCGCGCTGCTCGCCGTCGCGCACGACAACGCGGCGTGGGGCCGGTTGGCGCTCGCTGGAGCGCTGCTCCACGTCTGGAACCACGGCGCGTTCAAGGCGCTCCTTTTCTTCTGCTCCGGTTCGGTCGTGCACGCCACCGGCACGCGCGAGATGAGCCGCCTCGGCGGACTGTGGAGGGCGATGCCGTGGACGGCGACGCTCTTCGCGCTGGCGGCGATCGCGGTCGCGGGTCTGCCGCCGTTGAACGGGTTCGTCAGCGAGTGGCTGCTCTACCTCGGCCTCTTCGACGCGGCGGCGCTCCGAAGCGCCGCGGCCTGGGCCGTATTGCCCGTCGCGATCGTGCTCGCGATGGCCGGAGCGCTCGCGCTCGCGACCTTCGTCAAGGCGGGCACGATCGTGTTCTTCGGCGCGCCGCGCACGCAGGTCGCGCGGCACGCGCACGAGTGCGGGCCGCTCATGCGCGGGCCGATGCTCGTGCTGGCGGGTGCGTGCATCGCGCTCGCCCTCGCGCCCGCCGTGCTCTGGCCCGCGCTCGCGCGCGCGGTCGGCGCGTGGAACCCGGCCTGGATCGGCGCGGAGCCGCCGGCGGCGCTCGATCGCCTCGGGTGGACGCACGTCGTGCTCGCGGGTGTCGCTGTCCTCGTCGCGCTCGTGCTCGTGCGCAGAGTACGCGCGAACGGGACGCGCCGCGGTCCGACGTGGGACTGCGGGTTCGCGGAGCCGACGCCGCGCATGCAGTACACGAGCGGCGCCTTCGCCGGGATCGTCGGCGGCTGGTCCGCGTGGCTTCTGCGAACCGAGAGCCGCTACCGTCGGCCGCGCGGCGCGTTCCCGGCGCGATCCGAGCGCGTCGAACGCGTTCCGGAGATGGTGCTCGAGCACGTTCTTGCGCCGACGGGCGGCGCGCTCGTGCGGGTCGCGCTCGCCGCGCGCAAGCTGCAGCACGGCCGACTGCAGGCGTACATCCTGTACCTGGTGTTGGGCCTCGCGGGGGTCGCGCTGATCGTCTACTTCGGAGGCGCGCCGTGAACGTACTCCTCGACGTGCTTCTCCGCGCCGTCGTGTGGCTCGCGCTGGCGCCGCTGCTCCCCGGCATCATCACCAAGACGAAGGCGTGGGTCGCGGGCCGCCGCGGCCCGCCGGTGCTGCAGCTCTCCTACGACCTCGCACGACTCTGGCGCAAAGGCGTGGTGCTCAGCACGCTCGTCTCGCCGGGTTTCGTGATCGGTCCCGCGGTGGCGTGGGTCGCCGTCTTTGGCGCGGCGCTCCTGCTTCCGCTCGGTGCGCTCGGCACGGGCCTCGGATTCGAAGGCGACGTGCTCCTGTTCGTCTACCTCCTCGCGCTCGCGCGTTTCTGCACGGCGTGGGCCGCGATGGAGACGGGCTCCGCGTTCGAGGGCATGGGCGCGGCGCGCGAGGTCAGCTACGCCGTGCTCAGCGAGGCCGCGATCATCGCGGCCGTGCTGGCGCTCTGCGTGCAGAGCGGGAGCACGTCGCTCGTCGCGATGTTGACGCCCGCGGCGGGCGCGGGCGCGGTTCTGCTCGCGGCCGGGCTCTTCGTCGTGCTGCTCGCGGAGAACTGCCGCGTCCCGTTCGACGATCCCAACACGCACCTCGAGCTGACGATGATCCACGAGGTGATGGTGCTCGATCACAGCGGTCCGCCGCTCGCCGTGATCCTGCACGGTGCGTCGGTCAAGCTCCTCTTGTTCGCCGTGTTCCTGACCGAGGCCGTGCTGCCCATGGGGAGTCTGACGCCGCTCGCCGCGACCGGCGCGCTCGCTGCGAGCGTTCTCGTGGTGACGCTCGCGACGGGCATGACCGAATCGCTGCTCGCGCGCTTCGCGTTCCGGCGCGTGCCGCTCCTCCTGACCGTCGGATTCCTCCTGTGCCTGTTCGCGCTGCTGTTCGCGTGGAGAGGGGGTCCCGCATGAACCACGCACTGGACCTCTTGATCGGTCTCGTGATGGGGCTGAACCTTCTCGCCCTGGGCAGCGGCCGTCTGCCCTCCCTCATCCGCGCCGTGTCGCTGCAGGGCGTCGCGCTCGGCGTGATGCCGCTCTTGATGGAGCCGGAGGTGCGCTGGCACGTCGCGCTCGTCGCGCTCGCGACGGTCACCGGCAAGGGCCTTGTGATTCCCGCGCTGCTGCGGCGCGCGATGCGCACGGCGAACATCGATCGCGAGATCCTGCCCTTCGTGGGCTTCGTGCCGTCGTTGTTGCTCGGGGCTGGAGGCACGATCGCAGCGATGGTGCTCGCGCACGAGCTGCCGCTGCTCCCGGAACAGACCGGTTCGTTGATCGTGCCGGGGGCGCTGGCGTCGATCTTCACCGGCTTCCTGCTGCTGATCGGACGCTCGAAGGCGATCGCGCAGGTGTCCGGCTATTTGATCCTGGAGAACGGCATCTACCTCTTCGGCCTGCTGCTCATCCACGCCATGCCGCTCATGGTCGAGGCCGGCATCCTGCTCGACCTCACCGTCGGCGTGTTCATCTTCGGCATCATCGTCGACCGCATCCAGCGTGAGTTCGATTCCATCGACACGCGCAAGCTCACGACGCTACGCGAATGAGAGAAGCGCTCCTCATCATCGTTCCGCTCGCAGCCGCGTTGCTCGCGGCCGTCTGGCCCAGCGAGCGCACGCGGGCGTGGCTGATGCCCGCAACGGGCGTGATCCACGTCGTGCTCGCGTTCTGGCTCCTCTTCGAGCCGCCGGTCGTCGCGCTGCACGGCTGGCTGGGTTTCGACCCGCTCGCGCGCGCCGTGCTGCCGATGGTGTCCGTGCTGTTCCTGGCGTGCGCGGCGTACGGCGTGTCCTACCTCCGTCTGCGCGTCGAGCGGCCGAACCGCGTGTTCGTCGCGTCGTTCCTCTTGTTGCTCGGGCTCCTGAGCGCGGCGCACCAGGCGCGCCACCTCGGCGTGCTGTGGATCGCGACGGAGGGTCTGACGCTCGCCGCCGTGCCGCTCCTGCACTTCAACGGGTCGGGACGATCGATCGAGGCGACGTGGAAGTACCTGCTCGTCGGGGGTACGGGCATCGCGCTGTCGCTGCTCGGATCGTTCTGTCTCGGCTATGCGTCGCTCCACGGCGGCGGCGGCGGCGATCTCACGTTCGCCGCGCTGACGGCGCAGGGCGCGGGCTTGTCGCGACCGTGGGTGCTGACGGCCTGGGTGCTCCTGCTCGTCGGCTACGGAACGAAGATGGGGCTCGCGCCGATGCACACGTGGAAGCCCGACGCGTACGGCGAAGCGCCGTCGATCGTCGGGGCCCTGCTCGCGGGCGGCGTCACCACCGTCGCGTTCACGGCGATCCTGCGCGTGCGCGCCGTCGTCAGCGCCGCGGGCGAGGGCGCGATCGCGGACCGCACGCTGCTCGTCGTCGGATTGTTCTCGATGGTCGTGGCGGCGCTCTTCCTGCTCGCGACGCGCGACTTCAAGCGCATGCTGGCGTACTCGAGCGTCGAGCACATGGGCATCTTGAGCATCGGCGCCGCGTTCGGCGCCGTCGGCGTGTGGGCCGCGCTGTTCCACGTGTGGAACAACAGCCTGACGAAGGGCGCGCTCTTCCTCTCCGCGGGCAACATCCGTCGCGCGGCGGGCGCGCGCACGACCGACCAGGTGCGCGGCATGAGCCTCCTCACCCCACGCTCGGCGGCGATCTTCGTCACCGGCATGTTCGCGGTGACAGCCATGCCGCCGTTCGGCCCGTTCTTCAGCGAATTGAAGCTCGTGCGCGCGGGGCTCGAACGCGGCCAGGTCGTGAGCATCGTGCTGTTCCTCGTCTGCCTCCTTCTCGCGTTCTTCGGCCTCACGCGGCTCGTCTTCGCGATCGTCGACGGGCGGCCGCGCGCGGCCTCGAAGGCGAACAGCGCGCGTTTCTCCGAAACGCCCGGCGTCATCGGTCCGCCGCTCGTCCTGCTCGTGTTCTCCCTGTGGCTCGGGCTCGGCACGCCGGCCGTGCTCCTCGAAGCCTGGTCCGCCGCCGTCGCCCAGCTCTACCCAGCGCCATGAGCGAGTCCTCGCCCTTCGCGTTGTTCCCGAACACGGCGAGCCTGCCGTGGGCCGACGTGCCCGAGTGGCCGGGCGCGGAGTTCGTGCGCGCGACCGCGGGTGAACTCGATCGCGGGGCGCGTTTGTGCGCGTGGTTCGGTGTCCCCGAGAGCAAAGGCGTGCGCCTTGTAGCCGTGATCGCGTTCGACGCGGACAACACGCTCGCGGTGGGACGCAGCACGCCGATCGTCGGCGCCTACCCCGCGCTGACGGCCACGCATCCACAGGCGCACCTGTTCGAGCGCGAGGTTCACGAACAGCACGCGCTCGTCCCGACCGGGCATCCCTGGCTCAAGTCGGTGCGCGCGAGTGCCGGGACCGCGCCGGCACCGGACGCCTTCTTCCGCGTCGAGGGCCGCGAGGTGCACGAGGTCGCGGTCGGACCCGTGCACGCCGGGATCATCGAGCCGGGGCATTTCCGATTCCAATGCGCGGGCGAGGAAGTGCTGCACCTCGAGATCGCTCTCGGTTACCAGCACCGCGGCGTCGAGGCGGCGCTGCTCGGCGGTCCGCACCGCGCGACGCGCAGCCAGATCGAAACCGCCGCGGGCGACACGACGATCGCGCACGCGACGGCGCCCGCGCAGGTCCTCGAAGCGCTCGCGGGCGCGGAGGCCCCGCTGCGCGCGCAGTGGATGCGCGCGGTCGCGCTCGAGCTCGAGCGGCTCGCGAACCACACGGGCGACCTCGGCGCTCTCTCGGGCGACGTCGCGTTCCTGCCGACGGCCGCGGCGTGCGGAAAGATCCGCGGCGACTTCCTCAACTTGACGGCCCTCGTGTGCGGCAACCGATTCGGTCGCGGGCTCGTGCTGCCGGGCGGAGCGCGCCACGACCTCGAGCCCGCGCGCGTCGTCGCGGTCCTCGAGCGGCTCGCGCCCGCGATGGAGGAAGTGGAGCGCGCCGCGACGTGGCTGTGGGACGCGGCGTCGGTGCGCTCGCGCTTCGAGAACATCGGCACCGTGTTCACACCGCAGGCGGCGGAGCTCGGCCTCGTCGGTCTGGCCGCGCGCGCGTGCGGCCTCGTGCGCGACGTGCGCTACGACCAGCCCGCGGGCTGGTACCGCTTCGCGCAAGCGCCGATCGCGGTCTGGCCCGGCGGCGACGTCTTCGCGCGCGCGCGCGTCCGGTGGCTGGAGATCCAGCGGTCGGGCGCGTTCTTGCTCGAGCAGCTCTCCGCGCCGCCGGAATCGCACCTGCTCGATCCGCTTCCCGCGTCGGCGCCGGACACATTCGCGGTCGCGCTCGTGGAAGGCTGGCGCGGCGAGGTCTGCCACGCGGCGCTCACCGATCGCGCGGGCCGCTTCCAGAGTTACAAGATCGTCGACCCGTCCTTCCACAACTGGGCCGGGCTCGCGCTCGCGCTGCGCGGACAGGCGATCTCGGACTTCCCGTTGTGCAACAAGAGCTTCAACCTCTCCTACTGCGGCTTCGACTTGTGAGCCCATCGCAACCGCCATGTTCGTCCTCGACACGCTGATTCAACGCCTGAAGCGCGGCTCTGAGACGATGGCGTATCCAGACGGCCCGGCGCCGCCGCTCCCCGACCGTCACGGCGGAGCATTGCGCGTCGACGCGACGAAGTGCGTCGAGGAGTGCACGGCGTGCGTTGCGGTCTGTCCGACGGAAGCCGTCACGCGTCCGGCGGGCGTGAAGGTCGCGCTCGATCTGGGACGCTGCATCTTCTGCGCGGAGTGCGTCGCCGTCTGTCCGCCGCGCGCGATCACGCAGACGGGCGATCACCGCATGGCCGCGCGGACGCGCGCGGACCTCGTGCTCGGCGCGCCCGGAGCAGAGGAAGTACGGCTCGCCGCCGAGCTCGACGCGACGCTGCGGCGGCTCTTCGGACGCTCGCTGCGACTGCGCCAGGTGAGCGCGGGCGGCTGCAACGCGTGCGAGGCGGACACGAACGTCCTCGGGACGATCGGTTGGGACCTCGGGCGCTTCGGCATCCAGTTCGTCGCCTCGCCGCGGCACGCGGACGGTCTGCTGATCACAGGCCCGGTGTCGCGCAACATGGAGCTCGCGCTGCGGAAGACGTGGGCCGCCGTTCCCGAACCGAAGATCGTGATCGCGGTCGGCGCGTGCGCGATCGCGGGCGGACCGTTCGTGGGCAACCCGGAAGTGCACGACGGCGCGAGCGCGATCGTGCCGGTCGACCTCTACATTCCCGGCTGCCCGCCGCACCCGATCACGATCCTTGACGGCCTCCTGCGGCTGCTCGGACGGCTCGAGGAGCGGCGGAAGGGCTGAGGCGTCGAGCTCGCGCGCAGTTCAGGTGTGCACGCGCCGGGTGCACACAGCGGAGCTCGAGCGGGCCGAGTTCGTCGCGAATGTTGAACGTGGGTTCGCGCACGGCCGCGCTCTCGCTCGCGGAGTCCTCGATCCCTACGCTTTCGCCCCTATGTCGCGCCATCGCCCCCTCCACACGCTCGTTCTCGCTTCGTTCGTCGCTGCCTGTGCCTCGCGCTCCGCCCCGGAGTCGAAGGAGCGCGCGCAGCCGATCGCTGCTCCGCCGATGAAGGCCGCGCCCGCTCCGGTCGCGCGCGCGCTCCCCGCACAGGACGATGTGACGCCGCACGGCGCGATGCTGCGCTTCCCCGACGTCGGCGCGACGCACATCGTGTTCGTCTACGCGGACGACCTGTGGCTCGTCCCGCGCGAGGGCGGCGTCGCGACGCCGCTCGCGAGCCCCCCGGGGGTCGAGGTGCTCCCGCGCTTCAGCCCCGACGGGAAGACGATCGCGTTCGTGGGCAATTACGCTGGGAATCGCGACCTCTACACCGTTCCGGTCGGCGGCGGCGTGCCGGCGCGCGTGACGCACCATCCCAGCGCCGAGACGCTCTGCGATTGGACGCCCGACGGGCGGCTGCTCTTCTTCACGAACGGTTTCGCGGGGCGCGATCGGCAGGTGCAGCTCTTCACCGTCGCCGCGACGGGCGGACTGCCCGCGCCGCTCCCCGTGCCCTACGGCGCGTTCGCGTCGATCTCCGCGGACGGACGCTGGCTCGCGTACACGCCGCACACGGTCGACAACCGCACGTGGAAGCGCTACCGCGGCGGGATGTCGACCGACATCTGGCTCTTCGATCTCCAGACGAAGAGCGCGAAGCAGGCGACGACGTGGGAGGGTGTCGACACGGCGCCGATGTGGAACGGGAAGGAGCTCTGCTACCTCTCCGACGATGGCGAGTCGCACCGCCTGAACCTCTGGTCGCTCGACCCGGCGACACTGAAGCGAAAGCAGCTCACGCGCTACTCCGACTACGACGTGAAGTGGCCCGCGATCGGTCCGGGCGCGAAGGGGACCGGTGAGATCGTGTTCCAGCACGGCTCCGAGCTCGTCCTCTTCGACCTCGCGACCGGTGTGACGAGCGTCGTGCGCGTCACCCTCCCCGGCGCGCGTCCCAAGCTCGCGCCGCGCGCGGTGGACGCGTCGAAGTTCGCGCAGGGCTGGGATCTCTCACCCAGCGGCAAGCGCCTGCTCGTCAGCGCGCGCGGCGACGCGTGGTCGCTGCCCGCGAAGGACGGCAGCCCGCGCAACCTGACGCGCACGAGCGGCGCGGCCGAACGCGATCCCGCGTGGAGCCCCGACGGCAAGTCGATCGCGTGGCTCGAGGATTCGACGGGGGAGTACGCGCTTGTCGTCGCGCCCGCGGACGGCGGCGAACCGAAGGTGATCGTCCCGCCCGCGAAGGGCTTCCGCAGGTTGCTTTGCTGGTCGCCTGACTCGAAGCACCTCGTGTACTCGGACAACACCGGCACGCTGTGGCTCGCCCACGCCGACGGGAGCGCGCCGCGCGAACTCGATCGCGATCCGTGGGCCGGCGATCTGATCTCCACGCCGCCGAGCTTCACGCGCGACTCGCGCTTCGTCGCGTACACCCTCGCCGACGAGGCTTCGTCGCGCGGCCGCATCGTGATCCAGGAGCTCGAGAGCAGCGCGAAGCACCTGGTCACGTCGGGCATGTTCGAGGACGCGTGGCCCACCTTCGATCGCGCCGGCGACTACCTCTACTTCGTGCGCGGCTCGCACTTCGCGCCGCGCTACGGCGAGTACGACGGCTCGTTCCTCTACGCGGGCACGCAGGAGCTCTACCTCGTGCCGCTGCGCTCCGACCTCGCGTCGCCGCTCGCGCCGAAGAGCGACGAGGAGGTCGCGAAGAAGGACGAGTCGGCCGCGTCCACGGAGCCGAAGGAAGGCGACGCGAAGGACGACGACGCGAAGGACGGGAAAAAGGCCGACGACAAGGCCGCGAAGAAGGACGAGAAGCCCGTCGAGATCGCCTTCGACGGCTTCGAGGCGCGCGCCGTCGCGCTGCCGCTCGATCCGGGCAACTTCTTCCAGCCGTGGGTGAACTCCGACGGCGCCTTGCTCTACCTGCGCAGCCCCATCCAGGGCGAGGAGGGCGAGAACGTGCTGCACGTCTTCGACCCGAAGGCGGACAAGCCCGAGGAGAAGCTCGTCGCGAAGGGCGTCAGCGGGTACGCGCTTTCGGCGGACGGCAAGAAGCTGCTCGTGCTCGGTGGCGAAGGCGTTCAGGTCGGCGACGCGAAGGCCGACACGAAGCTCGAGAAGGTGCCGATGGACGGCATGCTCGCCGAGATCGACCCACGCGCCGAGTGGAAGCAGCTCTTCGAGGAGACGTGGCGGCTCTACCGCGACTTCTTCTACGACCCGAACATGCACCAAGTCGATTGGAACGCCGTGCGCGCGCAGTACGCGGTGATGCTCGCCGACTGCGCGTCGCGCGAGGACGTGAGCTACGTGATCAGGGAGATGATCAGCGAGCTCAACGTCGGCCACGCCTACTACAGCGGCGGCGACGTCGGCGACGAGCCCAAGCAGAGCGTGGGCCTGCTCGGCTGCGATTTCGAGCTCGCGGACGGCGCGTATCGCATCGCGCGCATCCACGAAGGCGCACCGTGGGACGCGGACGGACGCGGACCGCTCTCGCAGCCCGGCGTGAAGGTGAAAGTGGGCGATTACGTCCTCGCGGTGAACGGGATGCCGCTCGACGCCGCCAAGGATCCGTGGGCGGCGTTCCAGGGCCTCGCCGACAAGACGATCACGCTCACGGTGAGCGCGAAGCCCGCGTTCGACGCCGATGCACGCTCGATCGTGGTGAAGGCGCTCGGCACCGAGCGCGACGTGCGCTACCGCGCGTGGATCGAGAAGAACCGCAAACACGTCGAGGAGCGCACGCAGGGCCGCGTCGGCTACGTCTACGTGCCGAGCACGGGCGTCGACGGACAGAACGACCTCTTCCGCCAGTTCCAGGGCCAGTTCAGGAAGCCCGCGTTGATCGTCGACGAGCGTTGGAACTCGGGCGGTCAGATCCCGACGCGCTTCATCGAGCTCCTCAATCGTCCGCAGACGAACGCGTGGGCGCGCCGCGACGGCAAGGACTGGCCGTGGCCGCCGGACGCGCATTTCGGGCCGAAATGCATGCTCATCAACGGCCTCTCGGGCTCGGGCGGCGACGCGTTCCCGTTCTATTTCAAGCAGGCGGGGCTCGGGAAGCTGATCGGCATGCGCACGTGGGGCGGGCTCGTCGGTTTGTCGGGTTATCCGCCGCTGATCGACGGCGGCGACGTCGAGGTGCCGAGCTTCGCCTTCTACGAGAACGACGGGACGTGGGGCATCGAAGGTCATGGCGTCGACGCCGACATCGAGATCGTCGACGACCCGTCGAAGATGCAGGACGGCGCCGACCCGCAGCTCGAGCGCGCGATCGAAGAGATGCTCACGGAGCTCGCGTCGAAACCGCACGTCGCTCCCAAGCGCCCGGCCTACCCCGATCGCAGGGGGATGGGGATCGATCCGAAGGACAAGTAGGTGCTTCCACGTCGGTGGATAGAAACCGCTATGGATGCCGACAAGTAATGCGGTTATTATCCAGCCATGGACCGGAAGCGATGCGAGGCAGTCCTCCGCAAGGCCTCTCGGACGAGCAACGGACTCCTCAGGACGGCCGAACTCCTGCGTGCAGGTCTGCATCCCCGCGACCTCTATGCGCTCCGCGACGCCGGGGAACTCGAAGTCGTCAGCCGAGGCATCTACCGGTTCGCGGACGCGCCGCCTCTGGCCGATCCCGATCTCGTGACGGTGGCTGCGCGGGTCCCCAAGGCCGTCGTTGCTCTCATCTCGGCGCTGCACTTCCATCGGCTGACGTCGGAGATCCCGCACGAAGTCAGCTTCGCGCTCCCCAAGGGAACGGCACGGCCGAAGCTCGAATGGCCACCTGTGCGCGTCTATTGGTTCTCAGGTTCGATGTACGACTCGGGGATCGAAGTCCACGAGCGTGACGGCGTGAAGGTCCGCGTGTACGAGCCGGCGAAGACCATCGCCGACTGTTTCCGCTTCCGAAACCGCATCGGCACCGACGTGGCGCTCGACGCGCTTCGCACCGCGCTCGTTGAGCACCGACTCACGCCCGCTCAGATCGTGCGCGCGGCAAGGTCCGCTCGCGTGGAGACGATCGTTCGACCGTATCTGGAGGCAATGCAGTGACGCGCAGTGGAGCCTCCGGGTTCGTCCACTCGATCCAAGCCCGCCTGAAGAACGAGGCTCGAGCTCGCAACCGACCGTTTGCGGAAGTGCTCGAGCTCTATGCCATTGAACGTCTTCTCCACCGGCTCGGACGATCGCGCCACCGAGACCATTTCGTGTTGAAGGGCGCGCTGCTCCTCCGGCACTGGCTCGGAGTCGACACCCGTCCCACTCGGGACATCGACTTGCTCGGCCCGACACACGTGGACTCTGGCCAACTCCGGGACCTCCTCGGCGAACTCATCGCCCTCGATGTGGAAGACGATGGCATCACGTTCGAGCGCGACTCGATCGTCGTTGCACCCATTCGAAGGGACTCGCCCGTGTTGGGATTGCGGGCTCGCTTCGACGCGCGGCTCGGCCGAAGTGTGCTCCGCTATCAAGTCGATGTCGGACTTGGCGATGCCGTGTTTCCGCCGACGGAAGAGGTCACTCCCGGCGGGCTGCTCGGCCTGCCCATGGCGAGTGTGCGTGCGTACACGCCGTACACGACGATCGCGGAGAAGCTCGAAGCAATCGTCGTCCTCGGCGAAGCGAACAGTCGCATCAAGGACTACTACGACCTTGCGCTGCTTCCGCGCACGCTCGAATTCGACGGGGAGGTTCTGGTCGAGTCCGTTCGTCGTACGTTTGCGCGGCGCTCGACTCCGATCCCAGCGACGACCCCCGACGGATTGCTGGATGCCTTCGCGCACTCGCCGATCAACGCGAACCGATGGAGAGCCTTCATGGAAAAGGGCCGGCTGCTCGAATCGAGCAAGCCGCCCTTCGAGATCATTGTCGCCGAAGTTCGCCACTTCTTGATGCCTGCGATCGAGGCCGCGCGAGCGGGACAGCCTCTGAAGGCTCGATGGCCACCCGGCGGCCCGTGGCAGTGAAGTCGCGTGGCGGCGGAGTCCGTGCGTGCCATCGACGGCGGGTAAGTCGATGCGCCGAGGGCGGTCACCCGGTGGCTGCTTCGCGAACGTCTCCCACGCTGCGCGTTTTCGGTCCGCTCCCGTGAGCGGCATCGCGTTGAAAAACGCAGACACTTGCATCCAACTGTCGACCTTCTCCAAAACGCGCTCTTCGACGATCGGGGTCGAGACAACGAGTGCTTTGACGATGCAGTTCCCTGGCGCTGCTGCTCCGGCAACGCTTCCGATCCGCTGCCGCCCTGACCCATGGAGTCTCGAGGAGGGTCACATTCCAGCCTCGGCCCAACGGCCGAACGCGAGGATCAGAATGGACGTGCTCGTCGCTGAGCGAAGACTCCGGGACTTCAACGCCCGATGCGTTCGCTGATCTGCGCGAGCGCTTCTCGGTAGGCCGCTTGGAGGTCGGCGTCGGGTTCGTGGTCCAGCGCGGAGCGCAGAGGTTCGAGCGCGCTTGCATCGCCCGCGATTCCCAGTGCGTCGGCGATCGCGAGGCGCACTTCGTATTCCCCGTCCGTGAGTTGCGCGCACAGGGCCCGTAGCGACTCCGGGCCGGCGAGTTGGGCGAGCGCTCGGGCCGCTTCCGCGCGCGGCTCCGCTGCGTGCTTCGAGGCCAGGAAGCGCGTCAGGGCGGGCACGAGTGCGATGCTCTCGGTTCGCCGCGCGACTCCGATCGCGGCGCCCGCGACTTCCGCGCTCGAGTCCTCGAACGCGCGGCCGATCGCCGCGTCGCGCTCCGGTCCGCGCGCGGCTTCGAGCGCGCGAACGACCGCGACCCGCACGCCCGCGCTCGCGTCCTCGAGCAGCGCGCAGAGTCGATGCACGTCGTCGGCGTCGCGCGGATCGCCGAGCGCCGAGACGGCCCGCCGCCGCGTGCGCCGTCAGGAGCTCGATGAGCCGCCCGCGCGGGGCGGCGTCGCCGAGGGAGCGCAACACGCGCGTCGCCGCGGCGCTCATCGAGGCCTCGACCTCCATCTCGGTGTCCCGCTCCAGGACGGCGAGCAGGATCTCGTCGCGCGTGCCCGAGTAGCCCAGCCTCGCGAGCCGTGCACGACTCCACTCCGCGACACCGTGCTCCTCGACGCCGAGGCCGTCGACCAGGAGAAAGCGATCGATCTTCCCGATCGCGCGTCGTTCGACGTCGACACCCGCATCCGCGCAGACCTTCATCGCCGTCACGGCGCTCCGCTCGTCGATGGCGCGCAGGCCGGCGAGCGCGATTCCGAATTGGCTGACGACGAGCGTTCCCATCTGATACCAGGTCGCGTCGTCCGTCACGATCCACACCGCGGCCTGCGCGACGGGCGCGCTCGCGTTCGCGCGTTCGAGGAGCGGCATGAGCTCGACGAGCGCGTTGCTCGCGGGCCGCCGCTCCAAGCGGAACGCGCTCTCCGAGCTCGGCACCGGACGCTCGAGGTTCGCGCAGGCGACTTGCACTTCGAGTTCGAGCTCCGCGTCGGTGAGCAGCACGGCGGAGGCTTCGCGCGTCGCGACCATGTCCTGCACCTCGCCTGCGGAGACGAAGAAGGCGCCCACGGGAACGATCACGCCGAGCTCATGGGGAACCTGCCGTCGCAAGGTGAGCCGGACCTGCTCCATGCCCGCGCCGCAGGCCTCGACGTGCAGCTCGCCGGCCGCGAGGCGCTCGAAGACGCTCCGCGGTGCGCAGCTCGCGAGCAGGGCGCGCGCGTCCGGCACGCGGACGTGGTCGGGGAAGGCTGCGAGGAAGCGTTCGAGTTCTGCACGCGTTCCAACTCGGGCGGCTTCCTCGAAGGCACGCGGGTCCGTGCGCAGGAACGCGAGGCGCTCTTCGGCCGCCGGTCGCCAGGCACTGAGCGGGTGCTCGCCGATGAAGTGCGCGAGCGTGACGGAGTCGTCGCGCGCGAACGCCCGACGATAGTCCTCCTCCTCGCGCCCGAGCCGCCATTGTTCGACGACGCGCGGAGCCTGGAGCAACGCCATCACCGCGGCGCCCAGGACCGCGCCCAGTGCCGCAGAGATCGCGAGAGCGACGCGCGAACGCATGCCTGTCCTCCGGAACGAGCGCCGAGCAAGACTATCGCTGCGTCGAGGCGGGACCATCGGCCGGAGTCGGTAGTCCGCGCTGGGAGGGTGTGTGCCTCGCCGGTTCCGCGCAACGCAGCTCGAGCGTTCCTCACGTCGTGCGTCGATGCGTGGGGAACCCCACGCGCCGCGCCCCACGACGCCGTAGCAGCGGAATACGCACATGGCCCTCACGCGGACGGTGCGCTTGCGCGGGATCACGAGCGATGAAGTGGCGCAGTCCGTCCCGGTCGGAGCTGGCACGACCGCTTCGCGGGAGCTGCAATGGGCCGTCTCCACGGTTTCCGCTCCCGAAGTCCGACCTGACCGCAGCGCGATGACCATGCATGCACGCATCCACGGAGTGCTCTGCGCGTCGGCGATGACGGTGACCGGTTGCGCGGCGCTCGAGGAGCACACCGCGGCCCGGCCGTGGGAGCATGCCTGGGAGCAGTTCACCGAGCAGCCCGCTCAGTGGGTGCCGGTGGCTGCGACGGCGGTCGCGACTCCGCTGCTCCTGCCGTTCGACCATCAGAACACGCTCGAATCGAACGAGGACCAGTTCTTCAACACGCATGAGAGCACAGGCACGGCGTGGGCGCTCGGACTCGGGTTCGCGCCGGTCGCGTGGGGCGCCGTCGACGCGGTGAGCAACGGCGACACGCGCTTCCTCGAGGTGTCGAGCGAGGCCATCGCGCTGACGCTCGCCTCCACGCAGATGCTCAAGATGGCGGTCAACCGTCCACGGCCCGATCACACGTCGCAGGACTCGTTCCCCTCGGGACACACCTCGTTCGCGTTCGCCGGCGCGACGCTGCTCGCTCGGCGTTGGGCCGACACGCACGACGGAAGCGCCCTCGGGTACGTGCTCTATCTGCCGGCGGCGTACGTCGGCGTGAGTCGGCTCGAGGGCGAGCGGCACTGGCTCTCCGACATCACGTTCGGCGCGGCACTCGGGATGTTCGTGAGCCACCTGGTCTACGACGCGCACTACGGCGACGCGGAGCGCGACGGGCTGTTCCGGCGCGGGGTCCACGCCGAGTTCGGACCGGCCCTGACCGACGACGGCGCGGCGTTCGGCGTGACGCTCTCGTTCTGAGCTCAGAGGGCATGGAGCTGCCCTTCAGGCGGCGCGCATGCAGTCCACGCGACTGGGACGCGCGCTTCCCCGGCGCCGGCGGTCCCACGTCCGAGGCTTGGTGAACGCGGCGCGAAGCGCACATGACGGGGAGTGCACCACCCGCGGCGCTGGTCCCGTGCTATGGTCGAAAATGGTCCACCGCGTCCCCCCACGCTCATGCTGCTGCGTTCCCTCCCCCTGACGGCGCTCTGCGCCCTCGCTCCGGTATCGTCCGCCGTCCAGGTCCTCCCGCCGCAGATCGTCGGCGAGCTCTACAGCGGCGCGCCCAACGACGTCGCCGCGAGCGCGAACTGGGTTTGGCTCGCCGAGGGGCGCAACGTCTTCATCCTCGACGCCATCACGGGCGCGCGCCTCGGCACGGACGGCTTCTCGCCGTACGCGACGACCGTGCAGGCCGTGGAGTTCGAGATGGGCACCGGCCATCGCGTCGTCGCCGCGCGGCGCTCGCTGCACGTCTCGACGCCCACGATCTGGCGCTTGAACTGGGAGCCGCCGACCACCGAGACGTTCCCCGATTTCGAGGACGCGAAGACGTGGGCGAACACGAACGCGGTGTTCGCGGTCGCGGGGCGCAAGCTCGTCGTGTTCAGTTACGCGAGCGGCGCGCTCACGCGCGTGGCGCAGGTCGAATGCCCGATCGCGGACGTCACGCTCTTCCGCCGCATCCAGGTGCGCGAGGTCGACGGGAAGCTCCTCGCGTTCATGGTCGCCGCGCTCGAGAGCCCCGTGCTGCCGCGCAAGAACTCGCTCGTCATCGCCGACCTCGACCGCGCGCACAACTACGCGCAGCCGGTGATCTACGCGAACGACTGGCGCGCGCACGTCGCCTACGACGACCCGTACGCGAGCTCGCGCGCGGTCGAAGTGTTCCCGAACCTGAACGGGACGCAGGACGTCGCGTTCGTCGCGGACGGCACGGGGCTCCTGACCCAACTCGACGTCTCCGATCCCGCACACCCGGTGTGGCTCGCGCAGCTCGTTCCCGATTCGGGCTGCGGCTCGACGGGAGCGGTTTACAACCTCACGCGCGATCCGACGCGCAACAAGCTGTTCGTCGCGGGCGCGAACATGCTCTACGCCTACCAGATGCCGGGCCTGCTTCCTCAGGGTTGCACCTCCGTGCCCTTCGTCGACGCAGGCAAGCGCGACATGGCGCTCGTGCGCAAGCGCAACGGGACGCGCATGCTCTGGACCGCGACGCCGCACGCGGTCGATTGGGTGCTGAACGCGGTGAACGTCGCGGCGCCGCAACCGATCCTCGCGGCGCAGGGCTGGTGGATCGCGAGCTGCGACGGCGCGGTGGCCGTGCCGGCCTGGAGCTCGGTGTACCTGCCCACGTTCGGCGGCATGGCGCGCTGCGACGTGTCGAACGAGGGCTTTCCGCAGCTCGTTCCGGGGAGCTATCAACCCGCGGGCGGCCTCACCGAGCACGTCGAGCTCCTCTATCCGAACCCAGCCGACGTCGATCACGCCTTGCTCCTCACCGCCACCGGCGCGGGCGGCGTTCAGACCTGGCCGATCGCGCGCACGCAGCCGGATCCGGCGCCGCCGACGTTGCTGCGCTCGTCGCCGCCGACGTGGACGCCCTCGGACTCGGTGTACGAGAACGACGTCGAGCCCTACGCGCATGCGGGCCGCAACTTCGCGCTGTGCGACCTGTCCAACCTGTCGACGCAGGCGATCGCGCTGCAGGCCTACGACGTCGCGACGGGGGCGTGCGTCAACGCGTTCTCGGGCTCCGGCACGATCCGTCCGAACAGCCAAGACGTGTGCGTCGCGGGCAACTTCGCGCTCGTGGCGTGTCGCGGCGGCGTGCTCGTGTTCCGTATCGACACACTGCCGGCCGGGATGAGCTACGTGGGCGAGATGCCGGTCGACCTGAACGGCGACGGAGCGACGGAGACGTGCAGCGGAATCGCGACGAACGCGAGCGCGACCGTGTTCTACGTCGCGACCGACAGTGTCGCCGGGTTCGCGAGCTACGCGATCCATCCGCAGACCGGCGCGGTGACGGGACCGCTCTGCGTCCTCACCGGTCCGCAGTTCACGGGCTGTGTCGGCCGCATCCGCTACCACGCGGCGACGCGGCGCGTGTACGTGCCCTCGCGCGATTCACGACTGCTCGAAATCGGCGTCAGCATGCCGACGTCGTTGCAGTGGCTCTCCACGTGGAACGGCAGCGGTTCCGCGGGGGAGCTACAGGACGCGCACATCTACGACTTCGGCCACGGGCCGCGCGTGCTCGCGGTCAAGAACATCGAGAGCTTCGCGATCCTCGATCCAGACGACGGCTTGTAGGGCGCTCCTGCTCATTGCCGAACGGGCCCGAAGCGGTAGCCTGATCGATCGTCTGGGGCGGATGGACGGAGGCAGTCATGCGAAGCATCGAGATCGTGCGTGCGGCGGCGGGGAGCGCGCTCGCGTTCTTCCTCCTGGGGAGCGGGAGCTGCGAGGTCGGCCTCCACTATTGCAGCGAAGACTGCGATCCGTGCGTGTCGGTGTGTCACTGCGACCAGGTGTGCGTGCACGCGCTCGCCGCCGATCACGCGGGCGCATTCGAGATGCAGGTCTTCGCGCTGACGATCGATCGACAGCCGGACGGACGGTGGACGCGCACCTACTCCGGGTTCGCGGGACTGTCGCTCGATCGCGCGTTCGGGCCCGGCGAGCACGACGCGCGCGCGATCGAGCGCTTCGCGCGCAACGTGATCGAGGCGAATCGCGCGAGCTTCGGACGTGAGTCGGAGTGGTCGCTCGCGGGCATGGAGCGCGCGAACGGCGGCCTCGTCGCGACGTTCGGGTCCACCGTGGACACGGAGGCCGCTCTCGAGTTCCTGTTCGATCGCGAAGGAGCGCTTCTGGCGGTGGCTCGCCACGGCGCTTCCTGAAGTCGGACTGTAGGCTTCGGGGTTCTACTCCCGCCCTCTGGATCCGGCCCCCGGACCCGGCGGTATGATCGCGGCGCGCGCGTCGTGCGCGCCGATCCCAAGGAACCCGCGATGAAGCCCTTTGCCCTGATCTTCGTGCCGGCCGCGCTCGCCGTCGGCGGTCTCTCGCTCCACACCAAGTACGACAAGGACACGGCTCGACGCGTCGAGATCGAGCTGTCGCTGTCGACGGACACCGAAACGAAAATGGAGCGCGACGGTCAACCCGTCGAGGGCCGCGGCGGCATGGGCAGCATGTCGAGCGACACCGAGTACAAGGAAGTGATCGTCGACCAGTACGTCGACGCGGACGGCGCCAAGCCCGCGAAGGTGAAGCGCCACTTCGAGGAACTCGGCGGCACGCGCAGCATGAGCTTCGGCGAGGAAGAGCGTTCGAGCGACATCGAGAGCCCGATCGAAGGGCTCGTCGTGATGCTCAGCGGCGACGACGGCGACGTCACGGCCGAGGTCGTCGACGGCAAGAAGCCCGAGGACGACAAGGCCTTCGAGAAGCAACGGCTGGGCCTGTTCATCGACCTCGGTCTCCCGAGCAAGGACGCCGAGGAAGGCGCCACTTGGGATCTCTCGAAGGAGCAGGTGATCGCGCTCCTGCACCTCGACACGCAGCGCGGCCTCTATCCGCCGCCGCAGCGCGAAGGCGGGGAGGGTCGTGAAGGCGGCGAAGGCGGCCGGCCGCGCGGCGGTCGCATGGGCGGCGGTGGTGGCGACCTCGGGCTGCTGGTCGGCGCGGATTGGAAGGGCAAGGCGAAGCTCACGGACGCCGATGAGGAAGTCGGCGGCGTGCAGTGCGCCGTGATCGAGCTCGAGCTCACCGCGAGCGGCGAGCTCCCGATGCCCGAGATGCGCGCGGGCGGCCGGCGCGAGCGCATGTTCGCGCCCGAGTTCGAGGCGGCGCTCGGCAACAGCTACGAAATCGAGCTCGAAGGCAAGCTCGTGTTCGACCTCGCGGCGAAGCGTCCGCAGTCGCTGACGATCGAGGGCAAGCTCTCGAACACGATGGACATGGAGCGCGAAGGCCGCGACGGTGGCACGATGAAGATCCACACCGAGCGCAGCGGCAAGTTCAAGCTCGCGGTGAAGGTCTCCGAGGAGAAGGCGGAGAAGAAGTAGCACTCACCAAGCAGAAGAAGAGCGAGGCGCGCAGGACCGTCATGGTCCAGCGCGCCTCGCGCGTTTCCGGCCCAGTGCCGCTCACTTCTTGTCGGGACCGCACGCGCCGCTCGCGAACGCCGCCTTCATCGCGGCCTCGCATTCCTGCGGCGTCATGTCCTTCACGTGCGTCGCGATCGACCACGTGTGCCCGCTCGGGTCCTCGAGCTGGCCGTAGCGGTCGCCCCAGAACATGTCGCTCACGGGCATCTTCACCTTGCCGCCCGCCTTGATCGCGCGCTCGAACGCCTTGTCGACGTCGGGCACGTAGAGGTGGATCGTGACCGGCGTGCCGCCGAACGCGATCGGCGACTTGCAATTCCACTGCGGGTTCTCGCCCGCGACCATGAAGCACGAGTCCCCGATCTTGAGCTCGGCGTGCATGATCGATCCGCCCGGACCGGGCATGCGCATGAGCTCCTCGGCGCCGAACGCCTTCTTGTAGAACTCGATCGTGCTCGCGGCGTCGCGGCAGATGAGGTGCGGGGTGATCGTGTGATAGCCGTCGGGGATGGGTTTGGCCTTGGACATGCTTCCTCCTGTCGAATGTCGTCGAACGGACAGGCCCGCATCCTATCCGCACGCGGAAGAGCGGAGGTGAGCTCGGTGCAAAGTCGAGGCCCTCCGTGTGCACGACCGGAGGCTCACGTCACCTTTGGTGTTGGAGCGAGCGGACAGGGAGCTGCGCGGCGACCGCGGACGCGCGCGTGAACCACCCCACGAGCTCTTGAATGCACGCATGGGAAGTCGGGGAGGTGTCGCACGCGCTGCCGTCAAGCCGCGGGGAGACCGAACCGAAGCTCATGCATCGGTCCGACCATTCGGCCGAGAGTCCCATCTCATCCACCAGGAGCTCCGGAATGCTCACGCGCATCCTTCCCGCCTCCGTCCTCGCACTCGTGCTCGTCGCGCTGCCCACCGGCTGCGGCGGGGGCGGATCGAGCGGTAGCCTCGGCCTCGAAACCCCTCAGGCGACGGTCGCGCTCGGCGACACGGGCGCGAACGATCTCTCGGAACTGTCGATCACCTTCCACGAACTCGGCGTCTCCGGCTCCGGCGTCACCGCGTACGTGATCCAGGAAGGCGTCGACGCGCCCGTGACCGTGAACGCGCTCGACTACCAAGGGTCCGCCGCGACGCTCGGGAAGAAGCTCATCGAAGCCGGGTCGTACGACACGCTGTTCTTCAAGGTCACGATGACCGCGAAGGACCTGGGTGAGATCGACGTGCCGGTCTACCCGATGTTCGCGCAGGACGGTTCGACCTACGACGCCGTCGAAACGGTGTTCCCCCTCGGTCCGAACGAGTTCACGGTCGCGGCGCCGGCCGAGGAGAACCAGCCGTTCCTCTTCCTGCACATCGACGTCGCGCAGTCCGTCGCCGCGGGCGACGTCGACGGGACGATCCGCGTCGCGCCGCAGATCTTCCTCTCGACGCGCATCCACATGGACATCGACGCGACCGTCACGCAGGTCGACGCCGCGGGCGGCGTGCTCGAGGTCGAGGATGCGAAGGGCACGCTGTACGTGGTGCAGCCGACGACGTGCACGATGTTCGTAGGCGGCTTCGATGCGGCATCGAGCGGCGTCGGCACCGCCGTGCTCTTCGACAACGTTGCGGTGGGCGACGTGCTGCACCTCTCGGGCACGCTCGGCGTCGATCCGGGCTGCGACGACGCGAACCAGAAGGCGACGTTCTTCCACCCGCACTTCGTGCGCGGCGAATTCTCCACGGTCGGAATCACGATCGTGAACGGCCTCGTCGAATCCGTCTCCACGATCGGCGAGACGACGCAGGTCACGCTCCTCGTCGGCCAGTCGACCGATGCCTCGACGGGCGGGCCGGGCGCCATCGACTCGGGCGAGCACTTCACGGCCGACTTCGCGAGCACGCTGCTCTACACCGGCCGCGGCGAGGTCCAGGACCTGACGAGCCATGCCGATCGGCTGCAGATCGGCGAGCGCATCGGCGTCGGCGCGGAGAACGTGACGGAGACCGACCCCGGCGAGTTCTCGGGCCTCCCGCGCCTCGGCTTCCTCGAGATGTCGAACCTGTGCGGCATGATCGAGGCCGTCGACGACCAGCAACTGACGCTCGACGCGACGGGCGCGAAGAAGGACTCGGGCGATCCCTTTGCTTGCGCGTCGTTCCTCCAGAGTCCCGGGCCCGGCTCCGCTCCGCTCGTCGCGCTCGCGGCGGACACGGACGTCGTCGTCGGTGCGGGATCGGAGATCAAGGTCGGCCCGAAGAGCGGCTGGACGCTCACTCAGGTCGTCGACCCCTGGTACGACAACCAGCTCCGCGGTCCCGCGCACGACGGCATGAGCTTCGGCATCGGACCCTGCTCGGACAGCGCCGGCATCGACTACGACTTCGACGCGGGCGCGCTCACGGCCTACGTCGACCATCGGATCGACGGGTCGAACGCGTGGACGATCAACCGCCTGCAGATCGACGTGGCCTCGGACGCGACGCAGAAGTACGTCGCGTGGGAGGACGGCGTGCCCGCGTGCTCCATGCCGGCGAACAACGCGTACTTGAACAACCCGTGCATCGCCACGAGCTCGAAGCACCGCCAGGCGCTGGTCCTCGGCGACTCCTTCGCTCCGAACTGGGTGAACCTCGCTCAGAGCGGAGCGGGCGCGTTCGGGACCTCGATCTTGAACGCGGGCGCGCGCATTCCGGGTGCAGCCATCCCGCCGGGTTCGGACACGCCGGGCTGGGACGACGTGAACGAGCGCGTGCTCCTCGGCATCGACTTCGACGGCGACATGTACCCGTTCGACGAGGCGACGGACAACTGCTCGAACGTGCAGGAGGTCGTCTGGGTCGACCTCTCCCAGGCGCAGTTCTTCTACTTCAACCGCGACCCGATCACGGATGCGATCGACATGCAGTACCTGAACACCTACGCGGACTTCAAGGCGAAGGTGATCCAGCTGCAGGACGACCAGCAGGCCAACGCCTGCGGCCCGGGGTTCCACGAGAACGCGGGCTTCGGGTTCACCGGGCTCATCGACAAGACGAGCTTCATCGAGGGCGCTGCGACGACGATCGTGCCCGTGATCCGTGCGATCGACGGCCGCGTGTTCAACGGCGGCTGCATGCCCGACGCGAACTGAGCGAAGCGAGTCTCCGCTTGCTCACGCGCCGCCCGGGGCCACGGCCCCGGGCGGCGCCGTCTCCTGCGGGCGGAGCGCGCGCGTCGGCGAGCTCCGCGACTCCATGATCGAGTCGCGCGCGACGGAGTTGCGTGCTCGCGTCGCGCGCGCGTGCGTGCGCGGCGCGCGGGCACGGCGCGCGGGCATGGAGTCCCGCCGAACCTACAGCGACGCCGGACCCGGCCGTCGACGGGGCTCCTCGTCCGCGTCCCACGCGGGCGGCACGAGCCGACGCCTGCCGTCGTGCGAGCGGGCGATCGCGCCGTCGCGGGACGTCGGATCCGGCGCATCGAGCTCGCGGTCCCAGAGCTGGCAAGTGACCTGCTCGTGGCGCTGGTCGAGCGCTTCGCAGTAATTCGTGAAGACGCAGCGGCGGACCTCGGCGCCGCGGCCGAGCTCCATCTTGCGCCACCAGTCCGGATCGGCGAGCGACTGACGCGCGCTCGCGACGAAGTCGCACGCGCCGGTGCGGAGCGCGTCCTCGGCGAGCTCGAAGGAGTTGATGCCGCCCGCGCCGACGACGGGCGTCACGCGTCCCGCGGCACGCAGCGCGTCGCGGATCGCGCGCGCGAGGTGCAGGTTGCGCCCGAACGGTCCGCGCGCGTCGATCTTGCGCGTGGGCATGCACTCGTGGCCGCTCGGACCCGTGTAGGGGTAGATCGCTTCGCCGACCTTGGGCTCCTTCGCGTCCTCGAACTTGCCGCCCTTGGAGACGGAGACGAAGTCGATCCCGGCGCGGGCGAGCGCGAGCGAGTGGTGGATCGCGTCGTCGATGCGCGAGCCGTCGTCGATCACTTCGTCGCCCAGGAGCCGACAGCCGACGACGAAGCGCGAGCTCACGGCCGCTCGCACGCCTTGGAACACTTCGATGGCGAGCCGCGCGCGGTGTTCGAGCGCACCGCCGTAGCCGTCGGTGCGCGTGTTCAGGCGCGAGAGGAAGGACGCCATGGTGTAGGCGTGCGCGTAGTGGAGCTCGACGCCGTCGAAACCGGCCTGCTCCGCGCGGCGCGCCGCCGCGGCGAAGAGCGGCGGGAGCTCGCGCGGGAGCGCCGCGATGTGGGGGAGGTGCGTGTCGGTGATGCGCTCGCGATAGCCGCGCGTGAGATCGTCGAGCTCGCGCGGCGCGAGCACGGAGGCGAGCCGCGACGCGGACAGCGCCAGCATGCGCTCACGCAAGACCGCGTCGTCCGCGCCGGCAAGCGTCGGATCGAGCTCGGCGAGGCGCGCGCGGTGCTCCTGCGTGACGGCCAGATGGCGCCGGAAGAACGTCGCGGGCTCGGGCCGGCGCTTGATCGCGAGGAAATCGATGAGCTGGACGAGGAGCTTCGTCCGCCCTCCCGACGCCTCGCGCACCGCCGACGTCAGCTCGCGCAATCCCGGCACGTAGCGATCATCGCCGATGCGCAGGAGCGGCCCCGAGGGGACGTCGCGAATCCCAGTAGCCTCGACGACGAGCACGCCGGGCAGCCCCTGAGCGAAGCGCGCGTACCAAGCGTGCACCGCCGGCGTGACGTCGCCGGTCTCGGACGCGCGCCACGGCACCATCGCGGGGACCCAAGTGCGCGTTCGAGTCGTCGCCGGCCCGAGCGACGCCGACGAGAAGAGGATCGCCGCGGCTGCCTGCTCACGGGTGGGCCACGTCGTCGTCGGCAGGTGGCGTGTGGCGGGGTGCATCACGCGAGAAAGGTACCGTCCGTAGACTGACGGACGACCGCCCACCGAGGAAGCAACCACATGCGCTCGTACCACATGATCGTCGAGCGCGACCCGGAGACCGGCCTCCTCGTGGGCTCGGTTCCCGGTTGGCCGGGGGCCCACAGCCAGGGCGCGACCATGACCGCATGATCGCCTTCCAGCGGGCCTATCCACGGCCCTCCGACTTTTCGCCACCGGCAGTGGCGAAATCGGCAGCGTCGGGGGGAGCGGTGCGACTTGCGGGAGGAGTGCCCGCGCGGGCGGTGCAAGCACCGCTTGCACGAACCCACGACTCGCTCCTCTGGCTCGTGCCGTGGGCGCACCACGTCACCCTCATGGAGAAGGTCAAGGACCTCCCCACTCGCCGTTGGTACATGGAGCAGACGCTCGCCAACGGGTGGAGCCGGAACGTCCTCGGTCTGCTGATCGAGGCCCGGGCTCACGCGCGGCAGGGGAAGGTCGTCTCCAACTTCGCCGCGCTCCTTCCCGCTGCGCAGTCGGACCTCGCGCAGCAGTCGCTCAAGGACCCCTACGTCTTCGACTTCCTCACCCTCACCGAGCCGTTCCAGGAGCGCGAACTCGAAACCGAACTCGTCCGGCACTTGGAGAAGTTCCTGCTTGAACTCGGCCAGGGCTTCGCCTTCGTCGGCCGGCAGTACCGCCTCGACATCGGCGGCGAGGACTTCTACATCGACCTCCTATTCTACAACTTGCGGCTGCGGGCGTTCGTCGTCATCGATTTGAAGAAGGGCAGGTTCAAACCCGAGTACGCCGGGAAGCTGAACTTCTACTGCAACGTCGTCAACGACCGACTCAAGCACCCGACCGACGCTCCGACCATCGGCCTGATCCTCTGCCAGACGCGCGACCAGCTCCTGGCCGAGTACAGCTTCGTCGGCATCGACAAGCCGATCGGCATCTCGACCTACGAGCTGACGCGCGCGCTGCCGACGAAGCTACGGTCAGCCCTGCCCACCGTGGAGGAGATCGAGGCTGAGCTCGCGCCGAAGCGGAGGAAGCGACCGCGGGCCTCGCGGTAGCTGACGACGGAGGCGCTCGGCGTGCGCTAGCGACGGATGCGCAACCAAGCTCCGCGACGGGTTCGTGATGTCGTCGATGACGGGGCCTCGGCGCTCCCCGATCCAGCGGTCCGCTCGGCGTCGACGGCCCCACGCGGCAGGTTGCGCGAGCTTGTGGTCGTTGGGCGTGGCTTCTCCTCGCGCGCGGCGTTACGGTGCGCGCGAGTGACGCGGAAGGTCGAGGTTCCGGAGGGGACGTTGCATCTCGGGGGGCTTGCGCTCGCGCATGCGGCTTGGAGCGTGAGCGACCTGGTCGCGGGGCAGGCGTTGGCGCCCTTGGCGTTCGTGCGGCGCGGGACCGACTTGCAGCTCATGCGCTTCGAGGCGGAGACGCAGGAGCTCGCGATCCAGGGTGGGAAGGCGGCGCTCGCGAAGAAGCAGAGCACGCTGGATGCCTGGGCGTTCGCGCGCGAGGGGTTGATGGACGAGCGCGCGTTCGAGCTTTCGGGCGTCCAATCGAGCGAGGCGGGGAAGGTGGACGTGCTCGCCGTCGATGCCTGGTCGCACGAGATGAAGGAGCCGATCACGGTGATCCAGGCCTACCAGCCGTTCGCGAGCGGCGCGTTCAAGGTACTGGGGCAGGCGTTGATCGTGGCGGAGGGAGCGACGGTCGAGGGCGCGCGGGCGGAGCGCCTGCGCAAGCTCGTCTACGCCGGCGTGCAGAAGCACGAGAAGGTCGCGCCGATGTGGAAGCAGTGGCGCAGCGATTCGAAGTGAGCGCCTGAGACGCGCGCGTCCCGCCGGGGCGGGGGGAAGTCTCTCATCGAGCGGCCGCAGCGCGTTCCTCGCGGATGGATCCGCGGCGTCGAGCGGCCGCAGCGCGTGCCCCGCGGATGGATGCGCCTCGTCGCGCGGCTGCAGCGCGCTCCTTGTCGGCTCGCGCGGCGTCGCGCAGACTGGCGCGCATGGAACGGCGGCACGTCGCGTTGGTGACCGGCGGAGGGCGCGGCATCGGGCGCGCCATCGCGCTGCGTGTCGCGCGCGCGGGGGCGGCCGTGTTCGTCGCGGCGCGCAGCCAGGAGGCGTGCATCGCGGTCGTCGACGAGATCGTCGACGGCGGCGGCACGGCGTGGCCGCTCTACCTCGACGTCGCGGACTTCTCGATGTTCGACGAGGCGCTGGCGGAAGCGCGCGAGCTCGCGGGCGGGATCGGGGCCATCGACTGGCTCGTGAACAACGCCGGCATCGCGGTGTCGGCGCCGTTCCTGCAGCACGGACGCGCGGGCGGCGAGGACCTCTACGCGAAGCACCTCGACGTCAACTTCCACGGTCCGCGGCGTCTGATCGAGGCGCTCGTGCCGGGGATGATCGAGCGGAAGTACGGGCGCGTCGTCAACGTCGCGTCCTCCGCCGGATTGCACGGGCATGCGTACGTTGCTGCGTATTGCGCGTCGAAGCACGCGCTGGTCGGATACTCAGTGAGCGCCGCGAAGGAGCTCGCGAAAACGGGCGTCACGATGAACCTCGTCTGTCCGCACTACGTCGATTCGCCGATGACCGATGCATCGGTCGAGCGCATCGTGGCGAAGACGAAGCGTTCGGAGGCCGAGACGCGCGCGTTGCTCGCGGCGCAGAACCCCGGCGGCGCGCTCGTCACGGGGGACGAGGTCGCCGACGCGGTGCTCGCGCTGCTCCAAGGCGACCAGAACGGCGCGGTCGCCGAGCTCGTCGGCGCGCGCATGGGCGTGAACGAGGGAGAGGCGGTGAGGTGGCGATGAACCTCGAATACATCCAACCGAAGGACTGGCAGAAGCCCAGCGGCTACGCGAACGGCGTGCTCGTGAAGGGCGCGGGGCGGCTGCTCTTCGTGGCCGGCCAGGTCGCGTGGGACAGGGATCAGCGCATCGTCGGCAAGGGCAACTTCGCGCTGCAGTTCGAGCAGGCGCTGAAGAACGTGATGGAGATCGTCACGGCCGCCGGCGGCAAGCCCGAGCACGTCGTGCGGCTCACGGTCTACGTCACCGACAAGCAGCTCTACCTCGCGCGCACGAAGGAAATCGGCGCCGCGTGGCGCGAGCTCATGGGCCGGACGTATCCCGCGATGGCGCTCGTGCAGGTCGCGGGGCTGATCGAGGAAGGTGCCCTGGTCGAGATCGAAGCGACCGCGGCGATGCCGTGAGGCGCGAACACGGCGCGCGATGGAGGACCCGCGAGTGATGACCGTCGAGCTCCAGATCGAAGGCATGTCCTGCGGCCACTGCGTCGGGCGCGTGCGCAAGACGCTCGAACGCATGCCGGAGGTGCGCATCGAGGACGTCCAGGTCGGGTCCGCGCGCATCGCGCTCGCGGACGAGCCCGCGGCGATGGAGCGGGTGCTCGCGTCGCTCGCCGACGCCGGCTACCCGGCGCGCGCGAGCGCCGCGCGCTGACCGAACATGAGCTCCTCCGCGCCGAGCGCGTCGAAGCCGGCGCCGTCGACGATCGAGCTGCGGCTCGACGTCACGGGCATGACGTGCGCGGCGTGCCAGGCGCACGTCCAACGCTCCCTCGCGCTCGTTCCGGGCGTGCTCGACGCGAGCGTCAGCCTGCTCGGGAACAGCGCGCGCGTCCGCATCGACCCCGCGCGCGTGGGGAGCGAGGAGGTCTTGCGCGCGGTGGAGGACAGCGGGTACACGGCCGCGCTCCCGCCCGCCGGTCGCGGCGCGCTCGCGGAGGAGGATGCGCGCGCGGCGTTGGAGGAGCGTGAGTACGCGGAACTCCGTCGGCACGCGCTTGCCGCGCTCGGCGCCGGCCTCGTGGTCATGGTCGCGAGCCTGCCGCTGATGAGCGGAACGGAGCACGCGCACGCGGCCGATCCGCTGATGGCGTGGGCGATGGAGCGTGTCGATCCGGCCGCGCGTGTCGTGCTGCCGTGGCTCTTCGCGATCGACACGCGCGTCCTTGCCGGGTTCGTGCTCGTGCTGACGACCTTCGTCTTGGCGTGGGCGGGTCGGCGCTTCTTCGTGCGCGCCTGGTCGAGCCTCGCGAACCGCACGACGGACATGAACACGCTGATCGCGACGGGCACGGGCGCCGCGTGGGCGTGGTCGCTCGTCGCGACGCTATTTCCGGGCTGGTTCCGCGCGCACGGCCTCGCGCCGGAGGTCTACTGGGAGGCGGTCGTCTTCCTCGTCGCGCTCGTCCTGCTCGGGAACCTGCTCGAACACCGCGCGCGCCGCAGAACGACCGACGCCTTGCGCGCGCTCGTGCGCCTGCAGCCGGCGCGTGCGCGCGTCGAGCGCGGCGGGAAGGAGCTCGAAATCGCGCTCGAGGACGTTTGTCCCGGCGAGGTCGTGCTCGCGCGGCCGGGTGAGCGCCTCGCGGTCGACGGCGTCGTCGTCGGGGGCGCCAGCGCGGTCGACGAGGCGATCCTGACCGGCGAGTCGATGCCCGTCGCGAAATCCGCCGGCGACGCCGTGATCGGCGGCTCGATGAACGGCACGGGTGCCCTGCGCTACCGCGCGACGACGCTCGGCGCGGACAGCGTTCTCGCGCGCATCGTCGAGCTCGTCAAGAGCGCGCAGGCGTCGCGAGCGCCGATCCAGCAGTTCGCGGATCGCGTGAGCGCCGTCTTCGTGCCGACCGTGATCGGGATCGCGCTCGCGACCTTCGCGGCGTGGTTCACGCTCGGAGGCGAACACGCGCTTCCGCGCGCGGTCGCGGCGGCGGTTGCGGTGCTCGTGATCGCGTGCCCGTGCGCGATGGGGCTCGCGGTGCCGACCGCGATCGTCGTCGCGAGCGGCCGCGGGGCGCGCGAGGGGATCCTCGTGCGCGGAGGCGCGGCGCTGCAGCGCGCGGGCGAGGTCGACACCGTCGTGTTCGACAAGACGGGCACGCTGACGGAGGGACGGCCGGCGGTCGAGCGCATCGTGCTCGCGCCGGACGTCGCGATCGTCGAGGACGAGCTCCTGCGCCTCACGGCGTCGCTCGAAGCGTCGTCCGAGCACCCGCTCGCCGGCGCGATCGTGCGCGCGGCGGACGAGCGCGGGCTCGCGCGCGAAACCGTCGAAGCGTTCGCGTCGCGCCCGGGACGCGGCGCCGAAGCGCGCGTCGGCGGCAAGCGCGTGCTCGCGGGCAACGCGACGTACCTGCGCGAGGAAGGCGTCGCGCCCGACCCGTTCACGCGCGAAGCCGACGCCGCCGCGGAGCGCGGAGCGACCTGCGTGTACGTCGCGATCGACGGCCGCCTCGCGGGCCTGATCACTGCGCGTGATCCGTTGCGCCCGGAAGCGCGCGCCGTCGTCGCGGAGCTCCGCGCGATGGGCCTCGACGTCGTGCTCCTCTCCGGTGACCAGCGCCGCACCGCGGAGGCGATCGCGCGCGAGGCCGGCATCGAGCGCGTCGTCGCGGACGTGCTGCCCGAAGGCAAGGTGGCGGAGCTCGAGCGCCTGCAGCGCGAAGGCCGCGTCGTCGCGATGGCCGGCGACGGCGTCAACGACGCACCGGCGCTCGCGCGCGCGGACCTCGGCATCGCGCTCGGCGCCGGCGCGGACGTCGCGGTGCAAGCGAGCGACGTGACGCTGATGCGCCCGGACCTCCACGGCGTCGCGCGCACGATTCGACTGTCGCGCCGCGCGCTCGCGACGATGCGCCAGAACCTGTACTGGGCCTTCGGCTACAACGTGGTGATGATCCCGATCGCGGCGGGAGCGCTGCACCCGGCGTTCGGCGTGCAACTCTCACCCGTCCTCGCGAGCGGAGCGATGGCACTGAGCTCGGTGAGCGTGGTGCTGAACAGCCTGCGCCTCGCGCGGGCGCGGCTCGAAGCCGCGCAGCGTTGACAAATCGAGCGCGGCGATTGATTCTGGCCTTGGAGAGAACTCGTGAACGCCGTCGCAACCCATTCCGTCGGATCGAAGTCGCCTCGCAGACTGCGAGACTTCATCGACGAGCAGTCTTGGCGCGTCGCTTGGCGCCTCGTGATCAAGCTGCTCGTCCTGAACGCGGTCGTCGCCGGCGTGCGTCTCGTGTTCGATCCGAACCTGACAGCCTCCCTGCATGAGCTCGCTGAGAGGCATCCGCTCGCCGGAGACGGAACCGTCTACCTGCTCGTCGCTCCCATCGGTGCGCTGCTGACCGCGCTCGTGACCGTTGTCCTGTTCGCCTGGTTGCCGTCGAAGCTGAGCGACCTCGTGCACGGCGAGTCGATGGATTCGCGTTGGACGTGGGGTGTCGTCGCGGCCTCGCTGCCGTTCCTCGCCTGGGTCGTCGGCCGCACGCTGAAGCTCGACTACTTCGCGTCGTTCCCGGCGAACGGGTGGTGGCTCCTGCTCGTCCTGCAAAAGGTCGCGGAGGGCTGCGCGTGCTGGTGGCTGCAGCGCAAGCACGGTGTCCTCACGAGCTGGTCGGCCGCGGCCGCGCTCGCCGCGATCGGATGCGCGAGCTCGATCCTCTTCGCCTGGATGTTCGCCGCGATCAGCGCGTGAGGACGCGGCGCACCCGCGTCACTTCTCCCACGGCATCGAGAAGCTGATCGAGTACGTGAGCCCCACGTCGTACGCGCCGTCCTGCTCGACGACGAGCAGGCCGACGTTGTGGCGCTCGCCGATCGTCGTCTCGAGCAAGTGATGGAGGTTGTGCCCGTCCCAGATGTGCGTGCTCGACCAGTCCGCGCTCCAGCGCACGACCAGGCCGCCGATGACATTGACCTCCTCGTCGTAGCCGCTGTACGCGAGGCCGAGGTAGGGCGCGATCGGCAGCATCGTCCACGCCTCGAGGTCCTTCGACAACGTCCCGTACACCGCGCGCCGCTCCGGCGTGCCGATGCGGTCGGAGCTCGTGCCGAAGATGAGCGCGGGCGCGTCGTCGGTCTCGGGCAGCGCGAGCCAGTTCGCGATCAACCCCACGTCGTCGGCGAGCGGGTTGTACTCGATGCCCGCGGACAAGGTCGGCGTGATCTGGTACGCGAGCGTCGTGCGCCACCGCGCACGGTCGACGTCGATGCCGGGCACGACGCGCGTCGCGAACGTCCAACGGTCCTTCAGTTCCTCTTGCGCCGTCCCACGGACGGAACGGCCTTCGCCGGGTCACACGGGTCAGGACGGGACCTTGGAGGCGGGCCTGTCTTGGACTTGCACGGCGAGGAGGGCGAGGAGTGCCGGGGTGAGGAGCATGGCGTGATTCTCGGCCGACGCCGTGCCGCGGCGCGAGCACAAACCCGGGTCGCTATGGCGACCAGGTGATCACGAGGCCGTTCGTGCGGTTCGACGTGGCGCTCGTGCAGAAGCTCGCGTCGGCGTTGCGATAGACGACTTGGTAGTAGAGCGTCCCGCCGAGCGGCGGCACCGTGCCGCGCGAGTGCAATGGGAGATCGCCGGGTTCGGGGTAGAGCGCGGTTCCGCCGCCGATCGGTTTCACCGCGAGGCGGAGGGCGGAGCTTCCGAGGCAGCCGAGCCCGTCGCCCGCGCCGAGCGCGAAGGTCTGCGTGTTCGCTTGCAGGAAGAGCGCGCTCCGACCGGTCAGGTCGCTCGCGTCGAGCACGACGTCGTCGATCGCCATCACCGCGCTGCCGCTCGCCGCCAAGATCGCTCCGTTCGCGAAGGTCGAGCTCGCGCACCCGTGACCCGGCGCGCCGACGTTGTCGCACGGGCACGACGTGAGCGTGTCGTCGCCCGCGCAGAAGGAGCGGATCGATCCGCCGCACCCGCCGCCGGGCGCGCACGCGAGGATCGCGGTGAAGCGCTCGAAGTCGACCGCGCCCCAACCCGTCACCGTGTCCCAGCCGGGCGTGCACGTCGATGCCACGCCGGTCGGCAGCGTGCCGTTGCTCCCGGTCACCACGTCGAACCACAGATCGGGCCGGCCGTTCTGCGCGTAGATCAGGTCCTGCACGCGCCCGAGCCGTCGACGTCCCTGCGCGTCGGGCGCGAGCGCGCCGCGCGTGATCAGCTCCTCTTCGACGAGCGCGAACGACGCCGCGACCATCGGCGACGCGAAGCTCGTCCCGTTGAGGGTCTGCAGGAGCGCTCCGCCGTTGAAGAACGGATACGCGCCCAGGCCGGTGCCCGATGCGTGGAACGCGACGTCGGGCATGAGCCTTCGATCGGTCGCGGGCGTGATCGGCGGCACGCCGTTGCCGACTTGCCAGCTCGGGCGCACGTTGAACGCGGCGGTGTTGTTGCTCCACCCGCCGCCGCTCCCGCTCCAGCCGACCTCGGTGAAGCGCAAACCACTGGGCGGGAGCGCGTTCGCGATCGTGCCGCCGACGACGAGCACCTCGGGATCGAACTGCGGGTAGCCGAACGGATTGTGGATCGTCCCGGTGTCGCCGCTCGCGGCGAGGAACGTGATGCCCTGCGCGGTGAGCGCCTGGTGCAGCGTGTGCGCGGCGGCAATGGTGCTCGCGGGGAGATTCCAGGTCCAACTCTCGGTGACGAGGTCGCACTGATCGTCGCTCGCGATCTGCGTCAACACCGCGATCAAGTCCTGGCTCGGCGGGCTGTCGTAGATGCGCACGTTCGCGAGCGGCGCGATCCCGAGCACCATCTGGAGGTCGAGGTTGCCTTCGACGATCGAAGGGCCCGCGCCGGCCCCTCCGCCCGCGCACGGGACGACGGCGACGTTCGAGAGCGCGCCGCCGGGCGGAACGGGGAGCGCGAAGTGGGTGAGGTACAACTGCGCGTCCGCGAGGCGGAACCCGGCGAAGCTGGCGATGCCGATCGTGCGGCCCGCGCCCTGCGCGCCGCCGTCCCACAATCCGCGCGTGCCGTACAAGCCGCGCACGAGCGACGGCGTGAGCAGCGTGGCGAGCGGTTTCGGCCGCGCGGCGCCGTCGAGGCCGCTCAGGTCGGCGATGCACGCGGCGACGTGCGCGGGGAGACGCGGAGCGCGCGTCGGAGCGCGGAAGTGCGTCGGAGCGTTCACGCGCTCGGCGTCGCTCGGCGCGAGCTCGAACTCGGCGAACTCGGTGCCGAACGCGCGCTCGACGTCGCTCGCGGCGCCGGAGGCGAGGACCGTGAAGCGGTTCGCGGCGACATGCTCGATCGCGAGACCGTGCTCGGCGAGGTGGCGCAGGACGGGCTCGACGTCACGTTCGGAAGGACCGAAGCGCGCGCCGATCTCGGCGGGGGAGAGGAAGCGGCGGTAGTTCGGCGAGCTCGGATCGCTGACGGAGTCCGCGAAGGCCGCGAGCTCGCGCTCCCGCGGCACGCGCAGGCTGACGGAGACCTCGATGTGTGCTTCGCCGCGCGCGCGCGCGAGCACACGTGCGTGCGGAGCGCGCGGTGCGAAGGGGAGCTCGACCGATCGAGCCTGCTGCGCGAGCGCCTCCGGCGCGGCAGCGACCCACGACAAGGCGAAATACACGGCGGTGCGCATGCGGATCGTCGCGACCCCGGCCTGCGCACGAGCGCGGAAGGCGGGCCGGGAGGCGTACCGAGGAAGCATGCCCGATCCGACGCACGCCGGCCGGATCGCGTTCCCTTCCTCTTGATGGAGGCCCCGCCGGAGCGGCCCTTTCCGGAAGAAAGCTCCCAACGGACCCCGGGCTCGGACGAAGTCCGCCGCTCGCCCGGGTCCGGACCTCCACACGGCGCTCGTCGAGGGGCGGCGCGCGGGGGCGCTTCGTTATGCTCTCCGCGCGCTCGCCTTCGCGGGTGCACGCACCGCATGAACACGAAGCACTTCCGCTATTCGGAGCACGACGGCGTCGCCACGTTGCGGCTCGACCGGCCCGAGCGCCTCAATGCGCTCACCTTCGATTCCTACAGGGAGCTCGCCGACACCTTCGCCGCGCTGCGCACGCGCGATGCGGCGCGCGCGGTCGTGATCACGGGCACCGGGCGCGCGTTCTGCTCCGGCGGCGACGTCGAGGACATCATCGGCGCGCTCTTCGGCAAGACCGAGGCCGAGGTGCACGCGTTCACGCGGCTCACGTGCCGCCTGATCGAGAACATGCGGCTGCTCGAGAAGCCCGTGGTCGCGTCGCTCAACGGCACGACGTGCGGCGCGGGTGCCGTGATCGCGGCCGCGGCCGACGTGCGCGTCGCGGCGGAGAGCGCGAAGATCGCGTTCCTCTTCACCAAGGTCGGGCTCTGCGGAGCGGACATGGGCGCCGCGTGGCTCCTGCCGCGCATCGTGGGTCTTGGGCACGCGAGCGAACTCCTCATGCTCGGCGATTTCATCTCCGCGCAGCGCGCGCAGGAGATCGGGCTCTACAACCACGTCGTGCCCGATGCGGAGCTCGCGGCGAAGACCGCGGAACTCGCGCAGCGCCTCGCCGCGGGCCCGAGCATGGGCCTCGCGATGACGAAGCGCATGTTGAACTCCGAGGCGTCGATGACGCTCGCCGAAGCGATGCAGGCCGAGGGCTGGGTGCAGGCCGAGTGCATGGCGCACCCCGACTACCGCGAGTCGTACGTCGCGTGGAAGGAAAAGCGCAAGGCCGACTTCGTGAAGCACTGGCCCGGGCACGGCGCCGCGAAGCAGCCGGGGGCGCGCGCGTGAACGCCGAGCAGGAGGCGTTGCTCGCCGATCTGCGCGAGCGCGCGCGCGCGTTCGGACGCGACGCAGCACCGCGCGTCGAGGGGCTCTCCGAGGACGACGCCGCGCGCAAGGCGCTCGCGCTGCTCGCCGAGGCGAACCTGCTCGCGTGGACGGTGCCCGGGAAGGACGGCGGCGCGGACGCGCGCGGATTGTGCGCGCCGGACACGGTCAGCGTGCGTGCGCTCTGCACTCTGCGGGACGAGCTCGCCTGGCACTCGGGGATGCTCGACGTCATGTTCGTGATGCAGGGGCTCGGCTCGTACCCGCTCGCGCGCGGCGGGAACGCGGCGCTGCGCAAGGAGTACCTGCCGAGCGTCGCGCGCGGTCGCCGCATGGCGGCTTTCGCGTTGACCGAGCCCGACGCGGGTTCGTCGCTCGCCGACGTCGCGACGCGCGCCGAGAAGACCGCGCGCGGGTGGCGCATCAACGGCTCGAAGACGTTCATCTCGAACGCGGGCCTCGCGGAGTTCTACACGGTGCTCGCGCGGACGTCGGGAGCGCCCGGCGACGGCGGCGACTCGCTTTCGATGCTCTTCGTGCCGGCGAGCGCGCGCGGGCTCGCGATCGAGCGCTTCGAGGTCATGGCGCCGCACCCGATCGGCGAAGTGCGCTTCAGCGACGTCGAGGTGCCCGCGGAGAACCTGCTCGGCGTGGATGGGAAGGGGCTCGAGCTCGCGCTCGCGACGCTCGCGCGCTTCCGGACCTCCGTCGCCGCGGCCGCGAACGGTTTCGCGCGGCGCGCGCTCGACGAGTCGAAGGCGCGGCTGACCGCACGGAAGCAATTCGGCAAGCCCCTTTCCACGTTCCAGGCGCTGCGTTTCGACATCGCGGACATGGACGTGCGCCTCCGTGCGAGCCAGCTCCTCGTTGCGGAAGCCGCGGAGGCCGTGGACAATGGCTCCAAAGCCGCAGCGGAGGTCGCGCGCGCGAAGCTCTTTGCCACCGAGAACGCCGGCTTCGTGTGCGACCGCGCGGTCCAGCACTTCGGAGGCCTCGGCGTGAAGCGCGGCGTGATCGTCGAGCGGCTCTACCGCGACGTACGAGCGCTGCGCATCTACGAGGGCACGAGCGAGATCCAGAAGCTCGTGCTCGCGAAGGAGCTGCTCGAACCTCCCCGCGGTTGACCCGCCCATGGCCAAGTTCCAACGACACGTCTTCATCTGCGTCAACGAGCGCCAGCCCGGCGACCCGAAGGGCTGCTGCGCCGCGCGCGGCGCCGCCGCGGTGGCCGAGGCGTTCAAGACGAAGCTCTTCGAGCGCGGCTTCAAGCGCATCGTGCGGCCGAACAAGGCGGGCTGTCTCGATCAGTGCGCGCAGGGCGTCGCGGTCGTCGTCTACCCCGAGCAGGTGTGGTACGGACACGTCACGCCCGCCGACGTCGACGAGATCATCGAGCAGCACATCGTGGGCGGGAAGCCGGTCGAGCGGCTCGTGATCCCGCCCGAGAAGCTCACCGGCCTCGAGCCGCCCGCTCGTGCCTGAACCCGAAACGCTTTCCCATGAGCACCTGCACCCGATCGAACTCGGTCACGAAGAGCGCCGCCGCACGGCCGAAGCGTTCGGACCCGACGTGTTCGCTCGCGCGCGACGTGCTCACGGCAAACTTCGCCAACCCCTGATCCCCGGAGGCGCTGCATGGACACGCTGGTTCTCGACGAAGAGTCGCGCAATCTCCTGCGCAAGATCGTGGAGCGGCAGGCCTATCGCCAGCTCATGGCCGCGAACATCCGCGGTCACGGGCTGAAGCTCGTGCCGGAGATGGAGGAGAAGCTCCTGCTCGCGCAGGACCTCGAGCATTCGCTGCGCATCCTCCAGGGCGTCGAAGCGCTGTACACGAGCCTCGGCGGCACGCAACTCTCGCTCGCGGTGCGACCGCACATGGAGCGCATCCCGTACCCGACGACGCGGCTCGAGCTCGCGGTGTGTCTCGCCCTGTGCGACCGCGCGGAACGCATCGCGACGGCGGGCTACCTCGGTTCGCAGTGCCGCGAGTTCGCCGCGATCGCGCGCTCGATCTACGACGCCGACCGGACGTTCACCGAGCGCGCCGAGAGCCTGCTCGCCGAGTTCTGCAGCGAGACGACCAACCGCCCCGCCGCGCAACAGATGTTCAACCGCTGGCTGTCGATCACGCTCCTCTCGCTGGGCCGCCCATCGACCCCCGGCGACACGCGCGTCGTACAGCTCGGCCTGCGCTCGAAGCGTTGCGCCGATTCGGTGCGCGAGTACCTGGCCGAGCTGAAGCCATTGATGGAGCGCTGCCACCTGCACTTGCCGTCCGGCGCGACGTTGGGTGTCGAGCTGCCGAGCGAGGTGGCGGTGATGGCGGGGCGGTGAGTTCGCGCCCATCCAGCCGGGCACATTCGCCGTAGTTCACAAAGGAGGCGCCGCGCGTTCATGCGTATCCTCACCACCCATCCATGACCCACGACCCCGACCGCTGGCGTTCGCGCTTTCCGATCCTCGCGAACACGACCTACCTCGTGAACCACAGCCTCGGCGCGATGCCGGCGGCCGTGTACGACAAGTTGAAGGCCTTCGCGGACCAGTGGGCGACGCGCGGCGTGCGCTCGTGGGCGGAAGGGTGGTGGAGCGCGCCGGTCGACGTCGGCAACGTCGTCGGGCGCTTGATGAACGCTCCGCCGGACACCGTGGTCATGCACCAGAACGTGTCGGTGATCCAGGCGCTCGTCGGCAGCGCGCTCGACTTCTCGGGCAAGCGCAACAAGGTCGTCTACACCGATCAGGAGTTCCCCACGAACATGTACGTGTGGGAGGGCTTCGCGAGGCACGGCGCGCGCATCGAGTGCATCCCGACCGACGGGGTCGTCTGCGACACGGCGCGCATCCTCGATGCGATCGACGAGACGACGTTGATCGTCCCGATCAGCCACGTCAGCTACAAGAGCCACTTCGTGCAGGACGCGGCCGCGATCTGCAAGCGCGCGCGGGAGGTCGGCGCGCTCGTGATGATGGACACGTACCAGTCGCTCGGCACCGTCCCGGTCGACGTGCAGGCGCTCGGCGTCGACATGGTCTGCGGCGGCTCCGTGAAATGGCTCTGCGGCGGGCCGGGCGCGGGCTACCTCTACGTTCGACCGGGGTTGATCGAGAAGCTCGAACCGCGGATCACCGGCTGGGCCGCGCACGCCGCGCCGTTCGCGTTCGAGACGGGGCCGCAGCGCTACGCCGACGGCATCCGTCGCATGCTCCACGGTTCGCCGGCGGTGTCGAGCTTCGTCGCGGCGACCGCTGGGTACGAGGTCGTGCTCGAAGCCGGCGTGAAGAACATTCGCGAGCATTCCGTACGGCTCACGGAGGGCCTGCTCGCGAACGTCGAGGCGCGCGGCTTCCGCATCCACAGCCCGCGCGACGTCGCGCGGCGCGGCGGCACGCTGACGATTGCATTGCGCGAGGACGAGAATGGTCCGGCGTTCGTCAAGGCGCTCGAAGCGCGCGGCGTGCTCGTCGACCATCGGCCGGGCGCGGGTCTACGCGTCTCTCCGCACTTCTACACGCGCGAGGACGAGCTCGACGAGTTCGCGACGATGCTCGGCGAACTGCGCGAGAAGAAGCGTTGGCGCGATCATCTGTCGAAGTCGGCGGCCTATTGATGGCATACGACGTGATCGAGCGTCCGCGGGCGTCCTCGCGCCGCACTCCAGAGTGGGAAGGCGCATGACCAGCCCTCCGAGCACCGTCGCCGAACTCGAACTGCGCCTCGCCGCGCTTGCCGAACGTGCTCGCCGCGCACGCATGCGGCACTCCGAGGGCGAGTACCCGCCGTTGGACGAAGTGCAACCCGTCCTCGCCGCGCTCGTCGCAGCCTACCGCGTCGCCGACGAGGCCGAGCGCGCGCGCATGCGCTCGTGCTTGCGCGGGAAGATCGACGCGCAGATGTGGCTCTTGTGGGTCGCGGGCGAGTGGGCACGCGGTCACGCGGAGCGCCGCGGCGCGGACGATTTCGAGAACGCCCTCTCGGCGCTGTCGCTCGAGGACAACGGCTTCGATGCGCGCGACACCTACCTCGCGCTCGGCGTGATCTGGCATCGAGCGCACAGGTCCGGCGGGCACCTCGTGCCCGCGATCGAACGCGTCGCGGCGCTCTCGAGCACGGGCGAGTCGGGCTTCGCCGCGTTCTTGCTCGGGCTCGAGCAGTCGAGCTTCCTCCGTGAGGACGTGCTGCCGCATCTCACCGCGGAAACGCTGCCCTACGAAGCCGAGGAGTGAGGTTGGGTTCAGGGGCGGGAGCGGAGTCGCTCGTCGAGCTCGCGCGCGCGTCCGTGCAGCGATCGAAGGTGCTCCACGCTCCCGTCGGTGTCGCGGGGCGGTGGAGCGTGATATAGGTACGCGTCCGGTCCTCCTCGGCACGTTCCCCGGCGCCCTCCCCATGCACACCAAGTCGATCTCCCTCTTCGATCTCGCTCCTGGCAAGGTCCTCCTCGACCGCTACAAGATCTCTGGAGCGAATCGGCACGGCGGCATGTCGACCGCCTTCGAGGCTGCGGACACGAAGGGCAAGGGCTCGTGCGAGCTACAGCTTTTCCCCGCAGCGCTCTTCGAGAACAAGAAGCAGGCGGCGGAGTTCGCGCGCTCGATGATGAGCTGGATGGAGGTCGAATCGTCGCACGTAGCGCGCGCGCGCGAGGTGCACGCGCTCGACGACGGCACGATCCTGCTCGTGACCGAGCTCCCGCCCAAGGCGTCGCTCAAGCAGTGGCGCGGAACGAAAGCGCTGGAGGCCGACGACGTGATCGACATCGGTGTGCAGCTCTGCGCGGGGCTCGTCGCGATCCACGCTCAAGAGCTCGTCCACGGCGACATCAAGCCGCACACGATCCACGTCGACGACGCGAAGAAGACGAAGGTCGTGCTCGTGGACGGCGGCATCACGCCGGGCCTGTGGAGCGCGAAGCACCTGGGCGACAAGACCGCGCTCATCGGGACGCCGTTCTACGCACCGATCGAGCAGTTCGGCGGCGAGTCGCCCGACGTGCAGTCCGATGTCTACAACGTGGCGACGGTCTTGTACGAGCTCGTCACGGGCGTCCTGCCGTGGAAGGGAAAGAGCTTCCTCGACGTGTTCCAGGAGAAGCTCCAGAAGACGCCGCCGCCGATGAAGGCGCGCGCGCCGAAGGTGGACGTGTCGAAGGAGCTCGAGGCCGCCATCGCGAGCGGCCTGATGGCGGACAAGCGCGAGCGTTGCAAGACTGCCGAGGAGTTCGCCAAGCGCCTGAAGGCGGCGAAGGCGACCTGACCTCGGCGCCGCGCTCACGGCGACGACGCGCGTCGCTGCTATCCTGGCGAGCACGATGAGCTCGTCCGATCTCTACTCCGCCGTCGCGCCGTTACCCGAGCGCTTCAATCTCTGCGACTACTTCCTCGATCGCAACCAGCGCGAGGGTCGCGGGGCCAAGGTGGCGATTCGGTGCGGCGAGCGCGCATCGACCTATGCCGAGCTCTCCACGCGCACGCGGCTCGTCGCCGCGGCGCTGCGGCGCGCGGGGGTGCGGCCGGAGGAGCGCGTGCTCATCGTGCTTCCCGACCTCCCCGAATTCGCGGAGGCCTGGTTCGGCGTGCTCCGCGCCGGCGGCGTGTTCGCGATGGTGAACCCGCTGCTCCACGGCGAGCAATACGCCGAGTACCTCGCCTACACGAAGGCGCGCGTCGTGATCACGCACACGGACGTCCTGCCGGCGATCGCGCCGACGCTTCGCGCGGCGCGTCTCGCGATCCAGACGTTCGTCGTCGGACCGGACGCGGGCGGCTTCGTCGGATGGGAGGAAGCGCTCTCCGCCGAGTCGGCGGAGTCCGCGCTCGCCGAGCTCGAACCCACGGGGCCCGACGACCTCGCGGGCTGGCTCTTCACCTCCGGTTCGACGGGTCTGCCCAAGGCGTGCGTCCACACCCACGGGGACTTCGCCTACAGCACGGAGACGTACGCGCTGCGCGTCGCCGGGTACCGCGAGAGCGACGTGTGCCTGTCCGTGCCCAAGCTCTTCTTCGGCTACGCGACGGGCACGAATCTGATGTTCCCGTTCCGCGTCGGCGCCTCCGTCGTGCTGTTCCCGGGCCGCGCGACCGCGGACGAGCTCTTCGATCAAATCGCGCGCTTCCGGCCGACGTTCCTGACGAGCGTGCCGACGATGATCAACCACATGCTGCGCTCGCCGCGCATCGTGGAGGCGGACCTCACGTGTCTGCGCTTGTGCCTGTCGGCGGGCGAGGCGCTTCCCGCGCGGCTCTACGAAGAGTGGAAGGCGCGCACCGGCGTCGAGATCCTCGACGGCATCGGCTCGGCCGAGATGTTTCACATCTACATTTCGAACTACCCCGGCGACGTGAAGCTCGGGAGCCTCGGCCGCATCGTGCCCGGCTACGAGGCCGAAATCGTCGACCCCGAGGGCCGGTCCGTGCCCGACGGCGAGCCGGGCCGATTGCGCATCCGCGGCGGGTCGACGGCGTTGTGCTACTGGGCCGACAAAGCGAAGTCGCGCGAGACGTTTCAGGGCGAGTGGTGCACCACCGCCGACGTGTTCCGCCGCGACGCGCAGGGCTACTACACCTACGAGGGCCGCGACGACGACCTGCTCAAGGTGAGCGGCATCTGGGTCTCGCCGCTCGAGATCGAAAACGTGCTCCTGGCGCACCCCGCGGTCGCCGAGGTGTGCGTGCTCGGGCACGAGGACGAGGAGCAGCTCGTCAAGCCGCTCGCGCTGGTCGTGCTGCAGAACGGCTGGAAGGGCGACGAGTCGACGGCCAGTGCGCTCAAGGCGCATGTGAAGTCCCGCCTCGCGCCCTACAAGTACCCGCGCTGGTTCGAATGGCGCGAGAGCCTGCCGAAGAACGACCGCGGCAAGGTCGCGCGCAAGGTGCTCAAGGCCGAGCTCGCGGCGCGGTCGCGCTGACACGTGCGGAGGAAACGCAGCGAGGCGTCGTGAGACGCCTCGCTGCTGCCAGTTTCCCGTACCCACCGGTCGGGGCGAGCCCGACACGGCGTTGCAAGTCAGGGGGCGATTCGCCCGGTGCGCTCGCCGATGAAGAACGGGAGCTCGGCACCCGTCTTGGTGACTCCACCAGAGGTCGTGTTCTCGATCAGGAACGCCATGATGGCGGGGCTGGAGATGTTCTCGCTGGTCGAGAATGCGTTGTTGCCTTCGAGGAACATCCAGCCGGCTTCCTTCGTGGTCCCCGCGGTCGTGAGCCGGATCTCGTTCGGGTTGTCGTTGGTGAAGTCCCTCAGGAATCGCTCCGCGAAGATCCCGTTGATGTTCAGCAGGGAATCGCGCTTCCAGCAGCGGAATTGGTACTGAGCAGAGAAGGCCTCCTCGTTGTCATTGAAGACGAGCAGGTCGACGAGCGTCTGGATGTTGGAGGGCGTTGACGTGGTCGTCGTCGTCCCCGCCAAGCTCAACAGAACGAGGTCGCTGCTGTTGACGATGGGGTCGGGTGCCGTGTCTTGCCCCATGAAGCGAGGGATCAGGATCCGCGCCGGCGCTTTCGAGTACACGATCCCATCCAGTTGCGGAAAGGCCGGCGGTGAGAAACCGAGCGGCGCATTCAGCACGGGATTCACGGCGGCGAAGCCCACCGGGTCGATCGAGTAGTTCGTGATGATCCCGGCCGACGGGGCGTTGATACCGTCCACGACCATGCAGTCCCCGATCAGGAAGTTGAACGAGACCGCAGGAACGCCGGGGTTCGCGCTTTGGACGGCGTAGGCGTACAGGTAGCCTTCCTCGCCCGTAGTGATGGGTGGAAAGAGCTGGCTGCTCAGGATGGAGTAGCTGCCACACTGCGGAATGGTCTGGGTGGGCCAATCCGCGTGGTTGCACGTGACGGCATTGATCATCACGATGTGCACGAACGCGGACTGCGTCGGATGCGTATTCGTGATGGTGATGACGGTGTTGATCGGCGGCAGCGTCGTCGAACTCGTAGCCGCTGAATGTCGGAACTGGGGGAAGAGCAACAGGCTCGAGGGGTTTCGTCCATCTGCGATCGCGGGCGCCGTGAGCGCCGCGGCGAAGACGAGGGGAAGCGCGCCGAGCTGCAGTTGGTTCATGAGGTTCTTCATGGTGTTTCGAGGGTGTGTCTTGGCGATGGGAGTCGAGGGAAGGACCTCACTGGATGGGCCGCAAGCGGCCGTCACCCTGCGAACATTGCTCGAAAGGAAGGTCAGCTGCGGCCTGTGGGGTTCCCGCGCCCGCCTTTTCGACGAGGACGGCATAGAACGCCACGTCCGGGGTCGTCGCGTCGAGCGAGATCCAGCCGGTGCGGATCGTGGGAGTCGGGGGCGGGGGAACCGTCGGGGGGAATCCCTTCAAGTCGTTGTTGGTGAAGCCAACCAAACTGCTGTTGAGCGTGAAGGCCGACAGATCTCTGAGGGGGCGCTTGTCCCAGCAGGAGAATGTCTTCGAATCCGACTGGCAGACGAAGCTCGTGCCATTGGTCGAATTCACGCTGATCGCGAGCGTGATGGGGCCGGGAGTGGAGAGCGACAGAAGGATGATGTCGCTGTTGATATTGTTGGTTGCCGCGGCGGGCGGGGCGTCGTCCTGACCCAGGAAGCGCGGGATCAAGATCTGGTTGGGCGCACCCTCGTACTCCTTGGAGTCGTCCAGTTCGCGGATGCCGGGCCGAATGCCGTCGTCGTTGAGGGAGAGCTCGGCGCCAAGTCCACGGAAGGAGATGGCGTTGATCGAGTAATCGAAGGTCTGGATTCCATCGATCAAGGTCTCCATGCCGATCAGGCTGTTGAACACGATCGGACAGGTGTTGTCCAGGGCAGCGATCGTGCAGTTCTTCGCAAACGCATAGATGAACCCGGTGTCGACGTTCGGGTTCTGCAGGTTCGTGATGTGGGATATCGTGTCGTAGGGGGTCAGCGTGAGTGTGAAGTTGTTCTCCCCGCAGGTCGACTTTCGAACGTAGACCACCTCGACGATCACATTTTGCATGTGAACGGTCGTATCAGCTACGGCGTGGGTGATCGTATAGAGCGTCTTCTCACCCGGGCTGTTGTTCCACTCCGGGTAGACGAGGAGGCTTCCGCAACCCGCTCGATTGCGCTGGCAGATGGTCAGGTGGAGTGTTCCCTGGCCGCCGGTGGGGGTATTTCCCGGCTGACCGAGCTGGATCAAGAACTGCTGCCCCGCCGTGAAGCCGAAGCTCACCCTCGATCTGCTTCCACAGGTGTTGTCGTTGCAGGTGATCGCTGCCGTGGCTAGGGGGCAAGCGGTCCCCGCGTAGACCGCGATGACCGTGTCGAGGGCCGTCGGCGTCGTGGTCGCGCAGGCGTCGATGGTCGCGATGCCGGCCCGCGCGGGGGCAGTCCACGCGAACCAGACGTCTCGTCCGATGGCGCCGCAGCCCGAGTTTTGTCCCTGGGTCGCCTGCTGGGTTGCAGCGGCGGTGTCGAACGCCACGAACAACTCACCATTGACGTCGAGGGCAGGCAGGGCATCTGGGGTCGCGCAGTCGTTGCCGCCGCCAACGACCAGCGACGACATGGACCCCCGCGCACCGAGCGGGCCAGGCGCCTTGGTGACCGTTCCTCCCGGAATGGGGATCACCTGCGGAGCTGCCGAACTCGCCGTCGACAACCCCAGGATGGAGATCAGACACGCGAGGACGGATCCTCGGCTCAACGATGATGCATGCATATCCCGGTTGCTCCTCTCGCTGCGCGTCGAGAGCTTGCGCAGGATCGTCGTGGGGCGAGGGTCGATCGCGCGCGCCGCGGACCGCGCAGATCACCGTGACCGGTGCCCTGCGTCGAGCAGTCCGAGCGTAACGCTCCGTCTCCTCCTCGTTCCCTGGTCCTGCGGTCTCCCCACCGCGATTCGAGTCCAGTTCACTCTTGTTGTGACCACGCCGCGCGAAGCACGGCGTCCTGCGCCGGACTCTAGGGAGGTGCTTCGTGCGCGACAAGCACCCGGGAGCGGTAGAAGCGCGGTACACGCACGACTCTCGGCGCGGTACGCACGCAGCGGCTCAGATGCGATTTGGCATGGCGCGCAAGGCGCTCGTGCGATCACATCGAGTTCGCAATCACGCTGTCGCGGGTCGCTGTCGCGGGCGAGCCGACGATCCCGCGACCGCGCGCCATGTCGTCGCAGTCATCCCGTGCCGTCGCGCGCCACAAATCCAATGCAGCTTCCCTTGCGCTGAATGCGCCATCGTGGATGTAGGCGTGGCCTAGCGACTTGCCGACCTGTCGCAAGCGGGCCGGAATTTCTTCTTCCGCGTTTTGGGAATCCAAGCTCCTGGGAAACGCGAGCTGGTGTTGGGCGTCGCGCTGCTCCCAGAAGGGTTCGAGGTCGGGAGGAGCGTGGACCTTGCTCCGCGCGAGTTTCGACCTCCGTTCCTCTTCGCGCCGTAGGCTTAGGCCAGAATGCCGCGCCGCATGCACGACCTCGCTCTCCGCACCACCCCCGAGGCCAAGTCTCTGCTCGCCCCGCGCACGATCGCGCTCCTTCCGATCGGGAGCACCGAGCCCCATGGTCCGCATCTGCCGCTCGACACCGACGTGACCATCGCGCTCGCGCAGTCGAACCGCGCCGCGCAGAAGCTCGAGGAGCTTGGAACGCGCGCCGTCGTGCTCCCGCCGATCGCGTACGGGGTCACGAACTACACGCAGGGCTTCGCGGGCCGGATCACGCTGCGTCCGGGCACGCTCTGGGCGCTCGTCGAGGATGTGATCAACGCGCTCGAGCAGGAAGGCGTGCGCCAAATCGTGCTCGTCAATGGGCACCTCGAGCCCGCGCACGTCCAGGTCCTGCGCGGCGTCGTGCTCGACCACGCCGAGCGGACGGAGCAGCGCGCGCAGGCCGTGTTCGCCGACGTCACGCGGCGGCGCTTCGCCGAGCGCCTGGGGGAGGAGTTCGTCAGCGGGGACTGCCACGCGGGGCGCTACGAGACGAGCATCGTGCTCCACGCGGCGCCGGACACGGTTCGGCGGCCGTTGCTCCCGTCCCTTGCTCCGGTGCGCATCGACCTGATCTCCAAGATGAAGTCGGGCGTGACGACGTTCGTCGAGGCCGGCGCCGGCGAGGCCTACTGCGGCGACCCACGCGCCGCGAGCGCCGAGGAGGGGCGGGAGCTCGTCGACAGCCTGGCCGGGATCGTCGTCGATCTCGCGCGCGAGACCTGGCCGGACCTCTTCGGGGGCTGACCGTGGCCACCGCCTCCGTCGTCGGAGGGCGGGGACTCCGCGGCCGCTCGACGAGCGCTTTCGCGGGGCGGCCCCATGGCGGACTGCGGGCCGCGAACTCTATCGTGCTCCGCCACCCATGAGCGCCTTCACGACCCTCATCCAAGTTCGCTTCGGGCACGTCGACCCCGCGGGCATCGCGTACTTCCCGCGCATCTACGACTACTTGCACGACGTGTTCGAGGAACTGTGGGAGCAGCACGTCGGCGAACGCTACTACCGCATCCTCTGCGATCAGAAGATCGGGTTCCCGCTCGCGCACAGTGAGGTCGACTTCCAACGGCCGCTGCGCTTCGGCGACCGGCCGATCGTGCGCGTGACGTGCTTCCAGCTCGGGCGGAGCTCGCTCGGGCTGCGCTATGTGTTCGAACTCGACGGTGCCGTGTGCGTCGAGGCGCGGCAGACGACCGTGTGCGTCGAGCTCGACACCATGAAGAGCATGGCCATGCCCGACAAGTGGCGCGCGCGGTTCGAGGCCATCCGCGAGAAGCCGTGAGCCGTCCCTGAGCGCTCCTCCGGCCTTCGACTTCGACGAAACGCGCCGTTTGCTCGAGCGCACGCCCGCGCTGCTCGCGCCGTGGCTCGACGGACTGGCGTCCGCGTGGTTCGACTGCACCGAAGGTCCCGGCACCTGGAGCGTGCGGGTCGTGCTCGAACACCTGATCCACGGCGAACGAACGGACTGGATGCCGCGCGTCGAGCGCCTCCTCGAACACGGCGAGCGGCTTCCGTTCGATCCGTTCGTGCGCGAGGCGCAATGCGCGGGCGAGGTGGGGGAGCTCCTCGAGACGTTTCGCGAGGAGCGCGCGGCGAGTCTCGCGCGCTTGGACCGCCTCGGGATCACGCCGGCGGACCTCGACCGGCGCGGCCGGCACCCCGTGTTCGGCCCGGTGACGCTGCGTCAGCTCCTCGCGACGTGGGTCGTGCACGACCTCGGCCACGTGGCACAGATCGCGCGCGTGATGGCGAAGCGCCACGCGCGGGACGTCGGCCCGTGGAAGGCGTACCTGCCCGTGCTCGCGGATCGCACGAGCGGCCCCGCGAGTTGACACGCCGCGCGTGCGGGTCGAGCACGCGGCTCGTATGCTCCCCGGCTCACCTCACGGAGCCCCGCGCGTGCGAATCAGTCAGATGCACGGCCGCTATCGGCCGATCTTCAGCTTCGAGTTCTTCCCGCCCAAGACGGACGACGGCGCGCGCCATCTGATGGCGGCGGTCGCGGACTTGAAGTCGGCGTGGGCGCCGGACTTCGTCTCGGTGACCTACGGCGCGGGCGGCGGCACGCGCGACCGGACGATCGAGGTCGTGACGCGCATCCAGAGCGAGCTCGGGCTCACGACGATGGCGCACCTGACCTGCGTCGGCTCGACGCAGAAGGAGATCGCTTCGACGGTCGATCGGCTGCGCGCGAGCGGCATCGAGAACATCCTCGCGCTGCGCGGCGATCCGCCGAAGGACCCGAGCGGCGCGTTCCAGGCCGTCCCCGGCGGCTTCGCGCACGCGAGCGAGCTCATCGGGTACTTGAAGAGCCGCGCCGACGTCGACATCGGCGGCGCGTGCTACCCCGAGAAGCACCTCGAGTCGAAGAACGCCGTCGAGGACCTGCACTGGACGCGCCACAAGGTCGAGCAGGGCGCGCAGTTCCTCATCTCGCAGCTCTTCTTCGACAACGAGCACTACTGGGCCTTCGTCGACGCCGCGCGCCGCGCTGGGATCCAGGTCCCGATCCTGCCCGGCATCATGCCGATCACGAACGTCGCGCAGTGCGAGCGCTTCACGCAGATGTGCGGCGCGTCGATCCCGCGCGAGCTCCTCGAGCGCCTGCGTCGCGTTCAGGACGACCCCGCGCTCGTGATGGCCACGGGCATCGAGCATGCGATCCGCCAGTGCAGGAAGCTCCTCGAAGGCGGCGCGCCGGGATTGCACTTCTACACGCTGAACAAGAGCCACGCGACGCGGTGCATCCTGGCGGCGGTGCGGCGGGATTGAACGCGCTCCGCGCCGACTTCCGAGCCCCTTGCATGCAGATCACCACGCGCGAGCTCGAGCTCCAGGTCGACGGGCGGCCCATGCGCGTGCGTGTCGCGGAGCCGACGAGCGCGAACCGGTTCCCTGGGATCCTCCTCTACTCCGAGATCTTCCAGCTCACCGCGCCGATCCGCCGCTCGATGGAGCGTCTCGCCGGTCACGGCTTCGTCGTCGCGGCGCCGGAGATCTTCCACCGCGTCGAGCCGCCGGGGACCGTGATCGAGTACGACGACGCGGGCCGCGAGCGCGGGCTCGCCGACGCGCGGCGCACGACGGTCGCGGAGCACGATCGCGACCGCGAAGCCATGCTCGACTTCCTGGAGCGCGATGCGCGCGTCGTTCCAGGAGCGCTTGGAGCGATGGGGTTCTGCATCGGCGGCCACCTCGCGTTGCGCGCCGCGCTCGATGCGCGCGTGCGCGCGACAGTCGCGTGCTATCCGACGGGCGTGCACGACGGCAAGCTCGGCGCCGACGCCGATGCGGGCACGCTCGCCGAGCTCCACACGCTCCGCGGCGACGTCCTCGTCGTGTTCGGCGAGCGCGACCCGCACGTGCCGCTCGAAGGGCGCGATGTGATCCAGCGCGGGCTCGTACGGCTCGGCAAGCGCGCATGCGTTCGCCACCACGCCGCCGAGCACGCCTTCATGCGCGACGAGGGCGCGCGCTACGACCCGGCTGCCGCCGACGCGACGTGGGCCGAGGCGATCGACTTCTTCCATCAGTGCTTCTCCCGATGAGCCTTTTCACCCCCTCCGCCTGGATCGCGCGCCTCCTGCGCATCGCCGGCATCGTGCTGCTCGTGATCGGGGTCTGTCCGTCCTACGTCGTCCAAGGTGATCCGGCGCGACGATCGGAACGATGGACCGTCGGCGTGGACTCCTCGCCGCTGTTCCGCCACGAGCGCACCTCCTCGGACGGGCTCGACGGTGAAGGGAAGTGCGTGGTCCACAGCTCGTCGTACGACTTCGACTTCCTCTCCTGGTCGATGGCCGCGTTCGTCGGTGCCGTCGTGCTGCTGGCGTCGTCCCGCGCGCTGCGGCGCAAGGCTCTCGAACGCGCGGTGCAGTCGAGCTGATCCATTCCCGGATCACGCCGGCCGCGCGTCCTCGCCGAAGTGCTTCGCGAGGTCCTTCAGCACGACGTCCATCGTGCCCGTGTACCCGAACACGAAGCGCGCGAGCGCGCGGAAGATCGGCGGCTTGATCTCGCCGTCCTCCGTGATGGCGACGCGCGTCCCGCCTTCGACCGGCGTGATCGAGTACGTCCAGCGGCCGGCGAAAGGCAATTTCTCGCTCGCGATGACGGTGACGAGCTCGTTCGGCGCGCGCGAGAGATCGACGACGTACGGGATCTTCCCGAAGCTCGAGGTCTCGGCCCACACCGGCTTGCCCTCGCGATCGGCCATCCGTTCGATGCCCTTCATCGCGCGGCGCCACTTCGGGTAGTTCGCGAAGTCGCTGATCACGCCCCAGATCTCGTCGGGCGAGCGCTGGACGACGATCGAGCGGGTCGCCGAGTGCGCGCGCGGCACACGGAGGCCGATGAGGTAGACGATGAGCACGAGCAACGCGAGGGCGACGAGGGTGATCCAGATCCAGTGCATGGCGAGTGGAGGAAGGGGCCGCGAACAGTAGAACGCGAGGGGGTCCGAAGTGGCGAAAGCGGAGCCTCGAAACTGCCTCCATGACGGGGACGGGCCTGCTCGACATACTCCGAGCGCCACCCGCGCGGCCGCGCCCGAGTGTCGACTCCACCGATTCCCCAGGCTCGTCGACGGCGTTCACACCCGCGCGTTCTCCACAGGTTGACGCCTTGCGCGGTCCGATCCAGACTCGGCTCATGGTCTCTGCTTCAGAATGGCGCCGCTTCTTGGCGCCGAACCTGCTCGAGCTTCCCAGGAAGCCGCGCGTGGTCGACATCATCGCTCGGCCGTTCATCGACCACCTCGGCGAGGAGGAGCTGCTGGTGTACGTCGTGCTGGACGATCGTGCTCCAGAGTCGGACCTCACCTGGAACCGACTGCGTCCGATCTACGACCGGATCCATGCTCGGGTGCGGACGCTCGACGATCCGCCCTATCCCTACGTGGAATTCCGCCGTCGCTCGGAGCTCGAGGAGTGACGGCGACCCCGACGCGATCGAGGCCGCTGTACGCGCAGCTCCTGGATCAGGCTCAGCTTCTCGCGACGCTCGAACCGCGGCGACCGCTGCAGGCGAGCGTGCGCCGTTCGATCAGCGCGTCGTACTACGCCGTGTTTCATTTCCTCGTCGGGGAAGCGGCGCGGCTGCAGGCGGGGCGAGGGCGGGGCAGTGCGGCCCACAGAGAGCTCCTCATACGCTGCTTCAAGCACGGTGAGATGGCCGAGGTTGCCAAGGCTTTCCAGCGCGGCTGGAGCCGACTGCCGCCGAGCGTGCAGCGGCTGGCTCCGGACGCGGCTCTGCACCAAGACGTGCTCGGCATGGCGGACGCGTTCCTCGACCTCCAGCGCCAGCGTCACGTCGCGGACTACGACTCGACGACGCGTGTCTTGCGGCGCTCCGCCGAGGCGTGCGCGAAGCGGGCCGCGACGGCCATCGCGAACTGGCCGAGCGATGTACGCGAGCCGTCCGCGCGGGCCTACCTCGCGTGCCTCCTCTGCTGGCAACGCGTCGCCGCGCGCTGACGGCGGCGCTCGCTCGTCGCAACGAGCGCGCCCCGCGTCCGCCGCGGTTCACTTCACGCGCTCGAGCTTCGACACGCGGCCGAGCGCGTTCCAATCGAGGACGTAGAGGTCGCCCTTCGCGTCCCACTCCGCGCAGTGCGGCGACAGGAAGACGCCGTCCTTCCACTTGTCCTTCGCGACGCCGTTCTGCGCGCGCAGCGCCTCGTCGGGCTGGTCGCCGAGGTGGCACACGAGCTCGTTCTTCTCGTTCAAGATCGTGACGCGGCCCGCGAGGTCGGCGACGACGAGGTCCTTCCCGCGCAAATGCATGTGGCACGGACGCCGCAGCATGCCGCTGATCACGGAGAGGTGCTTTCCGTCGAGATCGAACGTCTGCAAGCGTCCGTTCTCGCGGTCGGCGACCAAGAGCACCGGCGGCGTCACGCGCGTGTCGAGCAGGAGCCCGTGCGGCGTGCGGCACTGGCCCGGTTCCGTGCCGGGTCCCGCGAACGACTTCACGTACTGGTGGTCCTTGTCGTACTTGTGGATCCACGAGAGGCCGTAGCCGTCCGCGACGAAGAAGGCGCCGTCCGGGAGCACCGCGATGCTCGTCGGATTGTATTGCTCCTTCTTCTCGTAGACGCCCGACGTCGCGGGCCAGCCGACGGTCCATTGCACTTCACCGTCGAGCGTGCACTTCAATACTTCGTGCCTGGACGTGTGGACGGCGTAGAGGAACTCCTTCTCGCCCTCCTTCACGATCTGCATGCCGTGCATTCCGCCCGCGAACTCCCTGCCCCACGTCTTCAAGAGCTTGCCCGCGGCGTCGAACACCATTACGGCGTTCTCGGTGTCCGTGTTCACGTAGATACGGCCCGCCGCGTCGTGCGCGACGCATCCGTGCGTGTTGCCGAGGTCCTTGCCGCCGTCGAGCGCGCCCCAATTCCTCACCCAACGGTATTGGTGGGCACCCGTGCCGAGCACGATCGGATCGTCGCCGGTTTCGAGCGCGCTCGCGCCGGCGGGCTTGCAACTCGCGGCGAACGAGGAGATGAGGAAGAGCGACGTTATCTGGAGGAATCGGAGGAAGCGCATGGCGGTGGGGGCCTCAATGGTCGTGACCGTTCGTTCCGAGGAGGACGTGCTCCCGCAGAGCGGCGATCGAGCGCCGCGTGTCCGCCGTGAGCTTCGTGGTTTCGAGCGCGGCGCAGACGTCGAGCGCGAGCCCGTCCGCGCCGCACTCGTGCAGCATGTCGGCGATGCCGAGGAGCGCCGCGCGCTCGCACGGCGCGTCCTCGAGCGCGGCGAGCACGCGCGGGAGTCGTTCACGCGCCTCGCCGACGCGCCGCGCGGCGAGCGCGATCCAAGTCGCGGTGACCGCCGCGCGTGTTCGGCCGACGGGCACGGCATCGATCCCCGCGCGGCGCGCCTCGTCGAGCGAACACGACGCGCTCGCGACGTCGCCTTGGAGCACTTCAGTCCGCGCGCGCCGTTCGAGCAGGCTCGCGCGCTCGAAACCGAGGCGCGTGTCCGCGCGCTGCGGCCCGACGAGGCAGCGGAGCTCCGCCCGCGCCGCGCTCCAGGCGCCGAGTGCGATGCGCGCGTCGATGCGTGCGAGGAGCTCGCTCTCCCGCCCCGTTTCGGCGCGACACGCCGCCAGGAAGTCCGCGCAGCGCTCCGCCTCGGCCGGACCGCGCAGGATGCCGATCACCCCGCCGCTCGAATCGAGCACGCACGCCGCGAGCACGCCGCGCTCGCCGACGAGCCGCTCGAACTCCTCCGCGTGCTCGCACGCCTCCCGCACGACGACGTTCCACCCGTGCGCGAGTTCGTCCACGACCGCGGCGGCGCTCCACGCTCGCTCCGCGCGCCGCGCGGCGACGCGTTCGTCACAAGTGAAGCGCACGAGCTTCGGCGCGGGCGAGGAAACCGGCACAGGCGCGGCGGCGAGGATCCCGGCGACGATCGCGAGCGTCATCGCGCGCCATCCTAGCGCGCGCCCGAAGGAGGTCGGCAAGCTCCGTGCGCTCAGCTCGCCTCGCCCGAGTCGAAGCCGCGGCCGCCGATGCGTTGCGCGAATTGGCCCGTGCGCGGGTCGTAGGCGAAGAGCTCGGCCGTCGCGATCTTGAAGAACCAGCCGTGCAGGCGCAGGCGGCCCTCGGCGAGGCGGTGCTGCACGCACCCGTGGGAATGCAGGTTTTCGAGGCCGAAGAGCACGTTCTCCTCCGCCGCGGCCGTCGCGCGCTCGGTTCGATCGTCGATATGCGCGTACTTCGTCCGCACGACCTCGCGGACGGGCGCGGCGAGCTCCAGCCAACGCTGGACGTGCTCCAGGTTCCGCGCCGTGGGCACGTCGTTCACGAGCGCCTCCATCGCGCCGCACTGCGAGTGTCCGCAGACGACGACGTCGGAGACGCCGAGCACTTCCACCGCGAACTCGATCGCCGCCGACGTCGAGGACGAGTCCTGGTCCTTCGCGTGCGGCACGATGTTGCCGACGTTCTTCACCACGAAGAGGTCGCCGGGGCGGCTGTGCGTGATCAGCTCGGCGAGCACGCGCGAGTCGGAGCACGTGATGAAGAGCGTGTGCGGGTTCTGGCCGTCGCGCGACAGGCGCTGGAAGAGCTCCTGATAGCGCCCGAATTCGTCGCTTTGGAACCGGTGGACTCCGTCGATCAGGCGTTGCACGGCGCGCTTTCGTGGCCGGCTATTGGAGGATGGGCAGCGCCTGGTGCGACTTGATCGCGATGCGCTGCACGAGGCGGCCCGCGATCTCCTGGAAACGGCGCGCGACGAGCGAATCGGGCTCGGTCACGACGATCGGATCGCCGGCATCGCCGCCTATGCGTACGAGCGGGTTCAGCGGCACCTGTCCGAGCACCGGGCACCCGTGACGCGCGGCGAGGCGCTCCGCGCCGCCCTTGCCGAACACGTCGACGACGGTGGCGAAGCGGCCGTTCGCGTCGGTGGCGAGCTCGATCGGCGTTCCACCTGCGTCGAGGCGCACCTTCGTCCCGGCGCGCGCACCCTCGACACGGCCCTCGATCGCGAACCCGGCCATGTTCTCGACGAGGCCGAGCAACTCGACGTTCACCTGCTTGAACATCCCGATCGCCTTGCCGACGTCGAAGGTCGAGACGTTCTGCGGCGTCGTCACGAGCACCGCACCGCTGAGCGGCACGATCTGCGCGAGCGAGATCTGCGCGTCGCCCGTGCCCGGCGGCATGTCCACGAGCAGATAGTCGAGCGGGCCCCAGAACACGTCGGAGAGGAACTGCTCGATGAGCTTGTGCACCATCGGCCCGCGCCACATCACGGGCTTCTCCTCGGCGAGCAGGTACCCGATCGACATCGTGCGCACGCCGTGGCGCTCCTTCGGGAGGAGCTTGCCGGCGAACTGCTGCACGTCGCCCGAGAGGCCCATCATCATCGGGACGTCGGGGCCGTAGACGTCGCAGTCGACGAGGCCGACCTTCGCGCCGGTCTTCGCGAGCGCGCACGCGAGGTTCACGGACACCGTGCTCTTGCCGACGCCGCCCTTGCCGCTCGAGATCGCGACGATGTGCTGGATGTCGGGCGCGATCTGGCGCTGCACGGGCGCCTTCGCGACCGCGGTCATCTCGACGTTCACCGTCTTCACGCCGGGGAGCGCGCGCAGGAGCTTCTCCGCCTGCTCGCGCATCTGGTCCTTCACCGGACACGCGGGCGTCGTCAGGTTGATCGTGACCTTCACGAGGCCGTCGCAGATCGCGTGCTGCGTGACGAAGCCGAGCGTGACGATGTCCTGATGGAGATCGGGGTCCTGGATCTGCCGCAGGGCGTCGAGAATCTGTTCCTTGGTGGCTTCGGGCACGTTGGGTCCGTCTTCGTGAGCTAGCGCGCGACGGCGCGGCCGTCGGCGATCCGGTGGAGCTCGACTCCCGCGCCGCGGGGCGGTCGGTTCGCGATCGAGCGACCGCTACTGTAGAGGACGCGCGCCTCCGGGCAAGGACGGCTCGCGCCGCGCGCGTCCAGGCGGGTGCTCCCGCCCGGCCGCACGATGCGCGCACACCCGCGGCGCTCGCCGCGATGGCCGCGACCCAGCGGAGCCTGGTCGTCGACGCGCGCTACCCGCTCGGTGCGCGCCGCGGCAGGGGACACGCGGTGTGCGCGGAGATGCGGAGCTCGAATTCGAGAGTACGCCGGGCCGTGAATCTCGGGACTTGGGCTCAACCGCTCCCACGCTCGCGCTCCGATGGTTCCTGCACCCACGTCGCGACGACCCCGGCCCACGGACGCTTCGGCCATGCACTTCGGACAGTTCCTCATCCAGGAAGGCGCGATCACGCCGCACCAGATCCTCGACGCGCTCGACGAGCAGCGCCGATCGATGCCCTTCCTCGGCCGGCTCGCCGTCGAGCATGAGGTCATGACCGTGGAGGCGGTGCTCGAGGTGCTCGACGCGCTCAAGCACGGCGGCGCGAACGGAACGCACTTCGGCGACGTCGCCGTCGCCCTGGGGTTCGTGGACGAAGCGACGCGAACACGGCTGCTCGAGCTCCAGCGCAACAGCTTCCCGCCGCTCGGCGAAGTGCTCGTCCGACAGGGAGCGCTCGACGCGCGCGAGATGGCCCAGATGCTGAAGGAGTTCATCCAGTCCGCGCGCATCGGCCGGGGCGCCGCTTCCAGCGGCCACTGAACGCAGTCGCGAGGGAGTCGGCCGACGCGGGGAGCCGTACACTACCCGCGTGAGCTCCACTCCGCGCGCCGTCTGTCTCTTGTCGGGAGGCCAGGACTCCGCCGTCACGCTCGCCGAGGCGCGCGCGGCGGGGCGGGAGGTGTTCGCGCTCTCGTTCGACTACGGACAGCGGCATCGGCACGAGCTCGACGCCGCCGCGCGCGTCGCTCGAGCGCTCGGCGCGCGCGAGCACCGCGTGGTGAAGGTCGACCTGTCCGCGCTCGGCGGCTCCGCGTTGACAGACGCGCTCGCCGTGCCGAAGGACCGCGATCGCGGGACGATCGGCCGCGGTGTTCCGCCGACCTACGTCCCCGCGCGCAACACGGTGTTCCTCGCGGTCGCGCTGGGCTGGGCCGAGACGCTCGGCGCGCGCGAGCTGTGGCTCGGCGTCAACGCCGTCGACTACTCGGGCTACCCCGACTGCCGGCCGGAGTTCCTGCGCGCGTTCGAGGAGCTCGCCCACGTCGCCACCGCGGCCGGCACGGAGCGCGGCGAACGCTTCCACGTGCGCGCGCCGCTGCTCCACCTCGGGAAGGCCGACATCGTGCGCCGCGGGATGGAGCTCGGGGTCGACTTCGCGCTGACGCACACGTGCTACGACCCGTGTACGGAGTCAGGGGACTTTCTCCCCGAGTAGCGCGGACCCGGGGGAGCGGTGCGTACGGGCGAGGCGAATCGGGGAGAAAGTCACCTGACTCCGTATGCGTGCGGACGGTGCGACGCGTGCCGGCTCCGGTTGGAGGGTTTTCGGCAGGCGGGCGTCGTCGATCCGATCGAGTACGCGGGGAATCCTCGGGAAGGCTGAACCCGCATCGACGTCGGTGGGGGAGTGGGGCGTGACCGCGTGGGATCGAGGACGCTAGTCCCCGCCGCGACGCGCGCGCCGTTCGACTTCCAAGGAGGACCCATGCAACCCATTGCCGCACTCTTCATCGTCACGAGCACCTTCCTCGCGCCCGCGTCCCCGCCCGTCGCGCTCGACACGACGCCGCAGGTCGATTTCGCCGCGATGTTCCCGCCGCCGAAGGAGGGGCTCACGATCACCGTCGTGCCGGGGAAGGGCGACGCGGACGAGGCGACGACGTTCCCGAAGCTGCTCGACGATTTCACGCGCGTCACGGGCATCACGCTGCAGGTGACGAAGGATACGGAGGGCGTCCTGAAGCAGACGCGCCTCGGCCTCAACCGATCGATCCAGGTGCCGGCGTCGGAGGTGTACCGCATCGTCGAGACGCTGCTCATCGCGCACGACTTCGTCTTCATCCGGTTGTCGAACAGGGATCCGCGCATCTGGATGGTGCAGTCGCTCCAGGCCGGTGGCGGTCGCGGCGGCCCGCAGGTGCGCAACGACGCGCTGATGGTCGACGAGAAGGACCTGAGGGTGCTCGAGGACCACCCCGCGACGCTCGTCACGACGACGATCAGCCTGCCCAAGACCGACGTGCGCACGCTGTCGAACTCGATGCGCACGCTGTTCACCGACGCGAACACGCAGCAGATCATCCCGGTCGGGCAGAGCTCGTTGATCATCACGGGCTTCGCGCCCAACGTCGCGGGCCTCGTGCGCCTCTTGCACACGATCGACGACCTGTCGACGCTCGAAGGCGGCGTGCCCAACCCGGCGGTGCAGGTCCGTCCCGGCGCGGCGGGGAAGTGAACCATGCAGCGTGAAGCACGGTGCGGGGCCTGCTCCGCGCTCCTTCTCCTGCTCGCGGCGTGCGGAAGCCCCGCGCGGCCCGCGGAGCACGTGGATCCGGCCGTCGAACTCATGGAGGAGCTCTTTCCCGCCCCGCGGCAGGGTCTCGCGCTCGCCGCGGACGCATCGCTCGGCCGGCTCGTCGACGACTTCGCCGCGTCGACGGAGTGGACCGTGCTCGCCGATCGCGACACGCGGGCGCGGATCGATGCGACCGCGGCCGGTCTCGACCGCGCACAAGGTGTCTCCGCCCGCGACGTGCACCGGTTCGTCGAAACGCTGCTCGTGCAGCACGGCTACGCGCTCTCGATCGCGAGCGCGCGAACGCCGCGCATCCTGCGCCTCGTCGCGATGGACGGGCCGAACGCGCGCGGCGCGCGGGCGAACCTGCTCCAAGTCGAGCCGTCTCGGCTCGGCGCCTGGGCGCGCGAACATCCCGCGTTCCAGCTCCAGGCCATCGTGCGCGCCGAGCACCTCGACGCGCGCGCGTTCGCGAACTCGATGCGGCCGATGGTTTCCGACGTGAACGCACAGCTCGTGATCCCGGTCGGCGACGGACACGAGCTCGTGCTCGTCGGCTTCGCGCCGTGGCTCGCGCACGTGTGCGACACGCTCGCGGCGCTCGACCGCGCGCAGCCTCCGGAGGCGGCGCCCGTGCAGCGTTGATCCTCGAAGAGGTGAACCATGAAGCCTGCATGCACCGTCGCGCTCCTCGCGCTCCCCTTCCTCGCCTCCGCATGGCCCGCGCGCACGGAGCGCGACGGCGCACCGGCCCAACGCTCGCCCACGCACCCGGCGGAGCTCTTCCCCGTGCCCGCCGCGGGTCTGCACGTGCGCGGAGCCGACGATCCGAAGCCGTCGAGGCCGCGACAGGTGCTCGACGAGTTCTCGCGCTGCGTCGGAGTCACGCTGCACGTGGAGTCCGAGGCCGACCGGCTGCTCGGCGTCCAGGATGCGCTCGGCCTGAACCGCACGCTCGACGTGCCGCCCGAGGAGGTGTGGAGCTTCGTCGAGGGCTTCGTGAGCTCCCTGGGCCTGGCCTTCGAATTCGAGCACCAAGACGCGCCGCGCGTGCTGCGGGTGCTCGCGCGCTCCGGGGTCGAGGGGCGCGAACTCGCCGACCACGCGCTCCTCGTCGACGAAGCCGACCTCGGGGAATGGTCGCGGCACCCCGCATGGCTCCTGACGCTCCCCCTGCGCCTCGAACGAGCGCGGGCGAGCGATGTCGACGGCGACCTGCGCCCCGTCTGGTCGGGCCTCGATCCGCAGCGGACCGAGGACGTCGGCGAGCACCTGCTGCTGATCGTCGCGTTCGGCGACGCGCTCGCGCGGCTCGCCCGACTCGCGCGGGTGTGCGACGTGCAGGCGCCGATCGACCGCTAGTGACCCCTGACGGCGTGGAGGCTGGTGCCACCGGTCACGAGCCAACCGAGTCCTCCCCCAAGCCTAGAACGATCCTCCGCTTCTCATGCGGGCTGGTATGCTGACTTCGGAGATGTCCCCTCCGCGCGCGCTGGGTTGAGCCGATGAGAAGCGTTCCTGACCGTACGTGCGAGCCGTTGCGCGTTCCTGGCGCCTTGGGTGCATGGTCGAGCCCTGCATCGCTTGCGCTGCTGGTATTTGCCGCGCTGTTGATCTCAAGTGTTGGCCTTTCGCAGGCGAGCACCGGCCTTGTCAGTATCAACGCCGGTGGGACTGCCTCGGGCAATGGAGGCAGCTTCGATAGCAGTGTCTCCGCAGATGGCATGCGCATCGGATTCGATAGCGCTGCGAGTAATCTCGTTGCGAATGACACGAACGGTCAGCTCGACGTATTCGTGCGTGACCGCGCGTCGAGTACTACGATCCTTGCGAGCCGTGGTGTGGCGGTGCCGCAGGCAAATGGCGCCAGTTTCTGGCCATCGATTTCAGCAGACGGCAACCTGCTCGCGTATCAGAGCACGGCCAGCAATCTGGTGGTGCAAGATACGAATGCGCGCAAAGATGTGTTTGTGAACGACCTCGGGACGGGACTCAATACCAGGGTCAGTGTCAGCAACGCGGGCATTCAGGGCAATCAAGACAGTGAGCAGCCGTCGATATCTGGAGACGGGAGGATCGTCGCCTTCACCACGAGCTCGGACAACTTGGTTCCCGGCGATGTCAATGGTGTGGGTGACATCTTCGCCTACGATCTTCAGGCCCATCAGATCGTGCTCGTAAGTATCCATGCGCTGGGTGTTCAAGCGAATCACGCGAGCCGGTTTCCTGTGGTCGACTACGACGGACGGCACGTCGTGTTCGAGAGCGACGCCGACAATCTCGTGGCGGGTGACGTCAATGGCCTGACCGACGTGTTCGTCAAGGACCTGTCGACCGGAGCCGTCGTCCTCGCGAGCGTCGGTTCGGCGGGGCAGCAGGCCAACGCTGCTTGTGTGTGGCCGTCGATTTCCGGGAATGGCCGCTTCGTGACCTTCGAATCCAGGGCGACCAATCTCGTTGTCGGTGACCTCAACGGTAAGTCGGACATCTTTCTGCGCGACCTGTGGACCAACGAGACGAGACGGGTGAGCCTTTCGACGACGGGGCTGGAGGGCGATGGAGATAGCGGCGGAGCCTGTTGTACTGGAGTTGGAACGTCTCCCTTGTCCTTCGACGGCCGGACCGTGGTGTTCGTGAGCGCCGCGATCAATCTCGCTCCAGCGGATCCTGATTTCACGTGGGACATCTTCAGCCACGACACGTTCACGCACGAGACTGCACGGGTGAGCCTCACCTCGACGGGGCAGGAGGTCTATTCTCCATGTAGCATCCCCGCAGTGTCGGCCGACGGCGGGAGCATCGTCTTCACCACTGCCGACCCCACCCTCGTGCCAGGGGATACGAACGGCCTGAACGATGTCTTCGTCCGGGACCTGGGTAGTCAGCCGCCGGTGGCCTTCTGCTTCGGCGATGGGACGAGCGGAGCCTGCCGGTGCGGAAACACAGGCGCGCCTGGGCACGGTTGCGAGAACTCGCGGAGTACGGGTGGCGCGCAGTTGAGCTCCACGGGCTCAGCCAGTCTCACCGCCGACTCGTTCGTGCTGACCGTCGTCGACGAAACGCCTTCCGCGCTGACGCTCTTCCTCCAGGGCGACGACATGGACCTGCCTGTCTTCCTGGGCGACGGCCTGCGCTGCGTGGGAGGGACACTCAAGCGGCTCTACCTCACTCGCGCCGTGGGAGGCGTCGCCTCGGCGCCCGAGCCGGGACAACTCGCTCTGTCGGAACGGGCCGCGGCCTTTGGCGATCTGATCTTGATCGGGGCCTCGCGGCATTATCAGGCCTACTACCGCGATGCCAGCCTGCTGTTCTGCCCGGGCGGCGGCACGTCGAACACCTCCAACGCGCTCGCTGTCGTCTGGGGACGTTGACCCGGCGCGAGCGACGGTCTTCAGCAAGGGCGCCAGCGTGGGGGTGCCGTTCGGGGTGGGCTTCGCGAGGCGCTCGATCGTGCAGAGGCTCGATCCGCGGTGAGGCTTCCCCGGGGCGAGCGCCTGCGGCCGTAACGGGTTCGCGGATCCACCGAGGTTGAACTCGGGGTCTACGGGTCGGAGCTCGGCGACGGCGACCGTATCCTCTCGGGATGAGCCCCGCCGCGCCGCACACTCTCGATCCGCGTCCCGAGACCCTTCACGATCCGCGCGTCATGGCGTTCGCGCGGCTCGTCGAGATCGTCGATCGTCTGCGCGCGCCCGACGGATGTCCGTGGGATCGGAAGCAGACCGTCGACAGCATGGCGCCGCACCTCGTCGAGGAAGCGCACGAAGCGGTCGAGGCGATCGAGACGAAGCAGGACGGCGCGACGGCGGAGGAACTCGGCGATCTGCTCATGGTCGTGGCACTCATCGCGAAGATCGCGGAGGAGGGCGGGCGCTTCGATCTCTCCGTCGCCGGGCGCGCGGTCTGCGACAAGTTGATCCGTCGGCATCCGCACGTGTTCGGCGAGGTGCGGGTCGACGGCGCCGAACAGGTGCTCGCGAACTGGGAGGCGATCAAGAAGGAGGAGCGTCAGGGCAAGGAAGAGGACGCGAGCGCGCTCGCCGGCGTCCCCCCGAACCTCCCCGCGCTCCATCGCGCCGCGCGCATGTGCGGCAAGGCCGTGTCTGCGGGGTTTCGCTGGTCCGACGTGAGCGGAGCCGTGCTCAAGCTCGACGAGGAACGGCGCGAGCTCGCCGAAGCCCTCGCCGCGAGCGGTCTCGATCGCGACGCGAAGGCGCCGGCGACGCGGGACCAACGCGCGGAGGTCGAGCACGAGCTCGGCGACGTGCTCCTCGCGTCCGCGTTCCTCGCGCAGTACCTCGACATCGATCCCGAACGCGCGTGTCGTGCGTCCGCGCGCCGCTTCGAGGGTCGTTTCCGTTCGATGGAGGGAGCCCTCGGCCGGCCGATGAAGGACCTCTCGCTCGTGGAGCTCGTCGCCGCATGGGAACGCGCGAAGCGCGAGCACGATGGACGCTGAGCGACCGATCGACGGCGCCGCGTCCGCGCGCGACGTGCTCGAGCGTGATCCCAGCGGTCGGACGCCGGCCGCCGCGTGGGTGCTGCTCGCCGTGATGACGCTGCTCGCCGCGTGGGCGCGCTTCGACGGGATCGAGCGGCTCCTTCCGCAGTCGCCGGAGCCCGACGACCACGCGGTGATCCAGCTCGTCGAGCTCGAAGCCGGAACGCCCGAGGGCGCGCGGCCCGCCGTGTTCGGACGCTATCCGCTGCTGCTCGCGCGCCTCGGGACGTTGGCGCCGCGGGCGGTCGACGTGGAGCACGCGAACACGTTGGACGAGTTCCTGATCGCGGCCGCCGAGCCGACGCTGCGACTGCGCCTCCTCGTCGCGTGCTTCGCGGTGCTCGCGATCCCTTTGTCGTTCCTCCTGGCGCGGCACTTCCTCGATCCATGGCCCGCGCTGCTCGCGGCGGCGTTCACGGCGACCAGTCTGATCCACCTGATGTTCTCGCAGCAGGCCCGTCCGCACGCAGTGCACTTCACCCTGCTTCTGCTCGCACTGATCGCGTCGCTCGCGCTCGTGGAACGGCCCAGCGTCGCTCGCTCGCTCTGCGCCGGCGCTTGCTCGGGGCTCGCCTTCGCGACGCTCCAGACCGGCGGCTTCACGCTCGCTCCGCTCGTCGTCGCGCACGTGTTCGCGCCCAAGGCGTGGAACGCGCGCTCGCGTTGGCTCGCCGCATGCTCGTCGCTCGCGGTCGCCGCCGCGATCGCCGCCGCGTTCGTGCCCGGCGGCCGAGTGCCCGACCCCGGCGCGACGACCGCGGAAATGAACCTGGACGGCACGGTCGTGTCGCAGGGAGGCCTCATGTTCGAACTCGTCAAGCTGAACGGCCTCGGCTTCCCCCGCGGCTTCCGCCAGGTCTTCGTGCACGACCCCGTGCCGCTCCTGCTCGGGTGCGTCGGCCTCGTGCTCCTCCTCTTCCGGCTGCGGCGCGTCGTGCGCGATCGACGCGTGCTCGTGCTCGCGGCGTACTCGCTGCCGTACGGTCTCGTGTGGGGGATGTACGCGTGGGTGTACGAGCGCTACTGGCTCCCGCTCTACCCCGCGATGACGATGCTCGCCGCGTGGGCCGTGTGGCGCGCTTCGCGCGGGGCGGGCGGTGAGCTCGCTTGGAGGCGCCTGTTCGTCGTGTTCGCCGCGCTCGCGCTCGCGTTCCCCGTCGCCGTGCAGGGACGCTTCGTCCTCCTCGCGGCCGCGCCGGACACCGTGCACGAGGCCGCGGACTGGCTCGTGGAGCACGCGCAGCCGGGCGACGACGTGCTCGTGACGCCGCAGCTCAACCTGCCGCTCGCCTACTCGAACGCGGACGACGCGCTCCTCGCCGAGACGAAGCGCGCCCAGGCCTGGCGGGGGTTGCAGCGCGCGCGGCCGCTCCCCGCGGCGCTCGGTCCGCGCCTCCGCATCCGCAACGTGCCGACCGCGGCGGTGAACGAGGGGCCGGAGCGCGCGCCGGCCAACGCCGAACGGCTGCTCACGGACCCCAAACCGCGTTTCGTGGTGATCGAGGCCACGCGCTGGAATCGCTGGATCCTGCTCTCGTCGCTCCTCTGGCGTGGCGCGGTGGAACGCGGCGACCCCGTGTTCGCGTCGCAGGGGGACGACGACGGGACGCGCAGCAGTTTCTACCAAGACGTTCCCGCGCCGATCCCGCGCCTCTTCGCGCTCGACCGGATGGGGCCGCGCATCGAGATCTATACGTTGCGCTGACGCCGCCCGAGCGGCCGAGGTTTCGCGGCTCGCGCGGCATGGAGCGTTGGACGGCGCGCTCCGGGGCCGCAGACTGGCGCGCGAGAGGTACGCATGGAAGTGATCGCGCGCACGAACGAGCTCTACAAGTTCCACGAGGTCCAGGGTGAGAAGCAGGCGATCCTGCGCGGCATCTCGCTCTCCGTCGCGCACGGCGAGTTCGTCTGCATCATGGGACCGAGCGGGTCGGGCAAGTCGACGTTGCTCCATCTGATCTCGGGCCTCGACCAGCCGTCGGCGGGCGAGGTCGAGCTCGGCGGTGCCGCGCTCGCGAAGCTCGCGCCCGACGAGCGCACGCTGCTGCGGCGGCGCACGGTCGGGTACGTGTTCCAGTTCTTCAACCTGCTCCCGAACTTGACCGTGCTCGAAAACGTGGGCCTGCCGCTCGCGATCGCGGGCTCGGGGCCGGAGCGCGAGGAGGCGCGCCTGCGCGAGCTGCTCGCGCGCCTCGGCCTCGCCGGCAAGGAGCGGTCGGTCCCGCACCAATTGTCGGGCGGCGAGAGGCAGCGCGTGTCGATCGCGCGCGCGCTCGCGGGCGGACAGCCGCTGCTCTTGTGCGACGAACCGACGGGCAACCTGTCGCAGAAGGCGGGGCTCGAGGTGATGCAGCTCCTGCGCCGCTGTCGCGACGAGGAAGGGCGTGCACTCCTGCTCGTCACGCACAACCCGCGCGACGCGGTCTTCGCCGACCGGGTGCTGTTCCTCGTCGACGGCGTGCTGTCGGCCGACCGGGAGCTCGCCGGGCCCGGCTTGAAGGTCGAGGACGTGCACGCGGCGCTCTCCGCGCTCCACATCTGAGGCCGCATGTCGCTCACGACCACGATCGCGGGCCGCAGCCTGCGCCAGCGCCCCGCGCGCACGCTCTTCTCGGTGCTGGGCATCGCGCTCGGCATCGCGACCGTCGTCGGCGTGTTCACGCTCGACCACAACACGCTGCTCGGCCTGTCGCTGCCGGGGACGAGCGACTGGCGACCCGCGCTCGAGGTGCGGCCCGCCGACGGCGTCCTCGACCCCAAGGGCGAGCTCGAGAAGACCGCCGGCGTCGCGGGCGTGTCGAGCGTGTTCCAGAACGAGGCCGTCGTGCGCCGGCGCGTGCCGATCGCGCAGGGCACGAGCGAGCGCCGCGTGCGCGAGAGCACGCCCGACGGCGACTCGAAGACGCGCGCGCGTCTGTTCGCGCTCGACGGCGCGGCGCTCGCGCGCATCGAAGCCGTGCGCCTGCTCGAAGGCCGCCTGATCGACCCCACGTCGAAGGAGCGCGAGGTCCTGATCGGCACGGGCCTCGCGGAGGCGCTCGGCCTCTCCGTCGGCGACGGCGTGCTGCTCGCGCGCCCGCGCCGACCACCCGCGGAACAGTGCGTCGACGGCGAGCTGAAGCGGCCCGAGCGCCAGGCGGGCGAGCTCGCTCCCGAGCTCGACTTCACCGTCGTCGGCATCCTCGCGCGCGAAAACCTCGGCCGACGCGCGCAGGGCGTCGTCCTCGTGATCGATTCGGCGTGGGCGCGCGAGCTCTTCAAGGGCGCGCGGCTCGATCCCGTCTACTGGGTGAAGCAGGACCCCAAGGTCGACATCGAGAAGCTGCGCGCGAGCCTCGGCGCTTCCTTTTCCTACGACCTGAACAAGAGCGTGCTCGTCGGCGCGGCGGCGGACGAGCGTGCGTTCAGGAACGGCGTGCGCATGGCGGGGCTGCTGGCCCTCGTGCTCGGTCTCTACGTGATCTTCCACACGTTGTCGATCGCGCTCGTGGAGCGCGTGCGCGAGGTCGCGACGCTCGACGCGCTCGGCGCGACGCGACGGCAGATCAGGCGCATCTTCCTCACGGAAGCGCTCGTCATCGCGGCGCTCGCGGCCGTCGTCGGCGTCGCGGGCGGGCTCGCGCTCGCGCGCGGGCTGCTCCTCTTGGGCGTCACGACGCTCGGCACGGGGCATCGCATCGAGCTCTTCGACGTGCCGTGGCGCGAAGTGGGCGCGCTGACGGCCGCGGGCGTCGGCGTCGCGCTGCTCGGCTCGATCTACCCGCTCCTGCGCGCGCGGCACACGAGCAGCGCGCAGGCGCTGCGCGGGGACGAGCACCTCGGGAGCGCCGGCGTCGCGCGCGGGTTCCACCTCTTCGCCGCGCTCCTGCTCGTCGGACTCCTGCCGGGGCTCTACTTCGTGATCGTGCCCGTCGTCGGAGAGGCGCAGGGCGAGCTCGTCGGCGCGGTGCTCGTCGGCGTCGGCTTCCTCGCGCTGCTCGTCGTGCTGCCGCTGGTCGTGCCCGCACTCTTCAACCGTCTGTCGAGCGCGATCGCGCGGCCGCTCGCGGCGCTGTGGATGTTCTCGGGGCGCATGGCGGCGCGCTCGATCCGCGAGAGCCGCACGCGCGTGCCCGTCTCCGCCGCCGCGCTCGCGCTCGTCGCCGCCGCGTTCGTCGGCCTGAAGGGCATGACGCGCAGCTTGCGCGCGGAAATCGAACAGTGGGCAGCGGTCGGCCTCGTCGACAAGGTCTACCTCGGCGGCCTCGGCAACGCGCCGATGGCCGAGCTGCGCGCGCAATTCGCGCGCTACCCCGGCTTCGTCGCGCTCGAGAACGGCGGAGCGCGCAGCTACGTCCCGTTCCTGCTCCTGGGCGAGCGCACGGACGAGCTCCGTTCGTTCGGCCCGCTGCGCGAGGATCCCGCGCTCGCCGCGGAGTTCGCGAAGGGGACGGGCGTGATCGTCTCGAAGCGCCTCGCGAAGCACCTCGGCTACCGCGTCGGCGACCGCGTGCACGTCGGGAGCGCGAGCGGCAGCGTGCAGGACCTCACCGTGCTGGCGATCAGCGACGCCTACGGCTACTTCCCGCACCCCGACGAGCGCATCTACGGCGTCGTGTCGGACGACTTCGTGCGCCGCGCGTTCTGCATCGACGTCGAGCGCGTGAACGAGTGCGCCGTCGCGCTGCGGCCGGGCACGGATCCCGACGTCGTCAAGACGGCGGTGCGCGAGCTCTACCCGGAGTTGAACGTGCTGCGCTACGAGACCGGCCGCGACCTGCTCGCCCTCCACCTCGCGGACATCGACCGCGATTTCCGCTTGTTCGACCTGATCCTGACCCTGACGGCGCTGCTCGCGGCGCTCGGCGTGCTGAACGGACAACTGCTCGCCGCGCTGGAGCGCGCGAAGGAGCTCGGCGTGCTCAAGGCGCTCGGCACGCGCCGGCGCCAGATCGCGGGAATGGTGCTGTGCGAGGCGCTCGTGATCGGTCTCTTCGGCGGCCTGCTCGGGACGCTGCTCGGCGCGGGGCTCACGCCGGTGATCGTGCGCGCGCTGGAAGGCTTGTCGGGCCTCGAGATCCCGCACGCCGGCGCGGGTCCGTGGCTCGCGATCGTGCCCGCGGGATCGGTCGCCGTCGCCCTGCTCGCCGCGCTCTATCCCATCGCGCGGATGAACCGCCTCGACGCGGTGGCGGCGGTGCGGACCGGATGAGCGGACCGCGCCTTGTCTCATCGCCGCGCGACCGCCTACCATGCGCCGCATGCAATCGACCTGCCTCGCACTCGTACTCGCGCTGCCCTTCCTCGGCGACGGTCCCGACCGCGTGACCCTCGAGAAGACCGGCAAGGTCCTCGAAGGACGCGTGGTTTTCGACGGCCCGTCCAAGCTCGTGCTGCGTCAAGGCAGCAAGGACACCGTCCTGCAACCGTCGGAGGTGCGCGAGGTGCGCACGCTCGAGCGCAGCCTGGCCCAGGTCCTCGATCGCGATCTCGCGGGCGCCGACGCGGCGGTCTTCGCGGAGCTCGCGCAGAGCTGCGCCGACAGCGGTCTCGCGCCCGAAGCGCGCAATTTCTGGCTGCGCGTGCTGCTCGCGGACCCGAAGCACGAGGCGGCCGGCAAGGCGCTCGACGTCCAGCGCGTCCGCGACGAGGTGCGCGTGCCGTTCGACAAGGTGAAGCGCACGCCCGCGGAGCTCGCGAAGCGCCAGGCGTCGTGGAAGGAGGCGCTCGAGATCCCGTGCTCGCACTTCACGCTGCGCACGGACCTCGAGCTCTCGCTCGCGCTCGACGTCGGGCTCGCGCTCGAGCGCAACTACCGGCGCTTCTACGCGACGCTGGCGGAGCCGCTCGAGCTCTATCTGTTCGACGAAGCCCCCGAGGTCTTCGTCTACGGCCGCGCTGAGGACTTCCCGGTCGCGCCGGTCAAGGGCGATCCGATCTGGTTCGCGCCCGGCGTGAACCGGCTGAACGTGCTGGCGGAATCGGACCCGTCCATCCCGGCGGTCGTGCACGAGCTCACGCGCCTCATGTTGTTCAATGCCCTGCGCCGCGGCGCTGGAGCGACGGCGCAGGTGCCGCAGTGGACCTCGACCGGGATCGCCGAGCTGTTCGCCAAGGCGGCGCCCGCGCAGCGCTTCGGCGCGTGGAGCCCGATCGGCGCGATCGACAAGGCGGACTTCCAGCGCGTGCTCGCCGACAAATTGACCATCGAGCGCGTCTTCAACGCCGCGGGCAACGACTTCAACGCGGACCCGAAGCGCCCGCAGATGACCGCGGCCGCCTACAGCCTCGTGCACTTCCTTGTCTTTGGACGCGAGGGCGCCCTGCGGGCGAACTACGGTCGGTTCCTGCGCGAGGGCGCGAAAGGGAAGCTCTCGATGGGCGCGCTGACCGATGCGCTGTCGATGTCGAAGGACGACATCGAGCGCGCGTGGCGCGAGCACCTCGAGGCCGGCGTTCGCTGAGCCACTCCATCCGAGAGTCCTCGCGCCGCGCGAGGATCCCGCGCGACACGAAGCGCTCGGAGCTGAGAGGAAACTAGAACCCCGGGCAGACCATGGCCGGTCCTCCGGCCATGGTCTGCCCGGGGTCAGGGATGCGGCAGCACCCTCATGTGCGCCTTGGGCTCGGCCACGCCTCTCTCGTGGTTCCGGCAAGTGCGTCCGCCGTCGCGACCCACTCCTCCGCGAGAGCCGACACCGCTTGGGTTGCGGGCGTCGCCCGCGCTGAGCGCGATCGACGCGGCGGAACTGAGCGCATCTGCGTACGAAATCGGCGGGCGTCGGCCGAGTTCGAGCCGAAGGCCGCGCCGCGCGCGACCCTCCGGCCGTCCCCCCGTTGCAATGCCATCGAATCGCGCGCAACATGCTGCGCCGCATCCATCGTTTTCCAGGCCCATTGCGCTCGATCCGGTCATGAAGCTCACCCTCACCACCCTCGCGCTGCTCGCGCTCGTGCCGGCCGTGAACGCGCAGGACGCGCCGGCCAAGGACCCGCCCGCTCAGGCGCCCGCCGCCGCGAGCACGACTTTCACGGCCGAGCAACTCGAGCAGATCGTCGCGCCCATCGCGCTCCACCCCGACACGCTCCTGGCGCAGATCATGATGGCCGCGACCTACCCGCTCGAGGTCGTCGAGGCGCACCGCTGGGTGCAGAAGAACGCGAGCCTCAAGGAGAAGGCCCTGGAGGAGGCGCTGAAGCAGCACGAGTGGGACCCGAGCGTCAAGTCGCTCTGCGTCCTGCCGGACGTGTTGAAGCAGATGAACGACAACCTCGACTGGACGCAGGACCTGGGTGATGCGTTCCTCGGTCAGAAGACCGAACTGATGCAGACGGTGCAGACAATGCGTCGCAAGGCGCTCGAAGCCGGCACGCTCAAGTCGAGCGAGCAGCAGAAGGTCAGCGAGGACGGGCAGATCGTCATCATCGAGTCGACGAAGACGGAGGTCGTCTACGTGCCGACCTACTCGCCGACCGTGGTCTACGGCTCGTGGTACTACCCGTACTGGTATTACCCGCCGATGTACGTGGCGCCGCGGCCCGGTGCGGTGTTGTTCGCGTTCAGCGTCGGCTTCTTTTGGGGCGCTGGCGGCTGGGGCGGTTGCAATTGGCACAGCCACGACGTGAACATCAACATCAACAACTTCAACAACTTCAACAAGAACACGAGCATCGACGCTCGGAAGTACAACATCGACAATGCGCGCGGGAACCAGGGTTCCTGGAGCCACAACCCCGAGCACCGCAAAGGCGTCAACTACAAGAACCCGCAGACGGCGCAGAAGTACGGGGGCGCTCCAGGCGCGAACCGGGTCTCGCGGGACCAGGCGCGCGGATTCGACCGGGCGGCGCCGAAGAGCGCGCCGGCGGGCGGCGTCCAGCGCCCCGCCGCGGGGAACACTCCCGCCGGGGACGTCAAGCGTCCGGCTTCGGGCACCCCGAACGCGGGCTCGGGCGCGCGCCCTGGAGCGGGGACCGGTGCAACGGGCACGAAGCCCGCGCCGAAGCCCACGCCGAAACCCGGCGGCGGCGCGGGCGGAGCGCTCAGTGGTTCGCGCTCGCCCGGCCTCGATCGCTCGGCGAGCACGCGCGGAGCCACCAGCCGCGCCGGCGGCGGAGCGCGGACGGGCGGCGGACGCCGACGGTAAGAAGGATCAGGAAGGAAACGAGATCATGCTGAACTCTCTGCTGCGGTCGCCGACGTCGGCGGTGCTCCTCGCCTTCACCCTGGTCGCGGGCTCGGCCTGCAAGAGCGTGTCGACGGCTGGTTTCGACACGCCCGAGGCTGCGCTCCGCGAGCTCGCCGACACGATCGGCGGCCAGGACGAAGCTCGCGCGGAGCGACTGTTCGGTCCGGGCGGCCCCGAGCTGCTCCGGTCCGGCGACGAGGTCGCCGACACCGAGGACGCGTTGCGCGTCCAAGAGTACATCCGCGAGAAGGTCGCCTTCGAGGAGCGCGGCGAGGACACCCGCATCGCGCTGCTCGGCAACGCGGGCTGGTCCTTCCCGATCCCGCTCGTGCGCGAGTCCGGCGCCTGGCGCTTCGACGTCGAGTCCGGCGTTGAGGAAATCGCCAACCGGCGCGTCGGCCGCAATGAACTCTCGACGATCGCGAGCCTGCACGCCTATGTCGACGCGCAGCGCGAGTACGCCTCCGAGCCGCGCGACGGACAGCCGCGCGCCTTCGCGCGCACGATCTTCTCCAGCCCCGGCAAGCACGACGGCCTCTATTGGCCGGTCGCGGAGGGCGAGTCGGAAAGCCCGCTCGGCCCGCCGATCGCGGAGGCCGCGCGCGCCGGTTACACGCACGCGACGGGAGGGCCGCAGCCCTACCACGGCTACTACTTCCGCGTCCTGCTCGAGCAGGGCCGCAATGCCGCCGGCGGAGCGCGGTCCTTCTTGGACGCACAGGGTCGAATGACGGGCGGCTTCGCGTTGCTCGCCTGGCCCGCGAAGCACGGCTCGTCCGGCGTGATGAGCTTCCTGGTCAACCAGCAAGGGCTCGTCTACGAGCGCGACTTCGGACCGGAGACGGAGCAGGCGGTCGAGCGCATCCGCGCCTTCGACCCCGACGCGAACTGGGCCCCGGCGGGCGGTTGACGCATCCGCGGGCGTTTCGTCCGCACGCACGCCGTCGCGCTCGACCCACGACCCAACGAGGGAGCCCCGATGAAGTCCAAGCCCACTCGGGACCGGTTCGCGGCCGTGCACGGCCCGCGCAGCATGGCGCTCGGAGCGCTGGCCTCGCTCTGCGCTTGCGCTCAGCTCGGCCCGCGGAGCATCCAGACCGATCGTTTCGACTACAGCACGGCGGTCGCGGAGTCATGGAAGCAGCAGACGCTGCTCAACATCGTCAAGCTGCGCTACATGGACCTCCCGGTCTTCGTGGACGTTGCTTCGGTCGTCGCGGGGTACTCGATGGAGACGACGGGCAGCGTCGGAGCGCTGCTTCGTACCGGCGGCTCGAACTCGACCGACGACCTCACGCTCGGCGCGGCAGGGAAGTTCACGGACCGGCCGACCATCACCTACGTGCCGATGACCGGGGAGAAGTTCCTGCGTGGGCTCATCGTGCCCATCGACCCGAAGGTGATCTTCTCCATGCTGCAGTCGGGTTATCCGGCGGACTTCATCCTCGGGCTGACCGTCGAGTCGATCAGCGGCGTCCGCAACCGGTCGACCGCCGGCGGCGTCGCGCGCGAGGCGGATCCGGAGTTCGCTCGCGTGCTGGAGTTGCTGCGCGGAGTGCAAGCCGCGGGCGCGTTCGGCATGCGCGTGGAGGAGGACAAGGCCAATGGCTCGGTCGGCGTCGTCTTCTTCCGGAAGGAGGACGTGCAGCCCGAAGTCGAGGAGCAGATCGCCGAGATCCTGCGGCTGCTGCACCTGCCCGCCCGGACGCCGAGGTTCACGCTGAAGTACTCACCGCTGCGCGGCGCGGAGGGCGAACTGGCCGTGAACAGCCGCTCGATGCTGCAGATCATGACCGCGTTCTCGAGCTACATGGAGGTGCCGCAGGAGCACCTCGACGATCACAGCGCCTCGCCCGCGTTCGAGCAGTCGGCGCCCGGATTCACCCGCGGCGGATTCCGGATCCACAGCGGCGAGGACGAACCCAAGGGCGCGTACGCCGCGGTGCGCTACCGCGAGCACTGGTACTGGATCGACCAGGGCGACTGGGGGACCAAGCGCGCCATGACGGCGATCATCTTCTTCTTCACGATGGCCGAGTCCGGCGGGAACGACCAGGTGCCGCTGATCACGATCCCCGCGCAGTAGGAAACCAACCGGAGCGTCGGTGACCTGCGGCGTGACGCAGCCGGCGGTCCGCGCCGGTCGAGCCCCGGACTCAGCGTGGCTCCTGCGCGCGCGTCGGTGGTGAGGGCGCGGGTGCCTGCAACTCCTCGAGCAGCGCGCGCACGCCTGGGTCGCCGTGGCTCGCCTCGAACAGACGGTGGGCGTAGGCGCGTGCGCGCTCCAGTTGTCCCAAGTCCCGCTCCAGCGTGGCGAGCGAGTACAGAAGATCGCGATCCGCCGGCCGCTGCTCGAGAGCCTCCGCGAGCACGACGCGCGCTTCGGACTTGCGGTCGGCCGAAAGCAGCGCGACTCCGTAGACGTACGCGAGCGTCGTGTCGCCGGGAGCTAGGTCGACACCGTGCTTCAACTCGACCAACGCCTCCTCCAGGCGTTTCTGACGGGCGAGGTTGAGGCCCAATGCATGATGGAGGGCGGCCTTGTCCACGGCCGCCGCCAAGCCGCGCCGCAACACGCGTTCACCTTCCGCGTCGTCGCCCTCGGCGCGGTGGAGGTCCGCGAGGTTGATCCACAGCCCGGCGAACCAGGGACCGCGTCGCAAGCCGGTTTCGTAGGCGCGGCGCGCCTCCGCGCGATCGCCCATGCGGGCCGCAATCGAGCCCAGGTTCGCGTAGGACTCCGGCCGGTCCGCGTTCATGGACTGCGCGGCGCGGTACTCGGACAGGGCCGCATCGAACGGCGCGCGCTGAGCGGAGTTCAGGAAACGCGCCTCGCCGGCCAGCGCGCTCGCCGCTTCGATGCGCACGCCGCGCTGCGTGTCGCTGAGCAATGGAAACCCGATGCGCACGCGCTCCGGCGGGGGCAGCACCGCCAAGGCATCCACGGCCGCGGAGCGCACGAGCGCGTCGGGATCCTCGATGGCGCGCGCGAGCGACGCGAGTGAGGCCGGGCTCATGCAGCTCATCAGCAGCTCGATCGCCGTCGCTCGCACGATCCCCGACTGGGTCTTGTCGTCGATCAACGCGGAGAGCGCCGTCTCCGCCTCGGGCCGTCCGCGCCGGCCCGCGTCGATGGCCTCTGCGGAGTGCGGTTTCGTCCACCGGCCGTTCGGATACCAAGTCGCGACGGCGTCGCGCGCCCAAGCGGCGCTCTGGTCGGCGTGGCAGTTCGCACAAGCGTTCGGAGTGCCGATCGCGGTGGTGAGATCGGGCCGCGGCACGCGGATAGAATGGTCGCGGCGCGCGTCGACCACCATGTAGTTGCGCGCGGGCATGTGGCACTCGACGCAGCTCGCGCCCTTGCTGCCCGCGGCGTGATGATGATGCTCCGGCTGCGCGAAACGATCCGGCGTGTGGCAGCGCTTGCAGACGTCGTCCGCGGCGCCTTCGATGCGCGACGAGTGGGCGTCGTGGCAGTGGCCGCACGACACGCCCGCCGCGTACATCCGGCTCTGGAGGAACGAGCCGTACTCGTACACCTCCTCCAATTGTTGGCCGTCCGCGAAGTAGAGCTGCGTCTCCAGGAGCGCCGGCTTGTGCGTCTCGAGCAGCGGACGGCCGGGGACGTTCGCGTCGAAGAGCTGCGTGCGGCGCGCGTGGCAGCGGGCGCACATTTCGACCTCCGTGCGCGCCTTGGGCGGTCGACTCGGCTTCGCGATGCCGGTCGCGGGGTCGGACACCCACTCGATCGGCTCGCTGCGCAGTTCGATCACCAGGCCGCGCGCGAGCGAGTCCTCGGCCTCCGCTTCGGGCGAATGCGGGTCGCCGACGGCGGCCTTCGCCCACTCGACGTGCGCCGAGCCCGGACCGTGGCACGCCTCGCACGAGACGTCGATCTCGGACCATTGCGTGTCGTAGCGCTGCTCGTCCGCGCGCCAATGCTTGCGCAGGTTGGTCGAGTGGCACTCCGCGCACATGTAGTTCCAGTTCTGCTCGGGTCCGGTCCAATGCAGGATGTCCCCGGCCGGCACGGCCTCGTCCGGATAGAGGTGGAACCAGCGCTGACCGCCCTCCGCGACGGGCCGACTGTCCCACGCGATCGACAGCGCCTGCAGGCGGCCCCCGGAGAGCTCGATCAGGTACTGCTGCAGCGGGAAGACGCCGAACGTGTACTCGATCTCGAAGTCGGCGAGGACGCCGTCGGGCCCGTCGGTGTTCGCGAAGAACTTGCCGTCGCGGCGGAAGAAGGTCGAACGCACGCCGAAGTGCTCGAAGGCGGCGTTCCCGAAATCACCCAGCACCGTCGACTCGTCGGCGGGCTGCATCGCGAGGTCGTGGCGCGAACCCGTGAAGCGCCGGTTCTCGCGATCATGGCAGGGGGCGCAGGTGGCGCGACCGACGAAACTCGGAGTCGCGGGCGCGCTGGATCGGCGCGGAGGGCGCTGTCGGCTCACGAGGAGCAGCGTGACGCCGAGGAGCCCCACGAACAGCCCTGCGAAGATTCGGAACCGGGTCGATCGCATGGACATCGGTTCCCTAGAACAGGAGCTCGAACACACGCTTCAGCAACTCGTCCAGTGGGACGACGGAGAGCACGAGCGGAGCGAGCGGCGCCAGGACGGGAAGCACGATGGCCAAGATCACATCGAGTCCAAAGGGCACGGGACGCATGCCCGCGACGATCTCGTAACTACCAGCGAGGTCCGCGAGCGACTGGACGTCCGCGTTCCCCAACAAGGGCTCCGTCGGCGGCTCCGCGCTCCGGACCCATTTGTCGTCGAATTCGCGCGTGTAGCGCGCCGCCAAGGCCCCGTATTCGACCTTACCCTTGCGCTTGGCCGCGGCGATGCGCGGCGCGAAGAAGCACAGGGGCGTGAGCACGAGCACGAGCACGAACCCGACGAAGGATCCGATTTCCACCTTCAAGGAGAGCAGCGTCTCCTGTCCCTGGAGGATCTGGTTCGCGCCGATGCCGGCCACCAGCGAGCTCATGGCGAAGAGCAGCGGGGCGAAGACGGTGGTGACCTCGCCCAGGAAACCCAGGCCTCCGGAGCGGTCGGGATGCGTCGGGATCAACCTGAGGTCGAGGCGCGAGATGCGCCACATCAAGTACGACCAGAGCAGCAATCGGTAGAGCCACCGCAGCAGCAGGAACTGGACGACGGGCAGGCTGACATGGGCGAACCACCATCCGGCGCTCGTGAGTCCACCGCCGCTCTGCGTGCACCAGTTGCTGGGGTCCAGCCCCGCCGACGACGTGGCGGCCTTCGGCCCGAGCGTGAACACGAGCACGAGCATCCCGAGCTCGACGACGAGCGAGTTGCGCATCCGCACCACGAAGGCGACGCGACTCCGAAAGCGCTCCAGCAGCTCCGGACCGATCAGGCCGCGCTCGCGAAACGTGAGCAGGATGTGGCGGGTGCGCTCGTGCACCGGCAGTTCCGCATAGACGAAGAGCGGCGCCGCGACGAGGAAGCGCACGTTGGCCGCCACGTCGTGGAGAAAAGGGAGTCCGACGTTGCCGGGCAGGGCCGTGCCCTCGAGCAGGCTCAGCACCATCAGCGGCAGCCAGACCAGGAGGACGACGAACGCGATCCGGCGCGCGACCTTTTTCAGCGGAGGCTCGAGGAGGCGTACCCGGCAGAGCGCCTGATACACCGGTCCCCCGAGGACGACCGAGAGTTCGTCGTGGGGCGCGTCGGGTTGCCTGGATTCGGTCAAGCCGAACGATCGCATCAGAACGAGGTGGAGAGGAACAGGATCGGCCCGGTGTAGTTCGTGCTGATCTCTCCGTTCCAGTGATCGGCGCTCACGCCGCCTTCGACCTGGAGCGTGCGCCATCCGATACCGAAGCCCACGTGCCGCCAGGGTTGGCAGAGCGCGTCGACGCCGATGCTCAGGATGTGGCCGTAGAACGGGTCGTAGGCGATCTTCAACGCATCGAGGCGTCCTTGGAGGGCCCACGTGTTCGTCAAGGCGCACTGTCCGTACAGGCTGATCACGGGCAGCGGCGCGAGCAGCTTGGCCTCCTCCTCCGCGCCCAGCGTGGAGTCGACGCCGGCCTTGAAATGCGTCAGGTGGAATCCGAGGGCCACGCCGAGTTCCTTGTCCCGCGTCTTGAAGAACGAGTAGCCGCACGAGAGGCGCGCGACGGAGACGTCGAAGTTGGCCGTGACATTCGTGCCGGCCGGGATCGACGAGTCCCCCCAGGTGATGTCGTTGGCGATCGTCTTGGAGTTGGAGCGGCTGAGCGAGAAGAACTCCAGCTCGACGCGCCAGCGCTCGGAGAAACGCCAGCGCGCCATGCCTTCGGGGGCCCATTTCGTCTCCGAGAGCCCGAACGCCTCCTCGAAATCGATGACGGCCCCGGCCCCGACGCTGCTGCTGAGTCGCGCCTGGGTGTTCGAGGACAGAAACGTCGTCCCCAGGCCGATGAAGAAGCGATCGGTGAGCGAGGGATGGTCCGGGATCTCCTGTTCGATGGGTGCGCTGGAGCGATCGAACCGTTCCGGCACGAGCGCCGCATGGGCCCAGGCGTCGAGCTCACGCGCGGGTTCGAGCTCCACAGGCTCGACGGACGACTCCTCGCTCGGCGGCGACAGGCCGGGGAGCTCCGGCGTGACCGGAGTCGCGCTCAGGGAGGTGGTCGCAGCCAAGCACCAGGAATGGAGGAGCGGGGCGATTGCGTGCATGGGGGAGCTCCGTATCGAGCGCACGGGGAGGAGACGAGGTCGGTGGATCCGCGTCGCGCGTCAGTCTCGCATGGGGCAGCCTGCCCGTACCAGCTCGGGCCCCGCATGGCGCCCGCCCACCGAGCTCCGAACGGCTCGCGAGGCGGAGGCGTGCGTCGGCCTGCCGGCGAACGCCGGGACGTAGGGACCGTCGCGCCGCCGAAGGCGGGCTCGCCGAGGACGCGCCCCGTCAGCGCGGGAAGACCTTCCGCCACTCTTCGGGCGTCAAGAGCGCCTTGAGCTCGAATCGGCGGTCGAGCACGGTGCCCTGGATCTTCTGGTTGGCCGCCTGCATCCCGACGAAGCGCGTGTTCAAGTCGCCGGGCGTCGTGTCGTGGCGCTCGAGTCGCTCGAGCAGCTGCTCGCGGCGTTCCGCATTCGCCTCGAGGAAGCGTTCGCCTTCCTCCCTCCACGCCTGCAGGACGGCTTCAGCGGACTTGCGCCGGCTCGCGTCGCCGACGGCCGCGTCGACCCGGTCCTCGATGTCGTCGATCGAGCTGCCCGTGGCGAAGAGGCCGACGCCGATCAGGCCCGAGCCTCCCAATATGGAGGCGAGCAGCAAGACCAGGATCTGACCGCGCTGCTTCGGATTGCGGACGCGACGGATCACGACTTGCCTCCCGTGAGCGCCTGCACGTCGGCCGTGCCCGCGGCTTTCAGGGCCGCGTGCTCGAGGTCCACCAAGCGCTTCCATTCCTTCGCGTCCGTGCGGCGCACCATCTCGAAGTGCGCCGCCTGCACGCGCACGTAGCGCGCGTCCACGCGTTCGCGGAAGTGGGCCAGGGCCTCCTCGAAGCGCGCGCGCGGCGCGTCGTAGTCGGCGTTCAGGGACTGCAGCTCGACGGAGAGCTGGTTCAAGTCCCGGTTCTGTTCCTGGAGCACGAGCTCGAGCGCGTCCACCTGCGCGAGCAGCTCCGCTCGGCGCGCCGGCTCGGCGACGACCTTGGCGATCGCGGAGCGCATGGCCGCGGCCTGCTCGCGGATCAACTGTTCGGGGGGCACGGGGTCGCTGGCGCAGCTCGCGAGCGGGAGCGCCGTCAGGAGCGCAGTCAGTAGGAGGGAGCGCATGCGCATGGTGGTTCCTCAGAAGGAGAAGGAAGCGCCGAGGATCGGCCCGTACAGGTCGAGGTCGTAGGCGAGGCGTCCGCCGGCGCCCAGGTCCTCGAAGTCGAGGCTCAGCGCGCGGTAGCCCAATTGCAGGCCGAAAAGCCGCGTGCATTGGTAGCTCGTCAGCACGCTCGCGTTCCAGACGAAGTCGGAGCCGACTCCGAAACCGCCGACGTCCGCGCGGGCGTGGACGGTCCAGTCCTCGCTCAGGTGCGCGTGGTACCGAAGACCGACGATCGGATCGGTCCACGCGCGTTCGCTCGCGTGCGAGGAGAGCGGCACGCCGGCGACCGACAGGTCCATGTCCGTTTCGAGCTTCTGGTAGCGCAGGCCCAGCATCCACTCCCAGCCGTCCGAGAACTCGCGCGCGACGAACAGCTCGTGGATCTCCGCCTGCACCGTGAGATCGGCGTCGGTGGTCGGGGGCTGAGCGCCTTGCATGTCCGCGCTGATGAAGATCGGCGCGACGACGAGGCTCCACGGTCCGCGATGCGCCTCGAAGTGGCCCAGGAAGCCCGAGAGCGCGGGATCGCCGAAGAACCCATCGCCGCCGCCCTCGAGGTCCACGGTCTGACCGTCGATCGCGAGGCTGCCGCCGAGGCTCGCCGCCCAGTAGTAGGGGACGAGGTCGATGGTCCAGGGCGGTGCTTCGGACTGCGGTGGGCTCGTCACCTCGACCATGTCGAGCAAGGGCTCCGCCGGGACCCATCCGGGGAGTACGCCGGCGAGGAGCGCGAGAAGGGGCACGGCGGAGGACGGTAGCCGAGGCCGGGACCTGCGTCCATGCACGGTGCGTCGCCGGGGCGCAGCTCCTGGCTCGCACACGCGCCCTCGGCGGCGCACGTCACGGCGCGGTACGCAGGGGATCCACCGCGAGCCGTGCGCGCTGAGCAACTGCGCCCCGGTCCAGCGTGTCGACCGCTCGAGGCGGTCGTCGAACGGCGTGACTTCGGAGTGGAACATCCCCAAAGCACGCACCGTTGCGCAGGTTTCCGCGTGCGAGCCTGCGCACTTCGACCAGGGCTCGATCCGCCGGTGATGCCTCGGCGCGAACGTCGGGAGCGAAACCACGACAAAGCTGGAACGAGGACGTCGCGCTGCGCGCGGAGGTGGCGCGTTTGCCCGCGGGGAGCGACCCCGATACCATCCCCGACCCGCGGGCTGCGTCGATGTCCGTCAAGGCGCGACTCCACCCAGGTCCATTCGACCGAACGACCTCGGGGCCCCTTTCAGGCCCGCCCTCGGGACCCGACCCCCTTCAAGGATTCTCCATGGATCAGAAACAACCGGCACTCCCCATGCGGCTGGCGAAGCGCCTCCTGCACCCCGTCGTGCTCGGCTCGCTCGCGCTGTTCGCCTGTGCGATCCCGCTGACCGCGAGCTCGCTCGAAAACGCCGCCGAACCGGCGGCGGCGAGTCAGGCCAAGAAGCCCAACATCCTCGTCATTTGGGGCGACGACATCGGGTACTGGAACATCAGCGCCTACAACCAGGGGATGATGGGGTACAAGACCCCGAACATCGACCGCATCGCCAAGGAAGGTGCCTTGTTCACCGACTGGTACGGCCAGCAGAGCTGCACCGCCGGCCGCGCGTGCTTCATTACCGGCCAGTCCGGCTTCCGTACCGGCATGCTCAAGGTCGGATTGCCCGGCGCGAAGGAAGGATTGAAGGCGCGCGACGTCACCATCGCCGAGCTGCTCAAGGGACAGGGCTACGCAACCGCCCAGTTCGGGAAGAACCACCTCGGGGACGCCGACGACACCTTGCCCACCGCGCACGGGTTCGACGAGTTCATGGGCTCCCTCTACCATCTCAATGCGGAGCAGGAGCCGGAAAACGCGGACTACTTCAAAGACCCGGCGATGCAGAAGAAATACGGCACGCGCGGCGTGATTCACACCTGGGCCAACCCGGATGGCACGCAGAAAATCGAAAACAAGGGTCCGCTCACGATCGAGCGCATGAAGACGGTGGACGAGGAAGTCACCGCGGCCGCGCTCGACTACCTCCAGAAGCGCAAGGCCGACGGGAAGCCCTTCTTTCTCTGGTGGAACTCCACCCGCTGCCACATTTTCACGCACCTGAAGAAGGAAAGCGAAGGCAAGTCCGGTCTCGGGCCCTACATCGACGGCATGCTCGAACACGACACGATGGTCGGGCAACTCCTCGACAAGGTGAAGGAACTCGGCCTCGATGAGAACACCATCGTCATGTATTCCACCGACAACGGTGCTGAGAAGTTCTCGTGGCCGGACGGCGGTTGTTCGCCTTTCCGCGGCGAGAAGAACGAGAACTGGGAAGGTGGTTACCGTGTGCCGTGCGCCATCCGCTGGCCCGGCGTCATCAAGCCCGGCACCGTGAGCAACGACATTTTCTCCCATGAAGACATGCTGCCCACGATCCTGGCCGCCGTCGGCGTGTCGGACGTGAAGGAGCAGTTGCTCAAAGGCATGAAGGTCGGCAACAAGAACTTCAAGGTTCACCTCGACGGCTACAACCTCATGGACACGTTCGCCGGCAAGTCGGCCAACCCGCGGCACGAGTTCTTCTACTGGAACGACGACGGCTCGCTCGTCGGCTTGCGCTACGACAACTGGAAGATCGTGTTTGCCGAACAGCGTGCGCACGGCTTCAATGCCTGGGCGGAGCCGTTTGTGCCCCTGCGCATGCCCAAACTCTTCAACGTTCGCATGGACCCGTTCGAGGAGGCGGACCACTCCTCGATGGATTACGACCACTGGCGGATTGACCGCACGTTCCTGCTCGTGCCCGCGCAGCAATACATCGGGAAGTATGTTGCCACGTTCGCGGAATTCCCGCCGAGCCAGAAAGCCGGCAGCTTCTCGCTCGATCAGGTGCTGGAGAGTCTTTCGGGCGCGCAGACCGGCGGCAGGTGACCACACGCTGAACTGACCGTCGGCCAACTCACAGGGCCGCATCCGTTCCACCCGGGTGCGGCCCCTGTTTTTCGAGGAGCATGAAGCGCGATCGCACACACACTCCGGATTCGCGGGCTGCCCTGTCGGGCGAGCGCGGCGGGGAAATCGGGTCGGACACAGCAACCGCGTGCGCCGCCCGCGGGCGCGTACTGCTGCTCGTCGCGTCCGGCGCGTCCGCGCTGGTCTTCCAGGTGCTCTGGATCACGCAACTCGGCCTGATCGTCGGCGTGGACGTCCAAGCGGTCACGATCGCCGTCAGTGCGTTCTTCGCGGGGCTTGCTTTGGGCGGCTTGTGGTTCGGGCGCCGGGCCGACCGGTCGACGCGACCCTTGCGGTTGTACGCGGCGCTGGAAGTCGGCGTCGCCGCGGCCGGCGTCGTCACGACCTTGGCCCTCGCGCACACGGCTCCGCTGTTCGCCGCGCTCGAAGCGCGGAGCGCCGGACTCGCCTGGGCCCTGGTCTTCGCGATCGTCGCGGTCGCTCCGTTCCTCATGGGCGGCACGCTCCCGGCGATCGTCCGCTCCCTGCGCCCCGGGAACGACGACCGCGCATCGGCGGGCGGCCGCATGTACGCCGCCAACACCGCGGGCGCCATCCTCGGCGCGCTCGGCGCCGCGTTCTTCCTTATCCCGAAGTTCGGCATTCAGGGAACGGCGCTCGTCGCCGCCGCCCTGAGCGCGGTCGCCGCGGTCTGCGCGTTTCTGCTCGACCTCTCGTTGCAGGGCGCCACCGTGATCGATCCACAGCCTCTGCCCGTGCAGCGTTCGAGCTCGGCGAGGCTCGCGATCCTCGTCTACTCGGTCGCGGGAGGTCTGGCGCTCGGATACGAGGTCGTCTGGTCGCAGTCGCTCGTGCAGTTCATGAGCACGCGCACCTTCGCGTTCTCCGTGATGCTCGCGACCTATCTCTCCGGACTCGCGATGGGTGCCGCGTTGTTCGCGCGCAGGGCCGGCCGGGTGAAGGACCCCTGGAGCACGCTCGGCCTCCTCTTGGCCGCGGCCGGACTGGCGGCCATGCTCGAGCTCGCCTTCCTCGGACGTTGGCTCTCCGAGTTGCAGACCCTGGGCGAGCACCGCGTGCTCGCGCTGACGTCGAACGAACTCGCTGGGATGTGCGCGCGCTTCGCCATCGCGGCGCTGTACGTCGTCTTCGTTCCCACCGTGCTCCTGGGCGCGGCCTTTCCTGCGGCGCTGAGGCTGATCGTCGAGGACCGACACGTCGGCCGCGATCTCGGCCGCGTGATCGCTTGGAACACGCTGGGCGGGATCGGCGGCACGCTGCTGACTGGCTTCGTGCTCGTGCCGCGGTTCGGACTGGTGCGCACATTGGCCCTGCTCGCCGGCGGCGCCGCGCTCCTCGGGCTCTTCGCCGTGTCGCGCGGTTCACCCGCGCGGCGCGGGATCCGCTGGTCGGCGATCGCCTTCGTTCTGGCGGTCGTCGGCGCGGCTGCGTTCACGCCCGGCGATCGGTTCGCGCGCCTGCTCGCCGACGCGCGCGGCGGCGAGCTCATCTTCTACGAGGAGGGACGCGGGGGAACGGTCGCCGTGATCGAGCAGGGATCCGCGCGGAGGTCGTTCCGTCGGCTGTACATCCAGGGCGTCTCGAACACCGGCGATGCGATGCCCTCACTGCGCTACATGCGTCTTCAGGCGTTGCTGCCGCTGCTCGTCCACGGCGGCGAGCCGCGGTCCGCGCTGGTGGTCGGTCTCGGCACGGGAATCACCGCCGGAGCTCTGCTCGCGTATCCCGAATTGGAGGAGCGCGTCGTCGCGGAGATCCTGCCCGAGGTCGTGGTGGCCGCTCCGAACTTCCGCGGCAACCTCGACGCCGCGCGGGACCCGCGCATCGACCTCCGCCTCCGCGACGGGCGTCGCGAACTCCTGCGCGACCCGGCCCTGTACGACGTGATCACGCTCGAGCCGCCTCCGCCTTCGGCGGCTGGGGTCGTGAACCTCTACTCGAGCGACTTCTACCGTCTGGCACGCGCTCGACTGCGTCCGAACGGTGTCTTCGCGCAGTGGTTGCCGATCGCGACGCAGAACGACGAGGACACGCGCTCGCTGGTGAGGAGCTTCCTGGACGTCTTCCCGCAAGCTTCACTGTGGTCGACGGAGCTGCACGAGATGCTGCTCGTGGGTGCGGTCGCGCCGCTCGAGCTGGATGGGCCGCGCATCGCCGAGCGCTACCACCAACCCGCCGTCGAGTCGGCGCTGCGCGAGGTCGGCATCGCCTCGCCCGAGGCCTTACTGGCCACTTGGATCACCGATCGCGCGGGTCTCGAACTCTACGCGGGCGATGCGCCAGCGGTGACCGACGATCAGCCGCGGATCGAGTACGCCGACTGGGTCCGCGACGGCGAATTGCAGCGCGTGTTGCCGCGCCTCCTCGAATTGCGCACGGCCCCGCCCGTGCGCAAGGCCTCGGCCGCGTTCTCGGCCGCGGTGGAAGCGCAACGCGCGATCCTGCATACTTTCTATCGAGCGTCGCTCCATGCGCTGGCCGGTGAGCGCGAGGCCTGGGCCCAGGACCTCCAGCGCGTGACCGAGCTCGATGGGGGCAACGCCTACTACCGCTGGTTCACGAGCGGTGGTCCATGAGCACTCCGAGATACTGACAGAAGGAAAGCACCGACATGCAACGCCTGGTTCTCACGCTCCTCGTCGCCTATTGCACACTCACTGGCTCGGTGCGGGCGCAGGATCCGCTTCCGTCGTGGAACGACGGGAAGTCGAAGCAGTCCATAGTCGCGTTCGTGGCGAAGGTGACGAAGGCGGGCTCGCCCGACTTCGTCCCGCCCGCCGAGCGCATCGCGACCTTCGACAACGACGGCACGCTCTGGGCCGAGCAGCCGATCTACACGCAGTTCGCCTTCGCGTTCGACCGCGTGAAGGCGCTCGCTCCGAAGCACCCCGAATGGAAGGACCAGGAGCCGTTCGCCGCGCTATTGAAGGGCGACATGAAGGGCGCGCTCGCCGGCGGCGAGAAGGCGCTGTTCGAGGTCCTCATCGCCACGCACGCGGGCACGACCACGGAGGAGTTCGCCGGGATCGTGAAGGACTGGCTCGCGACGGCGCGGCATCCGGTGACGAAGCGTCCCTACACCGAGATGGTCTACCAGCCGATGCTCGAGCTGCTCGCGTACCTGCGCGCGAACGGCTTCAAGACGTTCATCGTCTCCGGCGGCGGAATCGAGTTCATGCGACCCTGGGCCGAGACGGTCTACGGCATCCCGCCCGAGCAGGTCATCGGCAGCAGCATCAAGACGAAGTTCGAGCTGCGCGACGGCCGGCCCGTACTCGTGCGCCTCCCCGAGCTGAACTTCCTCGACGACAAGGCCGGCAAGCCCGTCGGCATCCAGCAGCACATCGGCCGGCGCCCGATCGCCGCCTTCGGCAACTCCGACGGCGACCTCGAGATGCTGCAGTGGACGGCGGCCGGGGCCGGACCGCGCTTCTGTCTCTTCGTGCACCACACCGACGAAGCGCGCGAGTGGGCCTACGACCGGACGTCGCACATCGGCAAGCTCGACAAGGGGCTCGACGAGGCCGCCGCCAAGGGCTGGACGGTCGTCGACATGAAGCAGGAGTGGAAGGGGATCTACCCGCCGGCGAAGTAGGGCGGCGCGCCTGAACGGCCCGCCGGGGCCGATTCCTGTGAGGGATTGCACCGCGCAGGCCGATGGGTATACTCCCGACCCCCAAGCGCGGGGACGTAGCTCAATTGGTTAGAGTACCGGCCTGTCACGCCGGTGGTTGCGGGTTCGAGTCCCGTCGTCCTCGCCATCTCTCGCCCCCGGAATGGCCCTGGCAGGGTCGCCAGCGGGGGTGGAGGCGGCACCCACCGGCAGGTTGGGGCGGGCTCCGGCGAGCGGTTGCGGTAAGCAGCGCGGTAAGCCGAAGCCGGCCGGTGGTCGAGGCACACCGCGCGCTCGACGACGGTCGCGTTGGAACGACGGGGTCCTGAACCGTCGCTTGCTCCATGGAGGTCCTCCTGGCGAGCGGCGGCAGCTCGTGCTCGACAGCCCATCGCGAGCGTGGTGAGTGGATTCGGGCGCAGGTAGCTTGGTTTCCAATGTCCACGCTCTGCGTTTCGACGACGATGGGCAAGCCTAGGATGAGTCTTCGGCTACGTTGCCAGTGCATGGAGAGGTTTGACGCGGCGTGGTGCAGCGGCGGGAAGCTCACGATCGCGGTCAGTCAGAGGTGCGCGGGGATCGATCGTTGGTGGGCGAACGTCGATCTTGGGCTGCTGTTCGCCGCCGGTATGCTCGTCCGCAGCGGTGCGGGCAGAGGTGCGGCGTCCAGACTGGCCCGGGATGGGCGGAGTGGATCAATGGCCCACAATGAGAGTGGGAATCGGCCCGATGGAAGGGGTCGCATTCGTGGCAAGTGCTCCCGGGGCAGGGCCTTGACGTGCGCGGAGCGTGACGAACTCATCACCGAATTCCAACCGCGCATGCGCAAGCCGGAGTGGCTGGTTCGAGGGCTCTTCTCGTGACGTTGGATCCGGACCGTCTCCTGAAAGCTCAAGAGGGGCCCTACTTCGAGCGGAAGTCCGCCTGGGAGGGAACTCCGGACAAGAAGCGCAAGCGCGCGTTCAAGGACCTGCGCGACGAGATCGCCGAGTACGTCGCCGGGTTCGCGAACTCGGACGGCGGCACGCTCGTCGTCGGGATCGAGGACGACGGCGCGGTGACGGGACACGGCTTCGACGACGAGGCGGTTCAGGGCCTGCTCGACGCTCCGCAGACGCGGCTCAAGCCGCAGCAGGAGCGTGGCGAGCGCGTGCGGGTTCGTGAGCACGAGCTGCTCGTGTTCGAGGTCGAGTCGGCGCGCCGCGCCGTCATGGTGCATTCCAACGGGTTCCCTCGTCGCATCGGCGACCAACTCGTCCTCGACTCGGAGGAAGACATCAACGCCGCGAAGCGCGACACCGAGCGTCGTGGTGTCGAGAGGGAGGAGTGTCCGCGGGTCGGGCTCGATGATCTCGACGCCGTGCTGCTCCGGCGCGCGGCCACGGCGGCGGGTTACGCCCGCGGGAACACGCTGGAGTACTTGCTCGATCGCGACCTCGCCGAGCAACGCGGCAAGCGCGTCGTGATCCGGCTCGGTGCGCTCATGCTCTTCGCGGGCAAGAAGGCGCGCATGCCCGAGGTCAACGCCGGGCTCCGCGTCTTCGTCGTCCACGGCACCGAACGCAAGACGGGTGCGCGGCACAACGTCCACGAGCTCCCGCGCATCGAGGGCGCGCTGCCGCGCGTCATCGAGCGCGCGTACGAGGTCCTCGGCGGCGTCATCAAGCGTTCCTCCAAACTGCACGACCTCTTCTTCGTCGAGCAGGCCGAGTACCCGACCTTCGCCTGGCAAGAGGCCGTCGTGAACGCCGTCGCGCACCGCGACTACCGCGTGCAGGGACGCTGCATCGAGGTCTGGTACTACACCGACCGCATGGAGTTCGTCAGCCCAGGCGCGCTCCAGCCCGACGTCGAGCTCGACGCGCTCCGCAAGCGTAAGCCGACGCACTCCAGCCGGAACCCCCGCATCGTCCGCGTGCTGACCGAGCTCGGGTACATGCGCGAACAGGGCGAAGGCATCCCGCGCATCTTCGAGGAGATGGAGCACGTCTGGCTCCCGTTGCCCGAGTTCGAGGCGGACCAGCACGCCTTCCGGCTGCACATCCGCAACACCCCGATCTTCGACGTCGACGACCCGAAGTGGGTCGAGCATGTCCGCGCGATCCCCGGTCTCAACGACCGCCAGCGCCGCATCCTCGTCGCGTTCCGCCATGGCAGCTTCGCGAGCGGCCGGTATCAGGCACTCAACCAGGTCGATCGCGACGCGGCGTACGCGGACTTGCGACAGCTCGTCGCACGAGGGCTGCTCAACGGGCCCGAGTCGCCCGGCCGTGGCGCGCGCTACTCCGTCATCACGCACGATGCGGGGACGCGCCTCTCTTCGGAGCTAGCTCCTGCGGGGGAGGACGCGAAGGAACGGCTCGACGCCGTCATGCGGAGCGTCGGGAAACTCACGAACGCGACGTACCAGGAGTGCGCGGGGATTGACCGACGCCAAGCGAAGAGCGAGCTGAGCCGACTGGTGACCGCGGCTGTGCTCACGAGGAACGGCGTGGGCAGGTGGGTTACCTACGCGGCCGGGCCACGGTGGTCGGAGTGGGTCTATGGCCCGCAATGAGGTGATGCAGTACCCAACAGCGGTGGGGGGCAATCGGCGGTAAGTTCCTGTTCAGCATGGACTTGCTATGGCCCGCAATTCCGTCGCGATGATCGGGCCATAGGGCGCGGCACATCGCCACACCTCTCGTGATGGCAGCGGCTTCCATGTCCAGCGATGCTCCCTGCTTCTGGACCTCATCTCCGTGCTCGGAGCAAACTCGGCCGCAGAGCGGAGGCCTCGATCAAGGAGCGCTCGACCGCTCGCCTGCATGGGATGACGCGACGCGACGGACTTTCCGGAATTCGGCTGCCAGACTTCCCGGAACTCACAGCCCGAAGAACCCTGCCGTGCGGGGGAGCTCCAGGCCCGATCACCTCCCACTCTCCGCGCGCCGGGAGACTCTCGCGCAAGCGTCCGCCGAGGTCTGGATCCCGAGCTTGGTCTCGCGCTCGCGTCCCGTTGTCACGTTTCGCGGGCGCCAGTAGGCTCTTCCCGTTCCCCGCACGGAGTTCCCCCCACACGCGAGTGCGCATGTGTCCCAGCGAACCGTTCGTCCCGCGCGACGATGGCCAGTCACCCGATGGGTGGCGCGCGTTGTTCGCTGGGGGCAGCCCGCGCGCGATCCTCGCGCGACTGTGCGAGGGCGATCCGTTGGAGATCGGTCCGCGCTGCGACGAGGCGCTCGCCGAGGCCGCGTACCTGCTCGCGCATCGCAAGGTGATCGGTCGCGCCCTGGCGCGCATCGCCCATGCGGCGCCGAAGTACAACGGGCGCCGACCGCTTGGAGAGTTCCTGCAGAAGCGCATCGAGGCTTCGATCGAGGAACTCGTGGACGAGGAACAGCAGGAGCTCTGGCTCGCCGGCCCGGTGGATCTGGCGGAGTACGATCCCTATCCGTTGGTCGCGCGTCGGCTGGGGGTCGAGCTCCGGGAAGCGCGTGTCGCGTGCTCGGTCGTCAACCGTCAACCGGTCGAGTCGCGGAAGGCCTTCATCGCGCTCGTGATCGAAGGCCGCTCGCTGGCGGCGTGCGCGCGCGCGGGGGTGGGCTCGCCCGACGATCTGCTCGCGCGGGTCGAGCAGGGGTTGCGGGCGATCTCGAATACACTGGGCAGGAAGGTCGACTGGCCGCTCGGCGGCGCGTCGGACGAGAGGAAGGAAGGAGGCGCGGACCATGACCCCGTTGATCACTGAACTCGACCCGCGCGTCGAGGAGGTCCTGCGCCGCATCGCGGCCGAGCCCGAGTCGCGCCTCCTGCGCGTCGACCGCAAGTCGATGCAGCGCGAGTTGCACGTCGATCCCGCGCGGGTCGGGATCGCGATGCCCTGGTTGACCTCCGCCGAGCGCCAACTCGTGCAGGTGCACCGGTTGGAGGTGGTCGAGCTGTTGAAGCAGTGCGCGGCGTATCGGCTGCTCCAAGACCAGCGTGAGCCTCGTTTCCTCACTTCCTTCGACACCAGCCGAGGCGTTGACCGTGCGCCGACGGTGCGGGCCCTTCGCGACGCCGCACAATGCCTCCCGGACGAGGGAGAGTCTGACGCCGAAGCCGTGGAACTCGTCCGCCGGTGCGTCGATCCCGCGCTCGCCTCTACTGTTGTGACGCCCGGGCAACTGGTGGCAGCTGCGCTCCGTCTATGTCCGAGGGCAGACCTAGTGCTCATGTCGGGACTTTGTCTGCTTCAGGATGGATGTCACGCGGAAGCCTTGACCCAAATCGGGCACGCGATCCGATTGGAGTCCTCGAGTGACCTCGCTGCGTTCAACCGCATCAACGCGGCTCTCGCGTTTTGGAATAGCGGGGACCCTCTGCGGTCGTGGCAGTTCTATGTAGAGGCCACCCGGCTCGATCCCAGCCGGCTGGCAGGTTGGCTGGGTCGATTCACACTTGGTGGCCATCTCGAGTACGAACGCGACGTCATCGCGTCCGCAAGAGAGATCGGATTGAGAACCGCCAAGGGTAGTTCGGTGCTCGAGTGGTACATCGAAGCGCGCCAATGCCGAGGTGGACGTGGGCATGCGACATGGAACACCGCAATGCGTGCTCATGACGCACTCCAGTCATTCGCCAGCTCGTGTGAGCCAGTCAGGAGGCTGATCGATGCGCATGCTTGAACGCAGACGCTTGCGGGCTTTCGCTCTTGGCTTGATTGCGGCGTGGGGGATCGCGTCCATGGTCGATGCGCTGGCTCCTCAGATAGGAGAGATCCCCTTCGGCGCTTCACCGACCCATGCCAGACGTGGCGTCGCGGAGAGCAAGCTCGCGCTTCAGCCCTGACTTGACTCCTGAGGCCGAGCCAGCACGAGGTCCAACATGTTGCCCCGACCGCCCCACCGCGGAGAACGAGGAGCCGCCGCATGAAGACGAGCAGAGTGGTGACAGGACTCGTAGTGCTGGCCCTTGCGCTCGGAGTCACGATCGTGCTGCAAGTTGCGGGGCGCAAAGGTGGGACCGACGCGACGAACGATCCCGGGGCGCCCGCTCCGAAGGAACCAGCCCTTGCGCTCCAGGCGCCGCTCGAACTTGCACCGGAGCGCCCGCAAACGACGGGACGTGAATCGGTTTCTCCGTCACTCCTCGTCCTCGACGCGAACAAGATCCCTCTGCCGAACGCCACAGTGGGGTGGCTCGCCGTCGAGGACGAGCAGATCGACGAACTCGCCCGTTGGCCGAACGTGGAATGGGCTCGTTTCGACGAGCGAGCCGTGACCGGGACGACGGGGACGGATGGAACGGTCCGTCTCGCCTTGTCGGAGTCGGCGAAGCGATCCCGCCGATGGTTCCTCTGGGCATGGCACGCGCGCTACGTCGGGAGCTTCGTGTTCGGTGAAACGAAGGGTGAGGCCGTCGAGCTCCCGTCGGAGCTGGTCCTGGGCGCGCCGGCTTCCCTGGAGGTCACCGTCCTCGGGCGAGACGGGCTCCCGGCCGAGGGAGCGACCGTGACGCAGCTCCTGGATGCGCGGCGCGACGATCTCACGCGGTCCAACGGAACGGCTGCCCTCACTCGGCGTCTGGTTCACCGTTCTGCGAAGACCGATGCGCAGGGCAGAGCGGTCCTCACGCCGTGGCCGGGTGTTCAGCTCGTCTCCGCGATCTTGGGGGATCGACGATCCGATGTGTGGAGCGGCAAGGCGTCGGCCAAGATCAAGTTGTCCCTGGAGCCTACGTTCCAACTGAGCGGAAACGTCGCGGTCGAGGCCGGCGCTCGCCCAGACACGAACAGCGGCGTGCGGTGGTTGATCCAGCGCGAGGGAGACCAGACCTTCATCGATCGTCTGGCTGTCCGCGCCGACGGAACGTTTGGCCCCGTCGCCCTCCCCGTGCTGCAAGCCCAGACCTACTTCTATCAGCTTGAGGGTGCTGGGCTCGCGCTCACACAAATCGAGAAGCCCGTTCCAGCGCCCGGGGATCGGATCCAACTCGAATTTCGGCCCGAAGGCGGAGTGGAAGTGCCCGTTCGCGTCGTGGACGAGCAAGGCCAGGGCATCCCCAACGCGGTCGTTCAGGCGAACTGGGCGATCGAGGGGGCCTGGCGGAGGATCGAGCGCACCACCAACGATGAGGGCGTCGCGCTGTTCGGGAGTTTGGCACGCACCAAAGTGTGGTTCCGTGCGCGGGCCAGCGGTCACTCCAGTCGTCTGCTCGACCCCATCGATGTCGGCAGCCCCTTGCCGACTCCGATCGTGATCACTCTGGCGCCGGGGGGACGCCTGGCGGGCCGCTGCACGCACGACGGAAAGCCCGTGCGCGACTTCACGCTCCAGTTCTGGCCCGAATCGGCCAATCAATACACTCGGTTGCAGTTCGCTGATCGCGAGGACGGCACCTTTGAAGTCGACGAAGCTCCGTTGGGAACTACCACTCTCGTGGCCATGTCCCGCGACTACCCGAGCCCTCCACCGGCGCAGGTCGAGATCACTGCCGGCGGCACGGCGAATCAGGACTTGGTGTTCCCGAAGGCGTTGACCGGAAAGGGACAGGTCGTGGATGCCGTGACACTCGACCCGGTCCTCAGCGCGAGGCTGCGGGTGTGGGCCTCCACTCCATCCAAGAAGTTGGTGCCCCGCGGGGAGGACCACGCTACGGGTGCTTCCGGGCGATTCGAGTTGAGCGCGTTCGGTCCGGGCTCGAACTGGGTCGACTTCGAGGCTCCTGGGTACGCCAGTCGATCGGTCGAAATCCACGGTGGTCCGGCGAGCCCGTTCGAAGTGCCTCTCGTGCGTCTCTTCCGCAAGCGAGCCTTGGAGATCCGGCTCACTTCGAACGGGGCGATCACGGACTACTCCGTGTTCCAACTCCACCTTCAACGGGGGACCTACAACGACCAGCGCCGGTTCCCGACCTCAGGCGTCGTTCGGTACGAATCCATGGACCCAGGCCAGTACGACGTAAACGTGTGGGACGTCGACGGTTCAGGGAGCTTCGAGATCGTGGCGGTGCAGTCCAGCGAGGACTACACCCTCGAGATTCCCGTCCGCTCCAACAAGCTGATCGTGGACGTGATCCCCGAGGCGGGGCTCGACATCCCACCGCGATCGAGCGTGAGCGCTTCCTGGATGACGAATGGAAGTGATGTCCACACGCGCACGATTCAACTGTTCGTGGACCGTCCCATCGAGTTTCTCGCGCTACCTCCCGGCCGTACCGCCCTGCTGGCGAGGGACCCGGATGGAATGTTGCTCGGCGTCGCCGATGCGGTGGTCACCGGAAAAGGCGACGATCGATGTCGAATGGCGCTTGCGAACACGGAGAAGCGCATCCGGATCAAGGATCGTAAGGGGGATCCGGTCGCGGGTGCAGAGGCGATCCTGGTTGGGCAGGAAGGTACGTTCGACCATGTGCTCGTGACCAACGACCAGGGAGAATGCACGTTGCGTACGCTGTCGGTCACAGGCGTGTCGGTTTCGATCGTCGACACAGAAGGTGGTTTCGTTCCCTGCCAGGCGGTGGACGTGTCCGCGAACGACTCCAAAGTGATCGAGGTCATATTCGACCCATCCCACGTGCTGGCTGCTCGCCTCTTGGAACGCGGACATCCCGTGAACGGGCTCGAAGTGTTTGCTCAGGATGCCTGTCGGATCGCATTCCAGGCGCTCGGCAGGAATACGAACGAATCCGGGCTCGTGACTTGGGGCCCCGTCGGAACAGGTGAATATCGCATCCTTGTCCGCCAACCCGGTTGGTGGCCCATCGAGGCGCCGATTCAATTGACCTCGGACGCGCCGACGGACGTCGAGGTGCGCAGGCTCGGTAGCCTCGACGTGACGGTCGTCAGTCCGCTCGGGCGCTCGATCGAAGGCGCGCGGGTCGACCTGCGGTCGATCGAAATGGACACGACCGTCGCGGCTTGGGCCGCGGGGGGGCGGGTGCCCGCGCCAGCGGGCGGGCTCGTGACGAATGCACAGGGGAAGTTGCGCGTGAATGGGTTGCCGAACGGGAAGTACGCGTGGCGCGTCTTCGCGCCGTCGGGGGGCGAGCTTTCGGGTGAGGTGGACGTTCCCCCGCAGGCCGTCGGAGCGCTCGAAGTTCACAGTGATCCGTGACACCTGCGCGTGCGCGTATTCGATCGGCGACCCAGTAGCGTACGACGTGCTTCGTGGGGCCGCGTAGAAATCCCCAGTGGTCGTGCGATGAGTGCTCGAGGCGGTCCCGGCGCTCGGGACGCCGCCCTCCGTAGTCGCAGGGGAGAGAGCACGCGCCAAGCGGCACAAAAGACGCGGCCGGTCCGCTGAACGCGCGGCAAGTCTCCAGCACGGGGGGTCGATGACGTGAGGCGCGTCCACCCCACCCCGCTCGCGGTCTCCGGGGCAGCCCGGAACTCGATCTCATGCTGACCCACGCAGCCTCCCTCCTCCTTCTACTTCTGCCGCAGTCCTCCGAGCCGCCGCACGCGGGTGGGGAGGAGTCCAAGGCCGGCGCGCCGCAGGACCTCACCGAGCTCTCGCTCGAGGACCTCATGAACGTCGAGGTCGAGGTCGTCTCCGCCGCGCGGCACGCGCAATCGTTGTCGAGCGCGCCGGCGGCGATCTTCGTGCTCACGAGCGCGGAACTGCGGCGGTCGGGGGCGACGTCGATTCCCGAGGCGTTGCGGCTCGTGCCGGGGGTCAACGTCGCGCGGCTCGACTCGAACCGGTGGGCGGTGACCATCCGAGGCTTCAACAGCCAGTTCGCGAACAAGCTGCTCGTGCTGGTCGACGGACGCAGCGTCTACACGCCGCTCTTCTCCGGGGTTTGGTGGGACACGCTCGACGTTCCCATGGCGGACATCGAGCGCATCGAGGTCGTACGCGGGCCGGGCGGCGCGCTCTGGGGCGCCAATGCCGTCAACGGCATCATCAACATCATCACCAAGCCGGCCTCCGAGACGCTGGGCAATCAGCTGAGCTTGCTGATCGGCAACGAGGACAAGTTCATCGGCTACGTCCGCCACGGCGAAACCACGGAGCAGGGCGCGTGGCGCGCGTGGGCGTAGTTCGCCGACCGCGATGCGCTGCATGCGTCCGGCTCGATCGAGGGCGAGGACGCTTGGAGTCTGCTCCACGCCGGCGCGCGCTACGACCTCGCGCCCACGGATCGCGACGAGTGGTCGCTGTCGGGGGAGGCCTACAGGGGCCAGGTTCACAACCAATACACCGTCGCTCAACCGACTCCGCCGTTCGTATTCACCGGCAGGGAGCAAAACGACGTGTCCGGCGCCGGTCTGCGCACGCGCTGGACCCGCACGCTGAGCTCGACGTCGAGCTTCACGCTGCAGGCATTCCTCGACCAGTACTCGCGGGCGCTCGAGCTGTTCGAGGAGGACCGCACGACGGCCGACGTCGACTTCCAGCATTCGTTCCAGCTCTCGCCGTCGCAGCAGCTCATGTGGGGCGCGGCGACCCGCGCTTCCTACACGGACACGAAGGACACATTCCTCATCGCATGGCGCGACAATCACCGGCTGGACCTGCTGGCGAGCGCCTTCGTGCAGGACGAGATCACGCTTGCTCCGGATCGGTGGAAACTCACGCTCGGCACGAAGGTGGAGCACGCCGACTCGGTCGGCGCCAACTTGCAGCCGAGCCTGCGCCTCCTCTACACACCGAACGATCACGAATCCTGGTGGGCCTCGGTGTCGCGCGCGGTTCGAACGCCCTCGCAGGCGGAGCAGGACGTCACGGTCCTGCAGGGCTTCGTTCCGGGCGTTCCGAACCAGGTGTTCTTGTTGGAGGGCGACCGCGACGTCGACCCGGAGACGATGGACGCCGTGGAACTCGGCTACCGCACGCGTCCGCACGAGCGCGTCTCCATCGATCTCGCGGCCTTCTACAACCACTATCGCGATCTGATCCAGTACGAACCGCAGACGCCCTTCCTCTCGGGCGCCGACTTGATCATCCCGCTCATCGCTCAGAACGTGCCGAGCGCCGACGCCTACGGCTTCGAGCTCGCCGCGGAGTGGGCGCCCGCCGAGAACACCCGCGTCACGGGTTCGTGGAGCCGTCAGCACATCACGGTGGACGGTGGCGGTTCGAGCTCGCCGACGGTCAGCGAGCCGGAGGGAATCACGCCGGAGAATCAATACGACCTGCGCGTTCAGCACGACTTCACGTCGGAGCTCCAGGCGGACGCCATGGTCTTCTACGTCGACCGGCTCCCGCAGGGCGACATCGACCACTACTGGAGGCTGGACCTCCGCCTGGAATACCGGCCGGACGACCGCAGGAGCTTCGCCATCGGCGTGCAGAACCTCCTTCACGACGGAGAGAAGGAGTTCGACACCGCGACCTTCAATGCGTCCAACGAAATGGACTTGGCGGTCTACTTCAAAGCGGTCTGGAGCTTCTGAGCAGGACGCGTGAACCGGGCGACGGACAACGGTCGGCTGCGCGGCGCGAGCTCGCGCTGGAGGGCGCTCCTCGCGGGGAGCGTGCTCGCGCTTTTCGTCCTCGCCGTCGCGCCTCCGCTCCAGTCGGCCGAGGTGCGCGCGACCGCCGAGCCGGGCACCGCCGAGGAGTACGCGCTGAAGGCGGCCTTCCTCTACAACTTCGCGCGCTACACGAAGTGGCCGGAGTCCGCGTTCAAGGACGCTGAGTCCCCGATCGTGATCGGCGTGTTCGGTGCGGACCCCTTCGGCTCGACACTCGACAAGGCGCTCGACGGCAAGAGCGCCGGCAAGCGCAAGTTCGTGATCCAACGCTTCGAGTCGATCGAAAAGCTCACCGCCGTGCACGTGCTCTTCGTGCCCTTCGGCGAGGAAAAGCAGCTCGAGAAGCTGCGCACGAAGTACCTGGACAAGCCGGTGATGCTCGTCGCCGAGACGCTGGCCGCCGCGGAGCAAGGCGCTCAGGTCGGCTTCTACTTCGAGAAATCCAAAGTACGGTTCGCGATCAATTCGACGGCGATGAAGGCGGCCAAGTTGGAGGTGAGCTCCGAGCTGCTCAAGCTCGCCAAGATCGTCGAGACGCCCGCCAAGGAGGCCCGTCAGTGAGCCTGTTCGGCCAGCGCTCGATCGCGCAGCGGCTCACGTGGATCATCCTCGCCGGCGCGGCGAGCGCCCTGCTCATCGCGGCCTCGATCTTCGCGTCCTACGACTGGGTCACGGCGCGCGAGGACCTCACCGGCACGCTGCGCGTCGCCGGGCGGACGATCGGGGCCAATGTGCGCTCCGCGCTCGACTTCGAGGACGCCGAGTTCGCGGGCGAAGCGCTGAAGGTGCTCGAGCGCCAGTCGAACGTGCGCGCGGCGGCGATCTACCGGACCGACCGGGGGCGTTTCGCCCACTGGGAGCGAGCGGGCGAAGCGGAGACGCTCCTGCCGGCGCGCCTGGACGAGGGTGAGATCGAGCGGCGCACGACCCTCTTCGGGGACACGTTGTGGGTGTGCGAGCCGATCGTCCGCGGCGAGGAACGGCTCGGCGCGCTTTGCCTCGCGAGCGACGCCTCCCCGATCATCGCGCGCGCCCAGCGGCTCGCCTGGATCCTGCTCGGCTGCCTCGCGACTTGCCTCGGCGCGGCCTTCCTGATCGCTCGCGGTCTGCAGCGCGGCATCTCCGGTCCGATCGTGGAGCTCTCGACGGTCGCGCGCGGCGTCTCCTCGACGAAGGACTTCAGCGTGCGCGCCGTGCGGACGACCCGTGACGAAACCGGCGACCTGATCGACGCCTTTAACCAGATGCTGGACGAGCTGCAGCTGCGCGACGGGCAGCTCGCGGCGCACCGCGAGCACCTCGAGGCGGAGGTCGCGAAGCGCACCTCCGAGCTCGTCGACGTCAACGGGCACCTGCGACGGTCGATGGAGGAGGCGCGCGCCGCGACGGTGGCCAAGTCGCAGTTCCTCGCGAACATGAGCCACGAGATTCGCACGCCGATGAACGGCGTGATCGGCGTCACGACGCTGCTCCTCGACACGCGGCTCGACGCCGAACAGCGCGATCTCGCGAGCACGGTGCTCTCCTCCGCCGAATCGCTCCTCGTGCTGCTCAACGACATCCTCGACTTCTCGAAGATGGAGGCTGGGAGGATGGAGCTCGAGAAGATCGACTTCGACGTCGCGAAGCTGGTCGAGGAGGGCGTGCTCACGCTCGCGCACAAGGCCGAGGAGAAGCACATCGAGCTCGTGTGCCGCATCGCTCCCGACGTGCCGGCGCGCCTCCGCGGCGACCCGGTGCGCCTGCGCCAGGTGCTCGTGAACTTCATCGGCAACGCGGTGAAGTTCACGGAGCGCGGCGAGGTCGTCGTCGAGGCCGAGGTGCGGGCCGTCGCGGACGGGAAGATGGAACTCCGTTGCGCCGTCCGCGACACGGGCATCGGGATCCCAACCGAGCGTCGGGACCGTCTGTTCCAGCTCTTCTCGCAGGTCGATTCGTCGACGACGCGCAAGTTCGGAGGCACGGGGCTCGGCCTCGCGATCTCCAAGGAACTGGTGGTGATGATGGGCGGGCGCGTGGGGGTCGAGAGCGAGTTGGGCCGGGGCTCCACCTTCTGGTTCGTCGCGCCGCTCGAGCTCCCCGCGGGTCCGCCGCCCGCACCGATGAGCTCGAAACTGATGCGCTTGCACGCGCTCGTCGTCGACGACAACACGGCCAATCGCCGCGTGCTGGAGGAGACGCTGCGCGCATGGAACTGCACCTCGGAGTCCGCGACGAGCGGAGCCGAGGCGCTGGAGCTCCTGGCGCGCGCCGCGCACGAAGGCCGCAGCTTCTCGGTGGCCTTGATCGACTACCAGATGCCCGGGATGGACGGCGAGGAGCTCGCGCGCGCGATCCTGGCGCGACCGGGTGCCGCGCGGCTGCCCGTGGTGATGCTCACGTCCGTGGGCGGCCTCGGCGACGTGCGCCGGCTGCAGGATGCGGGCATCGACGCGCACCTCGTCAAGCCCGTGCGGCGCGGCCTGCTCTACGACTGCCTCGCGGCGATCACGGGCGATCCACTGCGGCGCACGGCGTTCGTCGCGCGCGAGGTGTTGACCGACGCCAAGCTCGAGGCGCTCGAGAAGATCAGCGCGCACAGGATCCTGCTCGTCGAGGACAACGCGGTGAACCAGCGCGTCGCGAAGGGGCTCCTGCGCAAGCTCGGGTACACGTGCACGATCGCGAACCACGGACGCGAGGCGCTCGACTGGATCGCGCGCGAACCCTTCGACCTCGTGCTGATGGACTGCCTCATGCCGGAAATGGATGGTTTCGAGGCGACGCGGGCGCTGCGTGCGCGCGGGTACGAGCTCCCGATCCTGGCGATGACCGCGAACGCGATGACGGGCGATCGCGAGCGCTGCCTCGAAGCGGGCATGAACGACCACATCGCGAAGCCCGTGACGCTGCTCACCCTGCGCGCCGCGCTCGATCGCTGGCTCGACCACGCCAAGGCGGGCGAAGCACCGCCGGCGTGAGAGGGTGAGCAAGAATCCCCCGGCGCCTGCGAGCCATCCGGACGCGTCGTGGCTGCGTTGCGGCTCCTCCGTGTGTTTCTCCGTCAACACGCGTCGTCACCGCGCCTTGCCACGTCGCGTCCGGCCGGCTCTCGGCTGCCGGGGAATTCCTGCTCACCCTCTGAGCACTACGCCGCACGGAGCTCGGAACTCGCGCTCGAGTACCGCGCAGCCTGTTCCCGCCCCGTGTCGCCCGAGCTAGGCTCTGGCCTGCTTCCGCACGCGCATGCTCCACGACCTTCCGCCCCCGACCCTGGTCCAAGACGCGCGCTGCCTCGAGCGGATGCTCGCGGACGCGGAGCGGCACGCGGAGATCGCGGTCGACACCGAGGCCGATTCCTTCTTCAGCTACCGCGAGAAGGTCTGCCTGATCCAGGTCAGCTTCGAGGAGCGCGACTACCTCGTCGACCCGCTGGCCGGGTTCGATCTCGCGCCGCTCGGCGCGCTCACGGCCGACCCGCGCAAGGTCAAGGTGTTCCACGACGCCGAGTACGACGTGCTGCTGCTCAAGCGCTCGCTGGGTTTCACGTTCCAGAACCTGTTCGACACGCGCGTCGCCGCGGCGACGCTCGGTTCGAAGACGCCGGGGCTCGCGACCGTGCTGCAGGAACGCTTCGGCATCGAGCTCGACAAGTCGATGCAACGCTCGAACTGGGGCGAACGGCCGCTGTCGGAGCGCCAGATCCGCTACGCGCGCCTCGACACGCGCTTCCTGATCACGTTGATGCGCGAGCAGCGGCCCGAGCTCGAACAGCGCGACCGCTTGTGCATCGTCGAGGGCGAGTGCCGAAGGCTCGAGAAGCTGGAACCGCCCGAGAACGACTTCGACCCCGAGGAATGGGTGCGTCTCAAGGGCGCGCGGACGCTCCAACCGCCCGAGCGGCGCATCCTGCGCGAGCTGTTCGTGCTGCGCGATCGGCTCGCCGAGGCGAGCGATCAGCCGCCGTTCCGCATCATGAACAACGAGACGCTGATCGAGCTCGCCCGCCGCCGTCCGCACGTCGCGCAGGAGCTCTCCGAAGTGACCGGCTTCACGTGGAAGCAGGTCCGGCGGCTCGGCGAGGACGTGCTCGCGGTGGTCGCGCGCGCGCGGGAGCTCCCGCCGATCAGCGCTTTCCCCGAGCTCGAGAGCCGCGACGGGACGGGCGAGCTCGACGAGCTCCAGTTGGAACTCCACGAGCGCCTGAAGACGCTGCGCAAGACCTGGGCGGAGCAGCTCGACACCGATCCCGCCTACGTGATCAACCGCCACGTGCTCCTGCGCCTCGCGAAGGAACAACCGCGCGACTGGGACGCGCTCGAGCGCATGCCCGGCCTCGACGACTGGCAGCTCGACGACTTCGGCGAGGAGCTGCTCGAAGCGATCGAACGCTTCCGCGACGACGTCCAGACCGGCAAGTTCCAGCCGAAACGCCGCCGCTGGCGCGGACCGGCGCGGTGAGCTCGGCATCGGGACCCAGGAAACGAATCGGCCGGGCGCGGGGCCCGGCCGAGTGTGCGGTGGTGGAGACGAAGGGAGTCGAACCCTCGACCTACGCATTGCGAACGCGTCGCTCTGCCAACTGAGCTACGTCCCCACGCGGGGCGAGGATCCTAGCGGGCGAGCGGGCGGAGGGGAAGGGGGTGCTCGCGCGCGAAAAACGGCCGCGGCCGGGGGTTTCGGGGCATGCGCGCGGCGGCGGGCGCGGCAGAGCGCCGCTCGTGTAGAAGGAGGGCCGTGGCGACCGCCTTCCTCCGCGCGCTCCCCCGTTCGATCGGCGCGCTCGCGCTGCTCGCGGGCTGCGTCGTGGGCTGCGCGACGTTCGGCGGTCGTGAACGCGCTCTCCCGCC
>JACRIO010000280.1 GCA_016220035.1 Planctomycetota bacterium | reverse complement strand
GAGGGCGCACGCGCGCTGGGCCTGAACGGCGCCGAGATCGTGTTCAACCCGAGCGCCACCGTCGCGGGCCTCTCGCAGTACCTCTGGAAGCTCGAACAACCCGCGCACGCCGTCGCGAACGGCTACTTCATGGGTTGTTCGAACCGCGTCGGCACGGAGGGCCCCTGGAACATCGGGCGCTTCTACGGATCGAGCTATTTCGTCGACCCGCGCGGCAACTTCCTCGCGATGGCGAGCGAGGACCAGGACGAGCTCGTCGTCGCCGACATGGACCTCGAGAAGATCGAGGAAGTGCGCCGCGTGTGGCAGTTCTACCGCGATCGTCGGCCGGAGAGCTACGGGGCGATCACGGCACAGGAGGGGTGAGCGGGCCGACGCCCTCGCTCACGCGAGCAGGTACTCGATCTGCCCCGCCGCCTCCGAGTCCAGCTCGAGCAACACGCGCAGCGCCATGCGGTGCGCGTCGAGGTCGAGCTCGGGCGCGATGTACAGGCCCGCGACGAAGGTCCGCCAACGAAGGAGTTCCCTCAGGAACGACCGTCCGCGCTGGGTCTGAGCCGTGAGGTCGACGAGCCTCAGAACGCGCTCGTACCCCTCGCGCACGTGTTCCGAACGACTGGACGCGACGAAAGACGTCGCGCGGTGCATCTCCGCCGCGATCTGCAGGAGTTGCTGCGTGCGCGTGAATCGGCTCCACCGCTCGGGCGTGAGGTTCGCGTGATTCGTCACGCGAGCGGCTCCCCTCGACCGACGAGGACATGCACGAGCTCGCGCATGCGCGCACGGATCTCGGGCGACTGGACCACCATCGATGGATTCCCCTGGGATGGGCGGATGTTGATCATCGACGTGTACTGGATGCACTCGCCCTCGCCGACGGCGGGATGGTAGTTCCCGCCCCACAGCGCGCTCTGCTGCGATCCCTCGTCGATCAGGAGCGCCTCGCCGTCCGCGTGCAGCTCGCCTCCGATCGCGATTCTACGGCGCTCCAGGTCGACCACGAACTTCAGCATCCGGGCGGGCGGATTCCCGAAGAGCGCCGCGAGCTCCGGCTTGGGGATCGGCTGAGAGAAGAGGCGGATCGGGGGCGGGTGGTTCATCGGTCGGGCATGCTCGACGATCCTGGGGGTACTGTCCATGCCGATAGCCGTCCACGACCTCCTTCCCAAAGCCCTGCGGCCACGGCCCTTGGCGCGGCGGTCATCGAGCTCCCTACGCGCTCGCGGCAGGGTGGCTAGCATCTTCCCCCCCCACCTCGGCAGGGGTGGGACCGAGCACCATGGGCGCCAAGGAAGCCTTCCGCGAATCGAACTGGTCGTCGTTGCCGATCCGCGACCTCGGCCTCGTGATCGCCGGCACGCCGCTCGAGCCGGTCTTGAAGGACTTCGAGGGCGAACTCGCGCGCGCGGGCGTGCCGCTCGTGCCGCACTTCTACCTCTCGACGGAGTGGGGCGTCGTCCCGGGCACGACCGCGCTCGCGATCCCGTTCTACCTCGCGCACCCCGAGCTCTCCGAGAAGCACGCGGCCGAGGTCGGCCATCTGGAGGGCCGCGGGCGCGAGGAGCAGTTGCGCTACCTGCGCCACGAGATGGGCCACGTCGTCAACTACGCGTGGCGGCTCTACGACGAGGAGGAGTGGGTGAAGCTCTTCGGGCCGATCACGCGTCCCTACCTCGAGGACTACCGGCCGTCGCCGTTCAGCCGACGCTACGTGCGCCACCTGCCCGGCTGGTACGCGCAAAAGCACCCCGACGAGGACTGGGCCGAGACCTTCGCCGTGTGGATGACGCCGGGGCGCGACTGGCGCGCCGAGTACGCGGAGCACCCGATGGCGCTCGCGAAGCTCGAGTACTGCGATCGCACGCTCGCGACGCTGCGCGAGCGCCCGCCGGTCGTGACGAGCTCGGAGACGGACGAGGAGGTCGCAGTCATCCCGTACTCCGTCGAGCAGTTCTACAAGGGTCTCGAACCGATCGCCGGCGAATTCCCGCACGGGCTCGACGGCGCTCTGCGCGCGATCTTCGAGGACCTCGCGGCACCCGCGCCGAGCGACAGCGCGGCTTCCACTCCGGCCGACGCCGAGAAGCGCGCGGCGGCGGTGCTGCTCAGGGCCCTCGAGCGCCCGTTGCTCGACAACATCTACCGGTGGACGGGCCATTTCCCCGAGCGCACGCGCACGCTCATGCGCCACCTCGCGCAGCGCGCCGAAGGCCTCGCCCTCGTCTATCCCGCGCGCGAGGAAGCGGCCGCCACGCTCGCGGTCACGACGCTCGTCACGGCCCTCGCGATGAACCACGTCACGTCGGGCGACTACCTGCCCTGACCGCTACAGCTTCTTCAAGCCGAGGCGCTCGACGGCGCAGTCGACGATGCGGTTCACGAGCTTCGTGTGTGTCATGCCGGAAGCACCCGCCGCGAGCGAGTACTCGCTCTCGCGCTCGAGGTAGCAGCTCGCGTTGACCTCGATCACGAACACCTCGCCCGCAGCGGTGATGCGCAGGTCGACGCGTCCGTAATCGCGGACGCGCAGCGCCCGATACGCGGAGAGCGCCACCTGGTCGACGCGCCCGCGCAGGTCGGGCGGGAGCTCCGCCAGCACGGACTTCGTGCCCTTGTATTCGGGACTGTCGACGTCCCACTTCGCCTTGCCGCCCAGGATGTGCGGGAGCCCCTCGGGCATGCCGCTGAAATCGATCTCGATCGGCGGGAGCACCTCGGGCCGCTGGTTCCCGATCAAACCGACGTGGAGCTCGCGCCCGTCGATGTATTCCTCGACGAGCGCGTCGTCCTTGATGCGGGTGTGGATCGTCGAGATGCGCTTCAAGAGGTCGCGCGTGTTGTCGACGAGCGAGTTCGACTCGATCCCGATCGACGCGTCCATCGTGAGCGGCTTCACGAAGAGCGGCATGCGCAGGTTGCCGCCGGTCTCGAACTCCGATCCGCGCGCGAACACCGCGAAGTCGGGATAGCGCACGCGCTCGAACGCGAGCAGCTTCTTCGTGACCGCCTTGTCCTGCTGCACGAAGAACTCGCCGGGGCCGCCGCCCACGTAGGGCACCTCGAGCAGGTCGAGCAGGCCCACGACGCCCACCGCGCCGAAGCGTACCTTGCCAAAGTTCTCGAACAGGTTGAAGACGAGCTCGGGCTTGGGCTTCGTGAGCCCGTCGATCAACGCGTGGAGGTCGCGGTGGACGCCGAGTACCGTGGCTTCGTGGCCGCCGGCGGTGAGTGCTTCGACCACTTGATCGACGACCTTGTCGTACGAACGCGGGTCCTTCTTCTCGAGGTCGGTGAGGACGGTGATGCGCATGCGTCCACCAATCCTGCCTCACGCGCGACGCAAAGGCGCGCTCCTGGTTCGCACTTGACGCGGGCCGCCTCCGTTCATCCACGTCGGGGCGTTCGCCGCTCGCGCGACGGCGTCACGCCGACCGGCGCCGCCCACGCACGAAAACAGCGCGGCCGGCGCACCCTCGGGTCCGCCGGCCGCATCCATCGGAACCTCGCGCTCCCGATCAGGTCCCGTTGTCGCCGAGGACGGACAAGGGCAGGAGGTCGCCGTTGTCCTGCACGCCCCGCGCGAACGGCAGGTCCGCGCCCTGGCCGCCCAGGAAGTTCTCGATGAGCAGCGCGATCACCGCGGGGTCGGTGAACTGGGCGGCGCTCGAGAACGCGACGTTGCCGTTGATGCGGATCCAGCCCGTTTCGACGCCCAGGACGTTCTCGCCCGTCGCGTGGCCCGTCGTCTGGAGGAACGCTTGGCTGAACACGTTCGAGATGTCGAGCAGCGGGACCTTCTTCCAGCACTGGAACTGGTACTGGGTCGAGAACACTTCCTCGTTGTCGTTGTAGACCAGCATGTCGACGATCGCCTGGAACTGGGCGCCGCCGGTGAGGTTGATCAGGACGAGGCTGCTGCGGTTGGGATCCTGTCCGAAGAAGCGCGGGATCTGGATCTCGGCCGGCGCCTTCTCGTACTCCGTGCCGTTGAGGTCGTGCACGCCGTCGTGATCCCCGTCCGTGTCGGCGCCGTTGGCGAGCGCCGCGCCGGCCTGGAACGCGAAGGGCTGGACCTCGTAATCGTCCGCCGCCGCGGCGCCGAAAAAGCGCGACGTGCCGATGAGCTGATCGGCCTTGACCGCTTGACCGGTGGTCAAGGACTTGGCGAAGACGTAGACGTAGCCGCGCACCGAGTTCGGGTTGTCCAACGCGGTGATCACCGTCAGGGTGTCGTTGGGCGACAAGGTGCGCGTCCGGTTCGTCTCGAGGCAGTTGTTCTGATTGACGTAGACGAACTCGACCTTGATCGAACCGCTCTGCTGGTCGTCGTTCGTGTTCGTGACCGTGAGGAACGTCTGCGTCCCGCGCGAATTGTCGTAGCACGGGAAGAGCAGGAGGCTGGAAGCCTGGGCGACGCCGGCGTGCACGGAACCGCTCAACGCGAGGGGCACGAGCAACAGGGAGAGGAGGGAGGTGCGCAGCATGATGGAAGCCTTGGTGAACAGTGGGGAGGTGCCGCGTCGATCGAGCACCGCAGTTCGGCTCGACCGGGGGACGTGCGGGAACACGCCGCCTTGGGACGATCGTTTGCAGCTTAGCATGGAAGTCGCAAATGCACGGGGACGCTGCATGGAAACGCAGGGACGCCGCACGTCGGAGTCGGCCGCGGTCGTCGCGGTTCCGTGATCGCGGTCCGTCGGAAACCTTTTCCAAGCGGCGTCTCGAGCGCTCCTTGGGATCGAGAGCTCCTACGCAACGCGAGTTGGCGGTGAACGCCACCCACATGCGGATCTCGGACACCTGCCGACGGGTTCCGGTTCAGCGTGCCATCCCTGGATCGACCGCTCGGACCGACGCGAAGGGATTCGCGGTCGGGTGAAATCGAAACGGTAACTCCGCAGCACGGAACTCTGATTTCGTCAATGAGGCACTGTTCGCATTCAGAACCGGGCGGGAGTGAGTACGCTCTCCGCCGAGTTCCAGCACCGGTCCGACTGCTCCGCTTCACGAATAGGAATCTCGGCCTTTCGCTGGCGGTTCCCGCGGCGGGGGCTGGCCGATTCGCGACCTACACCCGTAGGATTTCCCGCATCGGAGCGTCCTTTCGGCCGCTCTTGCTCTTGCCACCCCCCTCGAACGCTCGCGCTTCGTGCCTCGTGTGACCGCTTGCCTGCTCGGTCCGTTCATGTACCCATGAACGATCGGCAACGAAGAAGTGCGCGCTCGACCTCGCCCTGTGCCTCGCCTTGCCAGCGAGGCGGAAGAGGTCCCCATGCATCGCTCCGGATCCGCACCCATGCTTCACCACCTGCGCCGTTTCGTCTTCGGCGTTCTGCCTCCGGCCCTCGCCGTATCGACGACACTCTCGATCATCGCAAGCTCGGCGAGCGCGCAGGTGAGTCCCTGCCAACGCACGGTGACGGCGCGCGTCGTAGCGCTCGACCAGCCGTTCGTGTGGAACCGCCTCGGAGCGGTGCATCCGCAGGGGATGGTCTACGCGCTCCGGCGCGACGTCGTGAACTCGGCGACGGGGCTCGGCGAAGGACAAGGCGGAGTGCTCACCGCGGGCAACGTCCGCCTGCGCGACGACAGGCGCCCGCGCCCCCTCGTGCTGCGCATGAACGTCGGCGACTGCCTGTCGATCCAGTTCCAGAACCTGCTGCGCGGCGCACCGCTCCCCCACCAGCCCGCGACGCGCGCCGCGTCGATCCACGCGATCGGGATGCAGCTCGCCACGGGGATCGGCGACGACGGCTCGAACGTCGGCGTGAACGGGACGAGCCTCGTCGGTCCGGGCGGCAGCCGCACGTACACCCTGTATGCCGAGCACGAGGGCAACTTCATCCTCCAGAGCGGTGGAGCGCTCGCCGGCGGCGAGGGCGACGGCGGTTCGTTGAACAACGGGTTGTTCGGGATGCTGAACGTCGAGCCGCGCGGCTCGAAGTGGTACCGCAGCCAACTCACGGAGTCCGAGCTCCTGTCCGCGCTCAACCGCAACAGTCCGAATCAGGTTCCGGGCAACCCCGGCCACACCGCGGACGGACACCCGATCCTCAATTACGGCGCGCGCTACCCCGCGGGCCACCGCTTCGCGAACCTGCCGATCGTCGAGATCCTGAACGGTCTCGAGATCGTGCACTCCGACCTCACGGCGATCGTCGCAGAGATCCCGGCCAATACGTACGCGGCGAACCCGGTCTATCCCAACCGCAATCAGGGCTTCCGCGAGTTCACGATCGTCTACCACGACGAGATCGGCGCGCAGCAGGCCTTCCCCGCGTTCACCGATCCGGCGCTCGAGAACGCGCTCGCGAGCGTCGTCGACGGGTTCGCCATCAACTACGGGACGGGGGGTGCCGGGGCGGAGGTGCTCGCCAACCGGCTCGGCGTCGGCCCGATGTGGGACTGCACGGAGTGCAAGTTCGAGGAGTTCTTCCTCTCGGCGTGGGCCATGGGCGACCCCGCGATGGTGGTCGACGTCCCGGCGAACACGACGGACGCGCAGGGCAACTTGATCGCTGGCGCCAAGGCGACGCGCGCGTTCTATCCCGACGATCCGTCGAACGTGTACCACTCCTACCTCGGCGACCACGTCAAGTTCCGCATCGGGCACGGCGGCTCGAAGGAACACCACATCCACCACCAGCACACCCACCAGTGGCTGTTCAACCCCGACAGCGACGAGTCGGCGTACTTGGACAGCCAGGCCCTCGGCCCGGGCGCCGCGTACACGCTCGAGATGGTGCACAACGGCTCGGGCAACCGGAACCAGGCCGTCGGCGACGCGATCTTCCACTGCCACTTCTACCCCCACTTCGCGCAGGGCATGTGGTCTCTGTGGCGCGTGCACGACGTGTTCGAGGACGGCAGCCGCAAGCTCCCCGACGGCGAGATCGTCACCGGGACGCCGATCCCCGCGATCGTCCCCGTGCCGACGCGGCCGATGGCGCCGATGCCGGGCGCGCGCGTCGACATCGTGCCCCTGGATGGCGACGGGAACGGCACGCCCGACTCCGGCCAGATCGCGCTCTCGCCGCTGCCCGGCCAGGCGCAGATCGGCAACCCGGGCTTCCCGTTCTTCGTCCCCGGCGTCGCGGGCCACCGGCCGCCGCGCCCGCCGATGGACCTCGTCGACGACGGCGGCTTGCCGCGGCACGTCGTGGTGAGCGACCCGAGCAGCCATGCGGAGCACGTCGAGACCGCGCTCGACTTCACCAAGGAGCTGAAACGCATCAAGGCCGTCGAGGTGGCCGAGAACGGCGCGCCCGCCGAGCTCGCGGCAATGGCCTACCACGCGCAGCGCTTCCACGACACCGTCAAGCCCGACGGCGTCGCGGCGACGGGCACGCAGGGCTTCGTCACCAACGGACGGCCCCCCGCGCGCGGCGCGCCCTACGCGGATCCGTGCATCGACGACAACGGCAACCCGATCGGCGTCGACCCGTCAGGCAGTCCGCGCCGCAAGTACAAGGCGGCCGACATCCAGATCGACGCGGTGTTCAACAAATCGGGCTGGCACTTCCCGCAGAGCCGCATCCTCTCGCTCTGGGGCGACGTGCAGAGCTACTTCAACGGCGCGCGCGCGCCCGAGCCGCTCTTCTTCCGCGCGAACAGCGGTGAGTGCATCGAGTACCACCTCACGAACTTGGTCCCGAACGTCTACGAGCTCGACGACTTCCAGGTGCGCACGCCGACCGACATCCTCGGCCAGCACATCCACCTCGTGAAGTTCGACGGCACGTCCTCGGACGGTTCGGGCAACGGCTTCAACTACGAGGACGGCGCGCTCAGCCCCGACGAAGTGCGCGAGCGCATCCAGGCGCTCAACGACTTCGACGGGCCGGGCAACGGCACGAGCGGGTTCCAGCGGCTCGACGGCACGCATCCCGAACTCGCCGCGCAGCCGCACCCGGTTTTCGGCTCGGGGCCCAACGGGAAGTTCCTCGGCGCGCAGACCAACGTGCAGCGCTGGATGGCCGATCCCGTGCTCAACCTCGCGGGCAAGGACCGCACGCTCCGCACGATCTTCACGCACGATCACTTCGGGCCCTCGTCGCACCAGCAAGCGGGCCTCTACGCGGGGCTCGTGATCGAACCGGCGGGCACGGTGTGGCGCGACCCCGAGAGCGGTGCGGTCTACGGCGGCCGCTCCGACGGCGGTCCGACGAGCTGGCGCGCGGACATCGTCAACAATGCGAGCCCATCGGACAGCTACCGCGAGTTCCTGCTCGAGTTCGCCGACTTCCAGCTCGCGTACCGCGCGGGCAGTCACCCCGAGCTCCCGAGCGGCGGCGGACCCGTGTTCCAGCGCGATTGGCTCGGCGCGCGCGTCGCGGGCGAGGGCTACGACCGGCCCGCGTACGTCATCAATCCGCCGAAGATCGACGCGCACGCGGGCGGCGCGCCGGGCACGGCACCGGAGGCGATCTCCGCGGCCGACGTGGGCACGATGACGGTGAACTACAGGAACGAACCGCTCGCGCTGCGCGTGCACGACCCGGTGACGGACGGCCAGGCGCAGGGCATCGCGGGCGACCTCTCGCACGCCTTCCGTTCGACGCTCGTGCAGAACGGCCAGTCGATCCCGCGCGCGCACACCGAGCTGAACGATCCGCCGTCCGCGTGGCCGTACTCCTCGGCCGGCGGTCCGCCCGCGGGCTCGGCGTCGTCGGGCGCACAGACGGGCGATCCGTTCACTCCGCTCATGCGCGCCTACGAAGGCGACAAGGTCCAGATCCGCACGCTGGTCGGAGCGAACGAAGAGGGCCACAACCTCTCGATCCACGGCCTCAAGTGGCTCGCGGAGCCGGGCTGGAAGAACTCGGGCTGGCGCAACTCGCAGATGATGGGCATCTCCGAGCACTTCGAAATGGAGGCGCAGCTCGATCCGATCCCGACCATCGCGAACGCGGACTACCTCTACGAGGCGGGTTCGTCGAGCGGCGACCTGTGGAACGGGATCTGGGGGCTCCTGCGCGCGACCAACCGATTGCGCGAGCCGTCGAACCCGCTCCTGCCGCTGCCGAGCAACCCGAACGGGGCGGTGACGCCGCCGTCGAACGCTTCCGCGTTCAACGGTCCGTGCCCGAACTCCGCGCCGTTGCGCACGTACACGGTGCACGCGGTCCGCGCCGCGCAGGTGCTGCGCAACGGCTGGCTCGTCTACAACGGCCGCTCGTTCCCGGGGGGGATCCTCGCGGACCCGACGGCCATCCTCTACGCGAACACGACCGACCTGCAGCTCCTGACCAACGCGCAGGGACAGGTGACGGGAGCCCGCTACATCCCGACACGCGTCGAGCCGCTGATCCTGCGCGCGAACGCGGGCGACTGCATCCAGGTGAACCTCGTGAACCACCTGATCGGGCCCGCGGTCGACCTGCCGGGCTTCGCGGCGGTGCCGGAGATCGTCGCGAACTTCAACGCGAACGACGTCTTGCCCTCGAACGACGTCGGCCTGCACCCGCAGCTCGTCGATTTCGAGGTCACGCGCTCCGACGGGACGAACGTCGGCCGGAACCCGGTGCAGACGGCGTCGCCGCAGCCCTTCGCGTTCCCGCAGAACCTCGACGCATCCAAGATCGCGACGTACCGCTGGTACGCCGGCGACTCGTACGTCAACGCGAACAACCTGCGCGTCGGCGTGCCGATCGAGTTCGGCTCGGTGAACCTGATCCCCTCGGACCCGGTCAAGCACCCGAGCAAGGGCGCGATCGGCGCGCTGATCATCGAGCCGCGCCTTTCGACGTGGGCGCTCGACGTGGGCACGAAGGCGCAGGCGACGATCACGCTCTCCGACGGCACGCGCTTCCGCGAATGCGTCGCGGTGATCCAGTCCGACGTCAACCTCCGCCACCAAGACCTCTCGCCCGTGCGGCCGATGGACGGCCGCGACGACGCCGAGGACTCCGGCGACGTCGCCGTCAACTACCGCACGGAGCCTTTCTGGCAGCGGATGGGCTTCCCCGAGGACCTGACGCGCGAGCAGAAGGCCGCGTTGGACTTCGCCAACGTGCTCTCGAACGCGCTCGTCGGCCGCGATCCCGAAACGCCGGTCTTCACCGCGCGCTTCGCGACGCCGACGCGCTTCCGCGTGCTCAAGCCGGGCGGCGGCCAACGCAACCACGTCTTCGCCGTCCACGGACACGTCTGGGAGATCGAACCTTTCACCCACAACGCGAACGACCCGAACGAGGCGGCCTTCGGCAGCACGAAGATCGGCGCGAACGCGAAGTCGATGTGGGAGGGCTCCCACATGGGCATCGGCCCGTCGAGCCACGAGAACTTCGTGCTGAAGAACGGCGCGGGCGGGAGGGTCGGCGTCCGCGGCGACTTCCTCTGGCACGACGTGAACACGTTCCACTTCGACGGCGGACTCTGGGGTATCTTCCGAGTGACGAACTGACGCGCCGTCAGGACCACGATGGGGCACGCTGGAAAGAGGTCGTCGTGAAGTGTGGCGCGCGACGTCGGTTCGCCGCCGCGCTGGCGATCTCCGCCATCGCGGGCGCGGCGCCGGCGCAGACCGGCGCCGTGCTCGACCCCGCGGAAGACGCCACGCGCGAACTCGGGGCTCCAAACCTGGATCCGTGGCGCGTCGGTCGCGTGGAGCTCCAGGGGATCGCGGTGGAGCTCTCGATCCGTCCCCTTGGACCGCGCCTCGGCGCGGATCGCGCGCTGCGCGAAGGCGACGCGGTCGAGGTCGCGTTCCGCATCGCGGACACGACGACGTCGAGTCCGCAGACGCGCCTTTCCCCAGCGTGCTGGATCCATCCCGCGGACCCGACGCACACGGCCAAGGAGAAGGTGAAGGGCTTCCTCTCCGGCGGGCTCTACGGCCGTCCGCGGATGGACCTGAACTCGTTCTACGTGCTCACGCTGAACGACGACGCGACGATCGCGGTGGTCGATCCGCTCTTCGGGTACGGCGGCAGCCGCCTCCTCGCGCGCATCGACCTCGCCGCGCCGGGCGCGGACTGGCTCTTCGACGAGCGCACGCAGCGCCTCTACGTGACCGAACACGACGTCGGCTCCGTGGCGGTCGTCGACACGACGCGCTGGACGATCGAGACGCGGCTCACGACGCCCGCGGCGCCGCTCTGCCTCGGCCTGCAGCCGGACGGGCAGTACTTGTGGATCGCGTGCGACGGCGCGAGCCCGGCCGATCCGCGCTCGGGCGTCGCCGTGTTCGACGCGCGAACGCTGCTCCCGATGGCGGAGCTCGCGACGGGCGCCGGCCACCACGAGCTCGACTTCGCCTCCGACTCGCGCTTCGCGTTCGTCACCAATGAGCTCGACGGGAGCGTGACCGTGATCGACACGGGCGCGCTCGCGCCGGTCGCGCGCCTCGCCGTCGGCGGACGTCCCGTGGCCGTCGCTTGCTCGGCGCTCGGACGCGCGATCTGGGTCGTCGACGCGGAGTGCGGCCGCGTGCACGTGTTCGACGAGCGCACGCACGAGCGGCTCGCCGTGCTCGAAGCGCAGCCGGGCCTCGGCCGCCTCCGTTTCACGCCCGACGGCCGGCTCGGCCTGCTCGCGAACCCGCTCACGAACGAGGTGCTCGTGCTCGACGCCGCGACGCGCCGCCGCGTGCAGACCGCGGTGATCCCGGGCCGTCCCGACCAGATCGCGTTCACGCCGAACCTCGCGTACGTGCGCGCGCTCGACAGCGAGATCGTCTCGATGCTCCCGCTCGAGGGCCTCGGCGTGGAGGACGCTCCTGTGCACGTCGTCGACTTCTCGGGCGGACAGAAGCCCCTCGGCGGCGCGCGCGGGGACCTGCGCGCCGACGCGATCTACCCCGCGCCGGGCGGCAGCTCCGTGGTGGTCGCGAACCCCGGCGACCGGGCCGTCTACTACTACAAGGAAGGCATGGCCGCGCCGATGGGCAACCTCGAGGTGCCCGGCGCCGAGCCGCGCGCGGCGCTCGTGGTCGATCGCAGCCTGCGCGAGCTGTCCCCCGGCCGCTATTCGACGGAGACGCGCCTCGCGGCGGGCGGCAAGCTCGACGTCGTGCTCTTCGTCGACGCGCCGCGCATCACGCATGCCTTCGAGATCGAGGTCGCGCCCGACCCCGCGCGCGAGGCGCAAGCCCCCGGTCTCGTGCTGCGCACGGAGGGCGCCGCGCGCGATGCGGTCGTCGGCGAGACCTTCGAGCTCCGACTCTCCGCGACGGAGCGCGTGGGTGGAGCGCGCGTCGACGGCCTCGCGGACCTCGAAGTGCTCGTGTTCAACACGACGGGCTGGCAATCGCGCACGACGGCGACCGCGCTCGGCGAGGGTCTCTACTCGATCGCCTTCGCGCCGCCGCGCGCGGGCAGCTACTACGTGTCGTGCGAGTGCCCGTCGCGGCGCTTGCGACTGCGCGACCACGCGCCGTGGATCGTGCGCGCCGTCGAAGGCGTGAGCGGGCGATGAAGCACGGTCCGATCCGAGCGCTCCTTCCGGGCGTGCTCCTCGCCCTCGCCGCGTGCGGGACGCCGGGCGCGAAGCCCGCGCGGCCCGAGGCCGTCGAGGCGGCGCCGTGCTGCGCTCCCGCGCCGCTGCTGGACGCTCCCTCGATCGTGGAGCTCGCGCCCGCGTCCCCGCCGAGCGCGGCGGAGCCCGCGAGCTCCGTGCGGCTCCCCGACGTCGAGCTCGTCGATCAGGACGGGCGCCGACGGAGGCTCGCGAGCGACGTCGTCGCCGGTCGCGTCGTCGTGCTCGAGTTCGTCTTCACGACGTGCACGACGATCTGCCCCGCGCTCGCGGCGAACTTCGCGAAGCTAGAGACGCACCTCGGCGAGCGCGCGGGCCGCGACGTCGCGCTCGTCAGCATCAGCGTCGATCCGCGCAACGACACGCCGGCGCGCATGAAGGCCTTCGGCGCGCTCTTCGGCGCCGGACCGGGCTGGACGCTGCTCACGGGCGAGAAGGCCGACGTCGACGTCGTCCTCAAGGCGCTCGGCGTCTTCACGCCGCGCAAGGAAGACCACACGCCGCTCGTGCTCGTGGGCGTGCCCGCCAAGGGACTGTGGAAGCGCATCGACGGGCTCGCGTCGCCCGCGCTGCTCGCGCGCGCCGTCGAGGAGTTCGCGCCGGCCGCGAGCGCGCCCGCGAAGCCGGTCCACGAGCCGGTCACCGAGCCGAGCGCGCCCGCGCCGCCAGCCGCGAGCGAATCCGCGGCGCAACAGTGGTTCACCGACACCGAGCTCGTCGACCAGGACGGGCGCAAGGTGCGCTTCTACAGCGACCTCATCCGCGGCAAGACGGTCGTCATCGACTGCTTCTTCAGCGAGTGCACCGGCGTCTGCCCCGTCCTGTCGCGCAACCTGCGCGCGCTCATGGAGGTCGCCGACGAGCGCCTCGGCCGGGACGTGCAGCTCGTCTCGATCACCGTCGACCCGAAGAACGACACGCCGGAGAAGTTGAAGGAGTACGCGCGCACGCTCGGCGCGAAACCGGGCTGGTCGTTCCTCACGGGCACGCCGGCCGACCTCGACAAGGTGCTCGGCAAGCTCGGCTTCGCGGTGAAGGCGCGCGAGGAGCACAGCAACCTGATCCTGATCGGCAACGACCGGACGGGGCTCTGGAAGAAGGCGTTCGGCTTGGCGGCGTCGCCGGACGTCGTGCGCATCTTCGAGAGCGTGCTGAAGGACGACGGCCATGCGCCCGCGCCGCGGTGATCGCGCGTACTGCGCTGCGCTCGCGCTGGTCGCGACCGCGGGTTTCGCGAGCGCCTCGGACGCGCGCGCGTTGACCGACGCCGAGCTGCGCGGACGCGCGCTCTACGTCGAAGGCCGCGGCGCGCACGGGCGCGACGTCGTGGCGCTGCTCGGCGAGGCGCGCACCGAGGTTCCGGCGCGCTCCCTCCCGTGCGCGAATTGCCACGGCTTCGACGGGCGCGGCAAGCCCGAGGGCGGCGTCATCCCGTCGGACGTGACGTGGGAGGCGCTGACCAAGCCGTACGGTGCGCGCCTCCCGTCGGGTCGCGAGCGCGGACCGTACGACGAGCGCGCGCTGCGCCGCGCGGTGACGCAGGGCCTCGATCCCGCCGGGAACAAGCTCTCGGTCGTGATGCCGCTCTACCAGCTCGCGCAGGACGAGGCCGCGGACCTCGACGCGTACTTGAAACGCCTCGCGACGCTGCGCGATCCCGGCGTCGACGACGCGCGCGTGCGCATCGCGATCGCCGTGCGCGGGGTCGAGGACGAAGCGCGCGCGGCGCTCCTCGCGGCGGTGTTCGCGGACGTGAACGCGGAGGGCGGCGTGCACGGGCGCAAGCTCGAGCTCCTCACGCTGCGCATTTCCGCTGAGAAGCCCTTCGCGACCGCGCTCGCGGAGAGCGATGCGTTCGCCCTCGCCTCGACGACCGTCGATCCCCTCGACGCGGAGCTCCAACGCGCGATCGAGGCCACGGGCACGCCCGTCGTCGGCGCGGCGCCCGCCGATCCCACGCTCGACCTCGCGAGCACGCGCTACGTCTTCGCGACGGCGCCCGGCTGCCGCGCGCAGGCGCTCGCGCTCGCCGCGCACGCGCTGACGAGCGAGAAGGACGAAGGCGCGACCTTCGCGGTGCTCGTCGCGGGCGACGCGGGCGCGCGCGACCTCGGCGCGGAACTCGCACGGCGCCTCGCGCGGCCGGGGCGGAGCGCGCCGACACTGTCCGCGACCGCGGCGTCCGCCTTCGACGCTGCCGCCGCGGCGAAGGAGCTCGCGCCCGCGCGCGCCGTGATCGTGCTCGCGCCCCCGAAGCTCGCCGCGGCCTGGATCGGCGCGGCGAAGGAGCTGCGCCTCGCTCCGCGCGTGCTCGTGCCCGGCCCCGGCTTCGGGCCCGAGCTGCGCGCGGCCGCGCGCGGGTTCGCCGTCACGCTCGAAGTCGCGCTGCCGCGCGCGCCGGATGCGAAGGACGCGCCGGGCGCGCGCGCGTTCGTCGAGCTCGCCGCGCGCCATTCGATCGCGCTCGACGCGCACGTGCCCGACCAGGTGTCGGCGTGGATCGCCGCGCGGGTGCTGCTCGAGGGCCTGCGGCGCGCGGGCCGCGACCTCGGCCGCGAAAAGCTCGTGCAGAGCCTCGAGGGCCTCTACGAGTTCGACGCCGGCCTCGGACCGCGCATCACCTTCGGACCGCTGCGGCGCACGGGAGCGCAGGGCGCGTACGTGCTGCGTCTCGACCCCGCGACGGGCGCACCCGTCGCGACCTCGGCGTGGATCGGCGTCGAATGAACGCGCGCGCGCTGCTCCTCGGCTTGCTCGCGGCGGCGCCGTCGTTCGCGCAGGCGCCGCCGCTCGCCCCGGCCGCGGACGAGCCGTGCCGCACGCCGCCCGAGGCGCCGATCGCGGCGCGCGTCGGAACCCAGGACGTCCTCTTGTCGGAGGTCGACGGCGCGCTCGGCGAAGCGCTCGAGGAGCTGCGCGCGACGCTTCTCTCGGCCCGGCTCGAGGCGCTCGAGAACGCCGTCGACGAACGCGTCCTCGCGCGCGAGGCCGCCGAGCGCAGGCTCGAACCCGCCGCGCTGCTCGCGCGGGAGCTCGAGGGGAAGTGGAAGTTGCCGACGGTCGAGGACGCGCGCGCGCTCTACGAGGCGAACAAGGCGGAGCTCGTCGGCGGCTTCGCGCTGCACCAGCAGGCGCTCCTCGAGGAGCTCACACGCCGGCGCGAGGCCGAGGCGCGCATCGCGCTGCTCGCCGCCTGGCGCCCGCGCCATGCCGTGCGCCCGCTCGCCGAGGCCGCGCTGCTCGCGGATCCGCGCCTCGCGCCCACGACCGCCGTCGCCGAGGTCGCCGGCGCGCGCATCACGCTCGCGGAGGTCGACGCGCCGATCCAGCCGATGCCGCGGTTGATGGAAGAGGAGCTCTACGAGCAGCGCCGGCGCAAGCTCGACGAGCTCGTGCGCGCACGCATCGCCTTGCTCCCCGCCGGAGCGCCGGCGCCGACGATCGAGATCCGCTTGCTCGCGCCGCGCGCGGGCGACGCGCGCCTCGCCGGCGGCGAGCAGCCCGCGCTCGGTCCCGCGGACGCGCCGGTGACGCTCGTCCTGTTCCTCGACTTCGAGTGCGCGAACTGCGCGAAGCTCCACGAGCTCCTCGTCGCGCTGCGCGCCTCCCACGAGCGCGAACTGCGCGTCGTGTTCCGCGACTTCCCGATCCGCGAGCACCTCCAGGCCGTCCCCGCCGCGCTCGCCGCGGAGGCTGCGCGCGAACAGGGCCGCTACTTCGAGTACGCGGCGCGGCTCCTCCGAAACCAGGTCGGCTTCGGCGCGGAGACCTACGCGCGGCACGCGCGCGAGCTCGGCCTCGACCGCGCGCGGTTCGAACGGGTCGCGTCGAGCGCGTCCGCGCGGGCGGAGGTCGAACGCGACCGCCAGGACGCGCTCGCGGTGAACGTGTTCTCGACGCCCACGGTGTTCGTGAACGGCCGCCGCGTCGTCGAGCACACGCGCGAGGCCCTCGAGGACGCGATCGCGGGCGCCCTGCGCGAGCGCGCGGAAGCTCCGAAGCGCTGACCGGCCCGCCTCAGCTCCAGCGGAAGAGCCGCAGCGCGAGCACGAACGACACGACGCCCCATGCGGCGAGCACGAGCAGGCGCGGGCCCTGCTCCGACAGCGAGGCGCCTTCGAGGACGGCCGCGCGCAGCGCGTCGTTGAGCGCGGTCAGCGGCAGCGCGCGCACGATCGGCTGCACGAACTCGGGGAATCGGTCCGACGAGAAGAACACGCCCGACACGACGAACATCGGCAGCATCACGAGGTTGATCAGACCGCCGACGACCTCCGTCTTCGCCGTGCGCGTCGCCGTGAGCAGGCCGAGGCTCGCGAACGCGCACGCGCCCAGGACGCAGAGTCCGGCGATGCCGGCGAGCGATCCACGCGGCTCGAGGTCGTAAACAAGCCAGCCGAACAGGAGCAGCAGGACCATCTCGACGAGCACGAGCACGAGCCGCGTCGCGAGGAACGCCGCCAGGAAGTGCACGCGCTTCATCGGCGTCGCGGCGAGGCGCTTCAGCAGTTTCTTCGAGCGCATGTCGACGATCGCGTAGCCGATCCCCCACATGCCGCCGCTCATGATGTTCATCCCGAGCAAGCCGGGGATGAGGAAGTCGATGTAGCGCGAGCCGGGCTCGGTCACCGGCGCCGCGCGCGGCGTGACGCGATCGACGCGGCCCGCGGCGCGTTCGAGCGCGTCGTGCACGAGCGCGCGCGCGAGCCGGCTCTCGGGCCGCGCGGGATCGAAGCGGAACTCGGGCGACGCCTCCGCCGCGTCGCCGGGCACGACGACGAGCGCGACCTTGCCAAGGCGCAGAGCGCGCGCCGCGTGCTCGGCGTCGAGCACGCTCGCGCGGAAGCCAAGGTCAGCGGGGAGCGCCGCCGCGCACTCCGCCGCGCGCGGACCGTCGAGCACCGCCACGTCGACGATCACGGCCTGCTCGCCCCGGAAAGCGAAGCCGAGGCCGATCGCGAGCATGAGCGGGAAGCCGAAGATCCAGAACAGCACGCCGGGCTCGCGCGCGAGCTCGCGCAGGCGCGCGGCGAACAACTGGAAGAACGGATGGCGGTCAAGCATCGCGCAGGTGCCTCCCCGTGAGCGTCACGAAGACGTCCTCGAGGCTCGCCTGGCGCGTCGCGAGCCGCGCGAGCGCGCTCCCGGTCGCTTCGGCATGCGCGAGCAGCGCCGGGATGGTCACGTGCGGCTCGCCGACCGTCAGCGCGAACCCGTCCGCCTCCGCGCGCGCCGCGCGCACGCCCGCGAGGCGCGCGAGCTCCGTCTCCGCGCCTCCGGCACCCCCGGGACCCTCGAACGAGAACTCGACCACGTGGTCGCCGCCGAGCGAACGGATGAGCTCCGCCGGCGATCCCAGCGCGATCACCCGTCCGTGGTCGACGATGGCGACGCGCTCGCAGAGCTTCTCCGCCTCGTCCATGTAGTGCGTCGTGAGCAGCACCGTGCGCCCACCGTGCTTCAGCTTGCGGACGACGTCCCACAACTGCCGACGCGACTGCGGATCGAGGCCCGTCGTCGGTTCGTCGAGGAACAGGAGCTCCGGTTCGCCGACGAGCGCGCACGCGACGGCGAGGCGCTGGCGCTGCCCGCCCGAGAGGTTGACGACCCAGCTCTTGCGCTTCTCGCCGAGCTCGACCTCAGCGAGCGCCTGCTCGACGGATCGGCCGCGGGCGTAGAACGAGCCGAAGAGGCGCAGTGTCTCCTCGACGGTCAGCTTGTCCGTGAAGCGCGTGTCCTGGAGCGTGACGCCGATCCTCTCGCGAAGCTCGTCCGCGTGCGCGCGCCACGTGCGGCCCAGAACCTCGACCTCGCCCGCGGTCGGGGCGGAGAGGCCCTCGAGGATCTCGATCGTCGTCGTCTTGCCCGCGCCGTTGGGGCCGAGCAGGCCGAAGCACTCGCCGACGCGCACGTCGAGCTCGAGCCCGCGCACCGCTTCGACCGGCGGCTTGCCCGGGAAGGTCTTGACGAGGCCGCGGCAGCGGATGGCGGAGGACATCGGGCGCGGGAGCATACTCGCGCGCGGCCCGCGTCGACACGGCCGCGTGCCCACTCGCGCCCGTGGTGGCGCGCGCGCGGGCGCGCTACGCTCCGCGCGAGCACCGCTTGTCCGCGAACGAAGATCACGGCCCCCTTGGATTGACCGCGGACGAGGCGCGCGCGCGCTTCGCGGCGGACGGACCGAACGAGCTCCCCGCCGACCGCCGGCCGAATCTGTTCGCGACGCTCGGTCGCGTCCTGCGCGAGCCGATGCTCCTCCTGCTCGTCGCCGCGGGAGCGCTCTACCTCGTGCTCGGCGACGTGCGCGAGGCCGCGACGCTGCTCTTCTTCGTCGTCGTGGTCGTCGGCATCACGCTGCGGCAGGAGCGGAAGTCCGAGAGCGCGCTCGCGGCGCTGCGCGACCTGTCGAGTCCGCGCGCGGCGGTCGTGCGCGACGGCGCGAAGCGCGTGATCCCGGGCCGCGAGGTCGTGCGCGGCGACCTCCTGATCCTCTCCGAGGGCGACCGCGTGTCCGCGGACGCCGTGCTCGTCGACGGCGAGCACCTCTCCGTCGACGAGTCGCTCCTCACGGGCGAGTCCGTGCCCGTGCGCAAACGCCGCGCGCGCGCGGACGAGCTCGACGCCGTGGTGCGGCCGGGCGGGGACGATGCTCCGCAATGCTGGTCGGGCACGCTCGGCGTGCGCGGCCGCGGGCACGCGCGCGTGGTCGCGACAGGTGCCTACAGCGAGCTCGGACGCATCGGGCGCTCGCTCGCCGAGCTCGAGCCCGAGCCCACGCCCCTGCAGCGCGAGGTCGGGCGCGTCGTGCGCATCGTGGCGTTCGGCGGCACGGCGCTCTGCCTCGCGCTGTTCCTCGCGCGCGGTCTCGGGCGCGGCGAATGGCTCGAGGGACTGCTCGCGGGCATCGCGCTCGCGATGGCGCTTCTGCCCGAGGAGTTCCCGGTCGTGCTCAGCGTGTTCTTCGCGCTGGGCGCGTGGCGCATCGCGAAGTCGGGCGTGCTGACGCGCCGGCTCGCGGCGATCGAGGCGCTCGGCGCGGCGACGGTCCTGTGCACGGACAAGACCGGAACCTTGCCGCAGAACAAGATGCGCGTCGCGGAGCTGTGGTCGCAGGACGGCGGCGTCGTCGCGGCCGGGAGCGCGCTCCCCGAGGCCGTGCACGCCGTCGTCGAGTACGGCATCCTCGCGAGCCAACGCGATCCGTTCGATCCGATGGAGGTCGCGTTCCACGCGCTCGGCCGCGAGACGCTCGCGGGCACGGAGCACCTGCACGACGCGTGGGAGCTCGCGCGCGAGTACCCCTTGTCGCCCGAGCTCTTCTCCGTCGCGCACGTCTGGATCGAGCCCGGCGGCACGCGCCGCGTCGGCGCCGCGAAGGGCGCGCCCGAGGCGATCGTCGACCTGTGTCACATGGACGCGGAGGACGCGGAGCGCGTGTTCGTGGTCGTGCGCGAGCTCGCGGGGCGCGGCCTGCGCGTGCTCGCCGTCGCGCGCGCGTTCTTCGACGGCGCGGAGCTTCCTCCGATCCAGCACGACTACGCCTTCGAGCTCGTCGGGCTCGCGGCGCTCGCCGATCCGCTGCGCGCGGACGTGCCCGCCGCGGTCGCCGAGTGCCGCGACGCGGGCATCCGCGTCGTCATGATCACGGGCGACCACCTCGAAACGGCGCGGCGCATCGCCGTGGTGGGGGGCATCGACGCGCGCGACGCCGTCACGGGACCGGAGCTCGACGCTTTGGCCGACGCCGAGCTCGCGGAGCGCGCGCGCACGACGACGATCTACGCGCGCGTCGTGCCCGAGCAGAAGCTGCGCATCGTGCGCGCGCTCCAACGGCAGGGCGAGGTCGTCGCGATGACCGGCGACGGCGTCAACGACGCGCCCGCGCTCGAAGCCGCGCACATCGGCATCGCGATGGGCGCGCGCGGCACGGACGTCGCGCGCGAGGCGGCGGCACTCGTGCTCACGGAGGACGACTTCGCGTCCATGGTCGCCGCCATGCGCCTGGGCCGGCGCATCCACGCGAACCTGCGGCGCGCGATGGCCTACGTCGTCGCCGTGCACGTGCCCATCGCGGGCATGGCGCTCGTGCCCGTGCTCGCGG
>JACRIO010000278.1 GCA_016220035.1 Planctomycetota bacterium | reverse complement strand
GCGGTCCGCGCCCACGCGCTCGACCGCGGCCTCGACGGCGACGCGCGCGCGCGCGCGCGGCGCGCCGGCGCCGCGCTGCACGGCGAGGCGCTGCGCGTGCGGCTCGCGCACCTCCGCGATCGCGCGGGCGCGGAGGTCCTGCTCGGGGAGACGACGCTCGACGAGCTCGTCCTGGTGACCGCGACGCACGAGGAGGGCCACCTCTGCGACCGCGCGCGCTTCCTCCCGATCTGGAAGCACCTCGGCGCGGCGTTCGCGTTCGCGCTCGAGTGCGGTTTCTCGCCCGCGCGCATCCAGGAGGAGCTCGAGTACAGGGCACAGCTCACCGCGCTCGCCGAAGTGCCCGAGCCGCGCATCCCGCTCGCGCAGATCCTCGACGCGGCCGAGAGCGGCTCGAACGGCGTCACGCCGCACGCCTCGGCCTACGCGCGCCTGCTCGACGACCTCCTGCAGGTGCTCGACGAGGCGATCGAGCGCGAACCCGGGCGCTTCGCGACCATCGATCGTGACCGCACGCTCGCGCACCAGCTGCATGTGCTCGGCGCCGAAGACGTGCGCCGCGTCGCGCGCATCCTCGCGAAGAAGAAGCTCGGCTAGCGCTGCCCGCGCTCGACCTACCCACAACGTCCCGCGGGGCCCCGCATGAAGGACCGGAGGAGGATGCGCGCCCCGATGTGAGTCTGTTCGAGGTCAACGGCTCGCGCGGAGGTGGGTGATGGAAGCGCAGTGGTCGAACGGCAGGGCTCGGGATCCTCGCAACGTCTGGACGAGCGCGCGCGGCTCTGCCGCGGTCTTCGTGCTCGCCGCGCTCTCCGCGACGGCGCTCGGGCAGAACGAGATCCTCGCGTGGGGCGCGAACGCCACCGGCGCGTGCAACGTCCCCGCGCCCCCTTGGGGGCGGACGTGGGTGCGCGTCGCGGCGGGGGACGAAGCGTCGCTGGGGCTCCTCGACGACGGGACGATCCTCGGCTGGGGCTGGTGCGGCGCGGGCCAGTGCGCGCCGCCAGCGCTCCCGCCGGGCGTGTCCCATGTCGACGTCGCGATGGCGCATGCCTACGGCCTCGCGCTGCGCAGCGACGGCGAGGTCGTCGCGTGGGGCGGCAACGATCAAGGTCAGACGCTCGTTCCGGCGCTCCCGCCGGGCCTCGCGTACGTCGAGATCGGCGCGGGTTGGAACTTCGCCATGGCGCGGCGGAGCGACGGTTCCGTCGTCGCGTGGGGCGGCAACGCGTTCGGCGAGCGCAACGTTCCGGCGCTCCCGCCGGGGCTCGCCTACGTGCAGATCTCCGCCGGTGTCCGCCAGGGCGTCGCGGTGTGCACCGACGGGTCCCTCGTGAGCTGGGGCGTGCTCCCGCCGGCGCCGGCGCTCCCGCCGGGGCTCACGTGCGTCGAGGCGCGCGCGGGGAACGACTTCGCGCTCGCGCGGCTCTCCGACGGGTCCGTGATCGCGTGGGGAGACGACACCTACGGACAGTGCAACGTCCCGCCGCTGCCGAGCGGCGTCGTCTACGCGGAGATCGCCGCCGGGTGGTGGGTTTCCGCCGCGCGCCGCAGCGACGGCGTGGTCGTCGTCTGGGGCAACAATGCGTCGGGGCAGTGCACCGTGCCGCCGCTCCCGCCCGGGCTCGCGGCGAGCCGGCTCGCGGTCGGCAACTTCCACGTGCTCGCGCTGCTCGAGCCCGGCGTCGCGTGCGGCTCGATCACGCCCTACTGCTGGCCGCCGGAGAAGAACTCGTTCGACGCGCGCGGCGCGCGCATCGCCATGGCGGGGAGCGCGAGCGTTTCGGCGAACGACCTCGTGCTCGCGGTGAGCGGGCTCCCGCCCGGCGGTCTCGGGCAGTTCTTCTGCGGGCGCGACACGGCCTACTTCGCGAACGGCGGCGGCCACACCTGCGTCACCGGCGTCCTCGCGCGCATCCGGCCGAAGCTCTACGCCAACGCGGCGGGAACGGTCGGGCTCGCGCTCGACCTCTCCGGCCCGCTGGGCACGAGCCTCCTCGCGATGGTCCCGGGCTCGACGTGGAACTTCCAGTACTGGTACCGCGACCTCGGCACGGGCCCCGGCGCGTACAACTTCTCCGACGCGGAGCATGTCGTGTTCGCGCCGTGATCTCCGGTCGTGCGGCCTCCGCGATCGCGGCCGCACCGTTCGCGGATCTCGTGGTAGCCTCGCAGCGGCGCCGCATCGGTGCTCACCGGCTTCGCACGACGAGGTTCCATGCAGGCACTCCACCGCCACCCGACCAGGGTCACGACCGTCCGGCTCGCGATCGCATTCCTCGTCGCCGCCGCCTGGATCGGCCCGAACGCGCTGGCGCAGTTCACGGTGAACTACGTCGCTCCGTTCCACGGCGCGCCGTGCACGCAGTACGCCGCGTGGGAGTCGTTCGCGCAGGCGAACCTGCTCCCGAACCCGCCCGACGATCCGACGACGACCTCGCCCAGTGCCGCCGTCTACCAACTCGCTGCCGGCGGCGTGATCACGGGCGCGGGCAACCTGGACAACCTGACGATCCCGCCCGTGTACAGCATCACCGAGAGCGTGGCGGGCGACGCGCAGGAGGTCGTGCTCCAGGTGTGCCTTCTCCTGAACCAGATGAACTGGAACTCGTTCGTGCTCTCGTACACGAACGCGAGCGACGTCGTGCAGTCGTTCGTGCCGAACACGTCCACGTTCCTCGTGCACCTGATGGGCCGCGACGAGCGCTTGATCACGTGGGACCTGAGCTCCCTCACCGACGTGATCACGGCGTACCGCATCGACTTCGCGGCGACGAACTCGTTCACGACGCTCGACGCGGTCAAGCTCGACACGCGCTTCATCTGCACCGGAGGCGCGCCGTTCTGCGCGGGCGATGGGCTCGACCCGGCGGTCACGGTCGCCTGCCCGTGCAGCAACTTCGGCGCGCTCGGGCACGGCTGCGCGAACTCGGTCGTCGCGGCGGGAGCGACGCTCTCGGGCACGGGCCTGCCTTCGAACGACGACATCGCGCTCGCGGGCTCCGGCATGCCGGCGACGGTCGCGTGCATCTACCTGCAGGGCGACCTCGAGACGCAGGCCGTGTTCGGCGACGGCGTGCGCTGCGCCGGCGGAACGCTGCTGCGCCTGCGCACGCGTGTGAACTCGGGCGGCGCAAGCGCGTTCCCCGACTCGACGGACACGATCACGCTGAGCGCGCGCGGCGGCGTCGTGCCGGGGAGCGGCGCGACGCGCTTCTACCAGACCTACTACCGCAACTCCGCGCCCCTCTTCTGCCCGCCGGAGACGTTCAACGTGACGAACGGGTTGCGCGTGACGTGGTGACGCTGTCGGTGCGGACTCGAACTCGACGGCTCCAGAGCGTGAGTGCGATCCCGCCGAGGATCGTCGCACCGCACAGCGCGAGGCGCGGCGTCACTGGTTCGTCGAGGACGAGCACGCCGCCGAACTCGCGCGCTCACTTGTAAGCGATCGCCGCGCTCGACGGGCCCGCGAGGTGGATCACTTCGAAGCGCGTGAAGCCCGCTTCCTGGCACCACCCGCGGAAGTCCGCGCCCGAGTAGTCGAACGCGTCGCCGAACTCGATCAGCATGTTGAGCGACATGAGCAGGCCGAACGCGTTCTTGCGCCGCTCGTCGTCGATGAGCGCCTCGATCGCGACGAACGCGCCGCCCTTCGGCAGCGCGGCGTAGGCGGAGCGGACGAGGTGCTTCTTCTTCTCCAGGTTCCAGTCGTGGAGGATCATGCCCATCGTGATCACGTCCGCCTTGGGCAGCGGATCCTTGAAGAAGTCGCCCGCCGCGGTCTTCACGCGCTCGGAGAGCCCGAGCTTCGCGATGGCCTTCTTCGCGATCGGCTCGACGGGCGGCAGGTCGAAGCTCGTGCACGTCATGTGCGCGTGGCGCTTCGCGATTTCGGTCGAGAGCAGGCCCGTCGCGCCGCCGACGTCGCACAAGGTCGTGTACTTCGAGAAGTCGAACTTCTCCGCGAGCGCCTCGAAGTTGATGCGCGAGAGGCCGGTCATGGCGCCCATGAACTGCTCGAGCTTGGGCAGCTCGGCGTAGAGCTCCTCGAAGATGCCCTTGCGTCCGTGTTTCACCTCGTTCTGCGGCTTGCCGGTGCGCAGCGCGGTCGGGAGGTCGTTCCAGAATTGGAAGAGGCGCGCGTTGAGCATCACGAGGATGCCGCCGACGTAGCGCGGGCTCTTCGCGTCGAGGTAGAGCCGGCCCGCGTCGGTGTTGTGGTACTTGGCGGCGGGACCGTTCCCTTCGCGCGCGAGGAAGCCCATCGCGACGAGCGCGTCGAAGAAGTCGAAGGTGCCGCGCGGATGGAGCTCGAGCTCCTGGCCGAGCTCCGCGGCGGTGAGCTTGCGATCGGCGAGGCGCGTGAACACGCCGAACTCGACCGCGGTGAGCAGGACCTTCGAGGACCAGAACGCGAACGCGGTCTGGAGGACGGGGGCGACGTCGGGCGCTTGTTGCATGGGGCGGATGCT
>JACRIO010000279.1 GCA_016220035.1 Planctomycetota bacterium | reverse complement strand
GCTCCTCGCGCTCGTGCCGTGCAACTGGCCGATCCTCGCGCGCGACTTCCAACTGCCCGAGGCGCTGCACAACTCCGGCGTCGCGTTGCTCAAGACGAACGAGCCCGCGAAGGCGGTCGATGCGTTCCGTGAAGCGCTCGCGCTGCGGCCCGACTTCGCGGAGACGTGGGGCAAGCTCGGCGAGGCGCTCGCGAAGCTCGACCGCGTCGACGAAGCGATCGATGCGTACGAGCACGGGCACGCGCTGCGGCCGGAGAACGGACGCTACCCGTGGCAGCTCGGCGTGCTGTGGATGAAGAAGAAGGACCCCGAGCGCGCGTTCGCCGCGCTGCAACGCGCGACGAGCACGCCGGGGGCCACGGACGAGGCGTGGAAGTCCCTCGCGACGGCCGCGATGACGCTCGGCCGCTGGAGCGACGCGATCGGCGCATGGCGCAAGGCACGCGAGCTCGACCCCAAGGACACCGTCGCGCCCACTCAGCTCGCCTTCCTGCTCGCGACGTGCCCCGACGACGCGCTGCGCGATGGGAAGGAGGCGCTTGCGATCGCGACCGAGCTCGCCGCGCGCGCGCAGCCCGACGACGTCGCCGCGCTCGACGTGCTCGCGGCCGCGCAAGCGGAGAACGGGCGCTTCGACGACGCGCTCGCGACGGTCCGGCGCGCGATCACCGTCGCGGAGAGCCAACGCAACGCGGGGCTGGTGCAGGCTCTGCGCGGGCGCGAAGCCGCCTACGCTCAGCGCAAGCCGTTCCGCACCGCGCGTTGAAGCCCGACCGCGCGCGCCCTCGCCCCCGTCGATGTCCGATACGCGCCGGCTTGGCTCGACGCAATCAAGGCACCCACGTCACGACCAGTCCATTCGTCCGGTTCGACGTCGCTGGTGGGCAGAACGTCGCGACCGCGTTGCGGTAGAAGCACTGGTAGTACCGCGTCCCGCCGGTGGCGGGGATCGCGCCGCGCACGCTGATCGCTGGGTCGCCGGCTCCAGGGAACGAGCTCGCGCTCGACGCGATCGGTTTCGTTCCGAGGCGGACGACGGACCCCGTCACGCAGCCCAGTCCGTCGTCGACCGCGAGCGGCGGCGCCTGTGCGTCGCCTTGGAAGAACACGCACGTCGATCCGGTCAGGTTCAGCGCGGTGAGCACCGCGGTGTCGCCCAGGACGCGCGCCGCGCCGGCCCCACCGAGTTGCGCGCCGGCCGCGAACGCCGAGTTCGCGCAGCCGTGGCCCGCGCTCCCGGCATTGCCGCACGGGCACGCCGCGCTCGCGCCGTCGCCCGTGCAGAACGCGCCGCCCGTCGCGTTGCCGGGAGACGCGGGCAGCGCGAGCAGCAAGTCGTGCCAGCGCTGCAGCTCCGGCGCGTAGTTCGCGAAGTCGACGTCGGCGACGTAGACCTCGAAGTACCGGCACTGGAACGCATCGAAGCCGTACTCCATGCCGTCCTCCGGGCTGCCGTTCAGGTCGTTGTCGACGTGCGCCGAGTTGAACGGGCGCGCCCACGACCCGAGCATCTGGTACCCGACGTACGCGGCGTCTTGCGAGAGGAAGAGCGGAGCGCTGAACGACGTGTTCGGCAGGCCCGTCCACGGGTCGACCTCCGCGCCCGGACGGTTCGCAGCGAGGTTCTCCATCCAGAACCCGATGCGCGGTCGTGCGACGCCGTCGAAGTTCGCGAGGATCGCTTGACGGAGCTCCTCCCACGGCGTCAGGCCGCCGTGCGTCGCATCTTGGCCGTCGACGAAGGTCCAGAACCCGATGTGAACGGGCGTCGTGGGGAACGCGTCGGAGACGTGAGCAAGGTGCGTGAGCACGGCCGTCTCCAGGTTCGCGCGCGTGTAGCCCGGCATGTCGCGGATGCGGACCTCCGGGTCGCGGATGCCGCTCTTCAGGCCGGGGATCCCAGCGTTGAACGCGGCGAGTCGCGGGTGGTCGCGGAATGGGGCGCCGTCCACGACGTGGTTCGCGAGCGCCTCGAGGAGGAGCCGGTGGCGCTCCTGCGCGATCGGATCCCAGGGAATGGGCGCCGTGACCGGCGGCGTGCCGCCCGTCCACGTCGTGATCCCCGGGAGGCTCGTGAGCCACGCGGGCAGCGTCCCCGAGCCGACGATCAACGAGAGGGACTGCCCCGCGGGGAGCGCGCCGATGAGGTTGTCGACGATCGTGAAGTCGAAGACGCCGTCCGTCGGCTCGAGCGTCGCCCACGCGGTCCGGAGCACGTAGCCGTCGACGAAGGGGAGCGCGCGGAGGTTCGCGTCGCGCATGGACACTCCGTTGACGAGCGTGCCCTGGTCGGAGTCGAGCACGTAGAGCCCGCTCGGCTGGCGGATCGCGGCGTTCGTCGACGCGGGGTCGAAGACCGCGAACACGACCTCGGTCTGAGCGATGGCGCCGGACGCATCGCTCACGCGCAGCCGGAGGACGCTCGAGCCGCGCACTCCCGCGACGGGCGTCGCCTGCACGGTCCGATTCGAACCGCTGCCGCCGAGCGTGAGGTTCGCGTTCGGCACGAGCGCCGTGTTCGACGACGTGGCGACCACCGTGAGCGCGCTCGCCGCGGTCTCGACGTCGCCGACGGTGAAGCTCACGGCGGGCGGCGCCTCGCCCGGGCGGACGATCTGCGGGCCGTTCGGCCCCGTGATCGTCGGCGGAGTGTTCGGCTGCGTCACGGTGAGCGTGAAGGCGCTCGTCGCCGTGAGCGCCTGAGCGTCCGTCACCGTGAGCGTGATCGTCGCCGAACCCGCGGCTCCGTTCGCGGGCGTGACGACGAGCGTCCGCTGGGCATTCGCGCCCCCGAGCGCGAGGTTCGCCGCGGCGTTCGGCACGAGCGCGGGGTTGCTCGACGTCGCCGTGACGACGAGCGCGGAGAACGACGTCTCCGCGTCCCCGATCGTGAAGTAGAGGGTCGACGTGCTCGTGTTCAGGGCGATCACCTGATCGGGAACGTCCCCGACGAGCGGCGCGGTCGGCGGCACGGATAGCGCAAGCCACGAGACGAGGAGGAACGGGAGGGTGATCATGAACGGGCCTCGGAGACGGACGAAGGAGGGATTCGGGAGCAGGAGCAAGTGACGGCGCGCGAGTTCGGCGGCCGTGTGTGCACGTCGAGCGCGCGCTTCGAGCGGGCGCTCATCGCGTCCCCCAGGTCGCGCTCGTGATCGCGCAAAGCCGCGCGACGATCGCGGCCGCGTACTCGGTCGACGCCGGGTCCAGCGCGGGGAGCTCCGCCGTTTCGACGGCGACCCCGCGCGTGGAGAGCTCGGCGGCGAAGCGCGCAGTGGCTTCGGAGGCGCTGTTCCGGCCGCGGACCAGCCAGAGACGCGGCGCGTTGCGCTCGATGCGGCGCTGGAAGGACTCGATCAGTCCGAAGAAGGACGGCGAGCCGCCGCGGAACGTGTCGTCGATCGCGCACGCGGCGCCGAAGGTCGGCGTTTCGAGCGTCCCGAGCAGGACAGCGCGCTTCCCGCCGAAGCCGAGGCCGCACAGGATGCGCTGCGAGCGTCCGCGGCGCGCGCGGAACCGGGTCTCGACGTGCGCGGTGAGCTCGCGCGTGAAGATGCGCGCGGCGAGCAGCGGACGCGGCGCGTCGCCGGGCCCGCCGTTCGGGAACGCGACGACGAAGGGCGGCGTCGTTCCGCTTTCCATCGCGGCGCGCAGGAGCGACGCGAGGCGCGCGGCCTCCGTGTGTTCGTCGCCGCCGAGACCGTGCAGCACGTAGAGGACCGGATACGCGCGCTCCGGTTCCGCGTCGTACGCGGGCGGCAGGAGCAGGTTCACGCCGATCTCGTCGCCGAGCGTCGTGCTCGCGAAGGACGTGTGCACGCAGCCCGGCGTCGCGCGCTCGGGGCGATTCCACGCCGCGAGCGGGTGCGCGTCGGCGATCGAGCGGACGGGAGCTCCGCCCAGCGCGTCGGTGACCCCGACCTCTCCCGCGCGCACGGTCACCGCCGTCGGGGCGTCGCGACCCTGGAGCTCGACCGCGCCCTCCGTCACCGCGAGCCGCGTGAGGACGCCGTCCGCCGAGAGCTCGAAGCGCGTCCCGAGCACGCGCCCCTCGGCGTCGTCGGTCGACCAGACCATCGCGGCGTCCTGCTTCGCCACCTCCGCGCGCACGCGGCCGCGCTCGAGCTCGAAGCGCTTCGCGCCGTGGATGGCGCGCACGACGACCGTGGTCTGCGGGCCGAGTTCGATGCGCGTCGGCTCGTCGTCGAACTCGATCCACGCCGCCGCGCGTCCCTGGACGCGGATGTGGTCGCCGTCGGCGAGCTCGAGATCATCGGTGAGCACGACCGGCGCGCCCGCGCGTTCGACGACGACGTTCGCGAGCTCGCCGCGGAGACGCGCGCGGCCGCCGTCGCGCCGGAGCAGGAGGAACCCCGCGAGGAGCGCGAGCAGCAACGCCGCTGCGACCGCGAGCGCGCGCCGCCGGTGCTTCGCGCCCGAGGTGTGTCCGCGCGTCGATGCGTCGCGCGCGCCCGCTTCGCGCGGAAGGTGTTCGAACGCGTGTCGAGCGTCGACCGCGTACCGGATTCCCTGTTCGTGGACGTTCGCCTCGACGAACGCGCGGCGTCGGTCCGGATCCGCCCGCAGGAGCGCGACGAGCTCGCTGCGCTCGGCGTCCGTGAGCGCGTCGTCGAGGTACGCGCCGAGGAGCTCCTGGAAACGGCTCACGAACGGGCCTCCGGCGTGGACAGGCGCCGCTCGATGCAGTCGCGGAGCTCGTCGCGAATGCGTTGGAGCAGCACGCGCACGGCGCCCGCATTCGATCCCAGACGCTCGGCGATCTCCGTGGAGGTGAGGTGCTCCCCGTACCGCAGGTCGAGCACGGTCCGTGCGCGCCGCGCGAGCCGGTCGAGGCACGTCTGGAGCGCGACGGCGCGGTCGCCGGCGCCCTGCGCGACCTCGCTCCACATCGCGGTGAGGTCGTCGAGCAACTCCGCGTCGAACACGACCACGGCGCGCGCTGCGTCGCGGCGATGGCTCGCGAGCTCCCACTTCGCGACGCCCAGCGCCCAGGGCAGGAACGGGCGGCTCGGGTCGTACTCCGGGAAGCGGCGCAGCAGGGTGAGCGCCGTCTCCTGCACCAAGTCGCGCGCGGTGACGGGGTCACGCACGAACGCATGGATGTACCCGAGGACGGCCGGCTGCGCGTCGGTCCAGAGACGCGTGAAGAGCTCCTGTCGGGCGTCGTCGAGCATGGCGTGCCGAATCTCGCCACGGCGGCCTGCGGGTGTAACGACAAAATGCCCGAAGTCGCTCCGGCGAGGGCTTCGGCGCGGCCCGCGCCGCCTGTCGAGGTCGCGCGGGTTGCTCGCGTTCGTGCCGAGCGCGGCTGCGCGGCGGTCGGCGCGCGGCGGGAGCCGTTCCGAGCGGCGCGTCGAGGCATGCACGCGTCCCGCGATCGTCGGCCGAGCCCCGAGCTCGCCTTGCGGCCTCCATGCTGCTCGATAGCATGGCCCGCCCTTCCGCTTCCCGATTCCTCGGCCCCAATCTCATGCTTCGCGATCGATTGCCTTCCTCGTCGTTGCTCTGCGCCCTCGCTGCATTCAGCCTCGTTCCGTTCGCCGGCGCCGTGCAAGGGAGTCCGAACAAGCCCGCCGTCGCGCCCGCGGAGCACGTCGAGGTGCTCGCCGACCTCGGCGTCACGCTCCGAGTGCCCGCCGCGTTCGCGGAGCTCGCGCCGATCGAGGCGTCCGAGCTCGACGGCCAGGTGAAAGCCGGGTGGAAAGCGAAGCTCGGCGCGAGCAACGTCGAAGTGCTCTTCTTCGCGCTCCCGGAGCCCGAGTTCGAGTTCGAGGAGCCCGAGGACGTCAGCGACTTCCTCCTCGACGACTTCCGCGAGCAGAACGACGCGAGCTTCGCGTTCGCGCGCATGGAGCTCGTGAACGGGCCCTACGGCTTCGCGCCCTACGCCTCGATCGCGCACGGGCCGGTGCGCGGGCCCGACGGCAAGACCGTGAAGGGCAGTTACTCCACGCTCGCGGGCCTGCTCGAGAAGCACGGCTACTCGCTCGAGCTGCACGCCGAGCCCGCGCTCGACGCCGCGAGCGAGAAGCTCGCGCTCGACTTCTTGAGGAAGGGCCTCGCGTACAAGGGCCCGACGCGCAACGCGCAGTGGACGGACGCGGAGGTGAAGGCGCGCTGGGTGGCGGACGCGCCGCCCGAGCTCGCGAAGAAGCTCGAGAAGGCGGTGCGCACGAAGCACTACGTGTTCCTCTCGAACACCGACGCCGCGAAGCAGATGGGCGACGAGATGGAGAAGTCGTACGCGATCCTCCAGAAAGCGTTCCCCTTCCCCGAGGTGACCGGACGGCGGCTGATGCCCGTCTTCCTCTTCCAGAAGGAGGAGGAGTACTACGCGTTCTACGCGAAGGCCTTCAAGACCTCGATCGAGGAAGCAAACCAGTCGAAGGGCGTTGCCTCCGACGACTTCTACGCGACCTACTACGACGCGCCGCAGGACCCCGTGCACATCCACGAGATGACGCACCAGATCTTCTCGAACCGGCTGCGGTTGGGCGGCGGCGGCTCGTGGTTCCAGGAAGGCGTCGCCGAGTACATCTGCACGAAGCCTCCCGAGCGATTGGACGCCGCGAACACGGTGAAGAAGGGGCGCCACACGAAGCTCCTGGACTTCGTCGCGATCAAGAGCCTGCTCGGCAGCGCGCAAGAGGACAAGAAGGGCGAGGACGTCGCGGCGAGCCACTACTCGCTGGCCGCGCTGTTGATCGAGTTCCTGCGCGAGGACAAGTGGAGCAAGGGCAAGTTCCTCGACTGGGTGCACGCGATCGGACTGTGCCCCGACAACAACGTCGTCGCGATCGAGCGCGCGACGCAGGCGACGCTCGGTGTCGACCTCGCGGAGCTCGAGAAGCGATGGGTCGAGTACTGCAAGAAGCGCTGAACGTTCGATCGTCCGCTGCGGGTGCTTGCGGACTTGGAACCTACCCGTAGCCTGTGCCCCTTCTCAGCCATCCCCGCCACGCTCCGGCCATGAAGCCCCCCCCCCCCCACCGTATCGGCGCTCGTCTGCTCCGGTTTGCTCCTCGTCGGCCCCGCCTCTGCTGAGCCACAGAATCCGGGTGCGGCGCCCGCGCGGCGCGTCGAGGTCGTCGATTCACTCGGTCTGACGATCACGCTGCCACAAGGCCTGACAGGCATCGCTCCGCTGGACCCACGGGAGAAGAACGAGCAGATCCGCGTGGGTTGGCGCGGGATGCTGGGAAAGAGCCGTTTGTCGATCCTCCTCTATGCGCTGCCGGTCGCGAAGTTCAGCTTCGCCGAGCCCGAGGACGTGAACGATCTGATCCTTCGTAACCAGCTCGAGCGCGATCCGAGCTTCGCCTTCGAGCACACCGACCTCGTCTCCGGGGCATTCGGATACGCAGCGCTCGGCGCGATCGGCTGGGGAGCGCTGCACTCGAAGGACGGCGCGAAGGTCGAGTCGAGCTACTTCGTGCTCGGAGGACTGCTCGAGAAGGACGGCTACTCGCTCGAGGTCGTCGCCACGCCTCCGATCGATGCCGCGGGCGAGCGCGCCGTGCTCGACTTCCTGCACACGGGCGTGGTGTACGCGGGGAAGCAGCTCGACCCGAAGTGGACGGACGACGAGCACCGCGAGCGATGGCTGCGCGACGTGCCCGAGGACCTGCAGAAGAAGCTCGAGAAGCCGGTGCGCACCGAGCACTACATCTTCCTCTCCAACACCGCGTCCGCGAAGGACATGGCCAAGTCGATGGAGGCCAACTACGCGGTCATCCAGAAGACGTATCCCTTCGAGGAGAGGCCGAGCCGCCGCTTGATGCCCGTGTTCCTCTTCCGCACCGCCGCGGAGTACCACTCGTTCTACGCGAAGGTCCTCCAGAGCACGGTCGAAACGGCCGCGCGGTCGAAGGGCGTCGCGTACCAGGATTTCTACGCCACCTACTTCGAGGCGAAGGGCGATCCCGTGCACATCCACGAGGGCACGCACCAAGTCTTCCGCAACCGTTTGCGGCTCGGCGGCGGCGGCTCGTGGTTCCAGGAAGGCGTCGCCGAGTACATCTGCACGCGCGCGACCGAGCGCGTCGAGGCAACGAACGCCGTGAAGAAGGAGCGCCACACGAAGCTCGCGGAGTTCATCGCGGTGAAGAGCCTCCTGCGGGACGCGAAGACCGACAAGAAGAGCGGCGACACGGCCATGAGCCAGTACCTCCAGGCCGCGCTCCTGATCGAGTTCGTGCACGAGAGCAAGTGGAGCAAGGACAAGTTTCAGGACTGGGTGCACGCGATCGGACTGTGCCCCGACAACAACGTCGTCGCGATCGAGCGCGCGACGCAGGCGACGCTCGGTGTCGACCTCGCGGAGCTCGAGAAGCGGTGGGTCGAGTACTGCAAGAAGCGCTGAAGCGCCGGCCATTCGTGGGTTCGCGGCGGCGCGATCTCGACGGCCTCGCGCGACGGGCGTAGCCTGCGCGTCCATGCTCCACGAGAGCTCCGAACGAACGCCGCGAGCGCGTGATGGTGTTCCCCGCGGCGTCGGCCCGCTCGAGCGCACGTCGGCGGTGACGGCGATCGTTCGCGGGCGCGAAGTCCTCTGGTTCGCGGGCTGCGACTACCTCGGCCTCGCGCACCATCCCGACGTCGTCGCGGCCCTCGTCGCGGAGGCGCGCGTGCATGGCGTCAGCGCGAGCGCTTCGCCGACGACCACGGGCACGAGCCCGGCGCACGTCGAGCTCGAAACGCGGCTCGCGCGCTTTCTCGGCGTGGAATCCGCGCTGCTCGTCGCCGACGGCTACCTCTCGAACCTCGTGGCGTTGCAGGCGCTCGCGCCGGAGCTCGACGAGCTCCTCGTGGCGAGCGGCAGCCACGTCAGCGTCCAGGACGCCGCGCGCGCGACCGGCCTCGATGTGCGGGAGTGGAGCGGAGGTCCCCCGTCATTCGAGGGCCGCTCCGCGATCGCGACCGACGGGTTGTTCCCGTCCGCGGGGCGCGTCGCGCCGCTCGACGAGCTCGTCCCGCTCCTCGATCGCGGCCTCGCGGCGCTCGTCGTCGACGATTGCCACGGTCTCGGCGTGCTCGGCGCGCGCGGCCGCGGGACGTGCGAGCACTTCGGAGCGCGGCACGCGCGGCTCGTGATCACGGGCACGCTTTCCAAGGCGCTCGGCGCGTTCGGCGGCTTCGTCGCGGGTCGTCGCGCGTTCGTCGCGGCCGCGCGTGAGCACGCGCACGCCTTCGCGGGCGCGACACCGATCCCGCCGGCCCTCGCGCGCGCCGCGATCGCGGCCGTCGACGTCGTCGAACGCGAGCCCGCGCGCCTCGCACGACTGCGCGCGAACATCGCGCGTCTGCGCGGCGCCCTCGCGCGCCACGGCCGCGTGATGTCGGAATTCGACAACCCCGTCGCGACGATCGCACTGAAGGACGCCGCGGCGATGGAGCACGCGCACGAGCTCCTCCTCGACCTCGGCTTGCTCGTCCCGTTCGTGCAGTATCCCGATGGGCTCGGGGGCTACCTGCGCATCGCGCTCTCCGCGGAGCACGCGCCGGAGCACCTGGACCGGCTCGAAGCGGGCCTCGCGCGCGTCCTCGTGGGAGCGTGAAGGTCGCGCGTCCGCGCGCGCGTCCCTATCATCCCCGCCCCGCGAGCATGACCCACCCGATCGAAGCTCCGCCGTTCCCGCCCGACCTCCTGCGCGCGCTCGCGCAGGAGCACGGCACGCCGCTCTTCGTCTACGCCGCGGACGTGATCGCGCGGCGCGTGCGCGAGCTCGCGGGCTTCGACGTCGTGCGCTACGCGCAGAAGGCGAACTCGAACCTCGCCGTGCTCGCGGCGCTCCGGCGCCTCGGCTGCGCGGTCGACGCCGTCTCCGCGGGTGAGATCGCGCGCGCGCTGCGCGCCGGTTACGAGCCGCGCGAAATCGTCTACACCGCCGACCTGTTCGATCGCGCGGCGCTGGCCGCGGTCGCGCGGTTCCCGGTCGACGTCAACTGCGGCTCGCCGTTCATGCTGGAGCAGCTCGCACGCGTGCGACCCGGTGCGCGCGTCACGCTGCGCGTGAACCCCGGCTTCGGACACGGCCACGACCGCAAGGTGAACACGGGCGGCGAGCACTCGAAGCACGGCATCTGGCACGCCGAGCTCGCGGAGGTCGTCGCGCGCGCGCGGACGCTCGGCCTCGTCGTGGGCGGACTGCACGTGCACATCGGTTCGGGCTCGGACCTCGAGAACCTCGACCGCGTGCGCGGCGCGATCCTCGAGCTCGCGCCCCGCGCTGGTCCGGCGCTCGCGCGCGTTTCGATCGGCGGCGGGTTGCCGGTCCCCTACCGTCCCGGCGAGCCGCGCATCGATCTCGAGCGCTTCACGCGCGCCTGGAAGGCGACGAAGCACGCGCTCGAGGAGCGTCTCGGACGCGCGCTCGTGCTCGAGGTCGAGCCGGGGCGTTACCTGGTCGCCGAGGCGGGCGTGCTCGTCGCCGAAGTGCGCGGCGAAAAAAGCGTCGCGGCGACGCGCTGCGTCCTCGTGGACGCGGGCTTCCACAACCTCGTGCGGCCCGCGATGTACGGCGCGTTCCACCGCATCACCGCGCTCGACCGCGCGGCGGAGCCGGCGACTCCCGCGATCGTCGCCGGGCCTCTGTGCGAATCCGCGGACGTGTTCACGCAGGCGCGCGGCGGCGAGCTCGATCCGCAGCTCCTCCCCGCGCTCGCGGAAGGCGACCTGCTCTGCATCCACGACGCCGGCGCATACGGCATGAGCATGGCCTCGAACTACAACTCGCAACCGCTCGCGGCCGAGGTGCTCGTCGAGGACGGCGTCCCGCGGCTCGTGCGGCGCCGGCAACGGATCGAGGAGCTCTTCGAGCTCGAATCCGACTGACTTCGAAGTGCAGCGACCCCTCTTTCGAGGGGCCGCCGCCGATCACAGCTCGATCCCGGTCGCGATCACATTCCGTCGATGCGGAAGGGGAACTGGACGCGCGTCTCGGCGCCGGACTGGACGGTGCGCGCGCGCAGCGTGATGCCGTTGCGCGTGCCCGACCAGCTCGACGTGATCGACAGGTCCGGGTTCATGGTCACGGTGCAGACGCGCGACCACTGGCTCGGGTTCGTCGGGAAGACGATCGGGTTGTACATGACGAGCTGGGCGTTGATCACCTGGCCCGGCGCCATGCGGATCCCGGGGTTGTCTTCCATCGTGACGGGGAACGTGCGGCGGACCTGCGACAACTGCGTGTCGTAGAGGTGGCCGAAGATCGAGATCTGGTCGTTGCCCGTGCCGAGCGCGAAGAGCAGGTGGCACTCGGCCACGAGCACCGAGAAGCCGCACGTCGCCGAGCGGCCGTGCGTGTCCGTCGCCAGGAAGCTGAAGTTGTTCACGCCGACCTGGTTCGACGCCGGCGTCCAGTCGATCGTCACGCAGACGGGGTTGCCGCTCTGCGGGAGCGCCGGGGTCGCCGTCGCGCCGGCGGGCATGCCGACTGCGGTGATCGTGACCACGTCGTTCGGGTTCACGTCGGCCGCGCACACTTGGACCTGGAACGCCACGCCGACGCTCGCCATGAGCTGCGCGCCGCACACCTGCGAGGTGAAAACCGGCGGGACGTTCGGGACGTACGAGTAGCAGACCTCGACGTCGCACGAGGCCTGCGAGGTGAACTGGCTGATGATGTTGCCCGGGCCCGTGGCGTTCGAGTTGCCCACCGCGGTGACGGGCAGGACGATGTTGCCCACGCCCGTGAAGAGCGCGAGGTCGCTCACCGGCGGCGGCGAGGTCGCGCTGTTCGTCGCGTTCGCGATCAGGTTGAGGTGGCTCACCCCCGACGTCCCACCGAAGTCGATCGTGCCGTCGAAGGCCGTCAGCGGGTCGTTGAAGATTGCCTGTGGGATCGCGACGACGATCACGGACAGGTCGGGGCGCGTCAGCGTGATCGTGTTCTGGAAGGTGAGCACCGCCACGGTCGGCGACGCGTCGAGGCTCTCCGCGCGCGCGCTACCGGTCGAGTGACCGCTGAGCGTGAACTGGATGCTCTGCAGGGTCCCGAGCGCCGGGTTGAACTTGGGGATGCTCACGCTGGAGTTCCAGTTCGTGCTCGCCACCGGAATCGAGTCCGTGAAGCACTGGGTCGGGAGCTGCTGCGCGCCCGCGGCGTGCGCGAGCACGACAGCACCGAGTGCGGCGACGAAGGGACGGAGAGAGAGTGACATGAGGATGACCTTGGAAGTGGGGCGATCCCGGCGTGGGGCCGGGACGTCGGGGTGGGAGTCGGGGCGCTCCGAGGAGCAGGGACAGGAAAACGCTATCCTGAATTGAGCGTGGAGGCGGCGGGCTCGCTCGTTCTCCGCTCGGGGTGAGTCGGCCTTCTTCATGTGATCCAGGCCGATGGTGGGACGAGTCGGAACTTTTTTCCGACGACGTGGTGTTTTGCGGCTTCCTACTTTGACGCACCGACGGAGAACGGGGTTCCCGTCCCGCACGGTCCGGCGAGGGCGCCGCTCCACGCACGCAGCCCCTGCGCTCGCGCGCGCTCGCCGGGCTCGCTCGGGCCGCGACCGCACTAGACTGCGACGATTCGACAGGAGCCCACGATGATCAAAGAACACCCCGACCACCACGACGCCGAACTCGTCCTCCGCCTCTACGACCTCCGCCGCGAAGCGGTCATGCGCCAGTCGCGCGACGCGATGCTGCAGTTCCTCCCGCGCACGTGGGAGGAGCTGAGCGCGGTGATGCAGCTCGGCCATCCGCAGAACGCGGCGTGGCGGCAGGTGTCGAGCTACTGGGAGATGGCGTACGGCTTCGCGCGCCACGGCGTCGTCAACCCCGACTTCCTCGTCGAAGGCAGCGCGGAGGGTCTCGTGCTGTACGCGAAGGTGCTCCCGCACCTCGAGCGCATGCGCAAGGAGCTGTCGCCGACCGCTTTTCAGAACTGCGAGTGGCTCGTGAAGAACTCCGCGGTCGCGCGGCAGCGGTTGGAGCTCATTCAGGGGCGCATCAAGAAGATGGCGGAAGCGCGCTGAGGCGTCCGGCGGCGCCCGAATTCGGCGCCGGACAATACGGTGCCAGAGCAATTTTTCACCCGATACGACCACCGCGCAGCGTTGCTGTGCGGCGGTCGTATCGGGTGAAAAATTGCTCTGGCACCGTATTGTCGTCGTCGAACGGCGAGTTGCAGGCCGAGGCGCGAATCGCAACGAACGGAGACCGGCCCCTACTTCTTCGCCAGCTCGCGCTCGAGCTCGCGCAGGGCCGCGTTCGCGTCGGCGTAGCTCGCCATGCTCTGGAACTCGGCCATCGCGATGCGCGCGAGCGGCTCGACGAGGGGTTGCTTCGCGCGCGCGGCGGCTTGGAGCGCGATGCGCTCGACGATCGCGTCCTTGCGCGGCAGCACGAGGAGCCCCTTCAGGAGCGGGTCGTCGAGCTTCACCGTGTCCGCGCGCGCGGCGAGCAAGCTCCCGCCGAAACGCACGTCCTTGTGCTTCTCCCAGCCGAGCCGGTCGATTTCGGCGAGCCGTGCGTCCCCGGTCGTCGCATAGATCGCGGCCAGGACCTCCAGCGCGTCGAGGTCGCCCTGGTCGCCGCGCTCGCGCAATTCCCTGCCGAAGCGCGTGCCCAGCTCCTCCTCCGTCGCGAGCTTCTGCTCGGTGATGAGCTCGAACAGGTTCGAGGCGACGAGCGAGCTCTCGCAGAGCCGCGCATTCTCGCCCCACACCCCCACCTTCTTCGCCTCGCCGGCGAGGTCGAACGTGGGCCCGGTCTCCTTCTTGAGTTTGCGGAGCATGTCCTGGAGCGGATCGCCCGACTCCAGCGCCGTCTTCGCGCGCACGAGCAGGTCGAGCTCCTTCCAGCGCGCGCTCGGCTCGCCGAAGGCCTTCTTCGCGAGCGCGAGATCGTGCTGGAGCAGCTCGTCCTGGCGGTCCACGTTCCACCAGTCGCGATCGAATGCGAGGTCGAGCAGCACCGCTTCCTCCAGCGCGCCCTTCTCCCCTTTCGCGGCGCGCGCGAGCATCGCTGAACGGCGCGCGTACGGGCTCGTCGGGCCGTACACCCAGCACACGGCCTCCTCGATCTCGGTGTGGTGCTGCGCGGCGTCGGCCTTCTTCCAGGACTGCACCGCGTCGGCGAAGCGGCCGAGGTGGAGCAGGCAGTCCGCGCGCAGGGCGTGCACGGGCGGCGACGTGAACACCTCCCCCGTGATCAGTGCCGCATAGAGCTCCTCGGCCTCGCGGTGGCGCTGCGCGCGATGCTGCTGCAACGCCCACTCGTACGCGACCGGCGGAATCGAGGGCTCCGCGCGCCAAGCTTCCTCGTGCATGCGCGCCGAGGTCGCGGGCGAGAGATCGAAGAGCAGGTTCCCGAGCATGAAAGCGTGCGCCGCCGTGCGCTTCTTCTCCGGCACGGCGTTCACGAGCAGCGCGACGGCTTCGTCGAGCTTCCCCTCGCGGAGCAAGGGCAGGCTCGCCTCCTGCGCCGCGTCGTACTCCTTCGCGACGTCCGCGGAGCGCGTGCGGAAGGCCTCCATCGCCGCGCGCACCGCGTCGGCGTTCGAGGGAGCGGCGGGAGCTTGCAACAGGAAGGCGAAGTTCAGCATGGGTGGTCCTCGAGGCCGGGCGCGCGCCAGCATGGCGCGCTCGGACGCTGCTGCAAGCCGAAGCGTCCCAGGTTTCGCCGGCGCGGATCAGGCGAGATCGAAAAGCAGCACTTCCGCCTGCCGCGCATTGGCGAACACGAGCTTCGCCTCCGCGCTCACCGCGAGAGCGTCGCCCTGCTCGAGCCGCTTCCCGGCGACCTCGACCGAACCACGCGCGACCTGCACCCAGGCGTGGCGGCCCGGGAGGAGCGCGTGTTCGAACTCGCGCGCGCCGTCGAGCCGCGCGGCGAGGAGGCTCACGTCCTGACGAATCGCGATCGAACCGTCACGGCCGTCGGGCGTCGCGATCGGGACGAACGCGCCGCGCTCGAGCGCGTTCGTGAAGTCGCGCTGGTCGTAGCGCGGAGCTTCCCCCGCCTTCGCGGGCAGGATCCAAATCTGGAGCAGGTGCACGAGCTCCGACTTCGAAGCGTTGAACTCGCTGTGCTGCACGCCGTGGCCCGCGGACATGTACTGCGCCTCGCCGGGACGGATGATCGAGCCGTTGCCCATCGAGTCCTCGTGCTTCAGGGCGCCGTCGAGGATCCAGGTGACGATCTCCATGTCGCGGTGCCCGTGCGTCGGGAAGCCCGCGCCGGGTTGCACTCGGTCCTCGTTGATCACGCGCAAGGAGCGGAAGCCCATGTGCGCGGGGTCGTGGTAGTCGGCGAAGGAGAAGGTGTGCCGCGCGTCGAGCCAGCCGTGGTCGGCTCGACCGCGTTCGTGGGATCGGCGCAGGTGCTGCATGGCGGCATTCTCCGGGAACGACGCGGGCCGTGTCCACCGACACGGCCCGCGCGCGCGATCGACTCTCGGCCTCTAGTCGATGCTCCGCTCCGGCTCGCCGCTCGCGATCGACTTGAGCATCGGCAGCAACGCCTCGCGGCGCTTCATGCGCTGCACCTTCGCGTCCTCGGTCTGCTTCTCGAGCTCGTCGTTCGGCGAATCGAACAGCGACGCATACGCGAAGACGCAGTACCCGCGGAACTCCCGCAGCGCGGTCGACAACTGCGACCTGTGCAACTCGACGTCGCCCGAATCGACACGCAACCCCATCACCACCGGCATGTCGCGCGCGATGTCGCGCCAGAGCTCGACGCGCCTTTGGAACGTCGCGGGCTCCTTCGTGTAGTTCATCGGATAGAGCGCGTCGACGAGCCCTTCCTTCACCCACGTGCGCACGTCCTGGAAGTGGTGCTCGAGCGCGCGCTCGGGCTCGGGGCCGACCGCGGCGGAGAGTTCGACGTCCGGCTTTTCCTGCCGCACTTGCCGGCGGATCTCGCGCAGGAGGTTCGTGACCTGCTCCGCGCGCCACGCGTTCCAACCCGCCTTGTCCTGCTCGGGCGTCTTGCCCGTCTCGCCGCGGAAGAGCTTCACGGTCTTCGCGTCGCGCGGATAGTCGGCACCCGCTTCGGCCTTCTCGTTGGGGAAGCGGATGTAGTCGAGGTGCAGCCCGTCGACGTCGTAGCGCGCGACGAGGTCGCGCATCACGCTCGCGATGTAGCGGCGCACCTCGGGCAGGCACGGGTTCAGGCTGACGTAGAACTTGTCGCTGAACGGCTGGAGCTTCCCGTTCTGGTCGTACCAGAGCCAGTCCTTGTGCTCGTTCCACACCTGGTGCGGATCCGCCGGCGGCGTCGTGCCCCACCACGCGGGCACGACGTTGACCCACGCTTCGAGCTTGAGCCCGCGCGAGTGCGCCGCCTGGATCGCGGTCGCGAGCGGGTCGAAGCCCGGATCGGCGAAGTGGAACGACTCCGACCACGGCTCGTACGCCGATTTGTAGCTGGCGGTCGCGTTGCCGCGCACCTGGAACACCATCGTGTTCATGCCGGCGAGCTTGCACGCCTCCGCCGCTTTCTCGATGTCGTGCGGCGTCATGTAGTCGAAGCGCGTCACCCACATCGCACGCTCGACGGAGCGCGCTTTGGGGAAGGCGGACGGGAGCCGCAGCGAATTCGAGGACGTGCACGCCGGGAGGAATCCGACGGCGAGCGCGGTCAGGGAGAATGCGAAGAGGATCGTGATGCGTTGCATGGAGGCTTGGCGGCGACGGTCGCGGCTCGCGCGGAAAGGGATGAAGCGGGTCGCGCGAGCAAGAGTCCGAAGACGAACGCGATCAGGCTGCCGGCCGGAACATACCAGGGCCACGCGAGCGGTTGAAGCGTCCAGTCGGGCGGCGCGAGGCGGTCGTTCAGCACCGGAACGAGGGCGTGGGCGTTCGCCCAGGGGAGCAGCGCGAGCGCGAGGAGGAGCCAGGCCGTCGAGCGCGCGAGCGCGCTCCGCGCCGCGGGATTCCGCCCTTCGGGAAGGACCCGCAACCCGAACCAGAGGAGCGCGAAGACGGCGGCGAAAGCCCAGCAGACCCGCTCTTCCACCGGGCCGTGGCGCGCGAGCGCGAAGACCCAGGCGACCGACAGCGGCGCGGACCAGGCGAAACCACTGCCGTCGGGTTTGCGCGGCAGCCACGCAAGGAAAAAGGACGCGAGCAGGGCCCCTTGGGTCAGCCCCGCCATCGCGAGGCCCATGTCGAGGACGGAGGCGTAGTCGCCGCGCGCGCGCTTCATGGCGAGCGCTCCGCCGCACAGGACGATCCCCGCAAGGAGGACGAAAAGACGCGCCGCGCGCACCCGCCGGCGCTCGTGGTCCTCGTCCCCGGCCGCGTGCGACCCGGCCGCGTGCGACCCGGCAGCACGCGACCCCGTCGCACGCAATCGGAACGGGTCGTACAGGTTCGCGACGCCCGTCTGCGCGAGGGCCGTGAGCACGCCCGCGAGCGTGCTGATCGCCGCGGCGAAGATCCCGGCGACGATCAGGCCCTTCCACGGGCTCTTCACGTGCTCGACGACGAACAAGGGGAGGATCCGGTCCCCGTTCTCGCGGTAGAGCGCGAGCGCCTCGCCCGACAGCGGATGGCGCTCGTACCAGGCGAAGAGCCCGACGCCGACGAGCGCGACGAGCACGGTGACGAGCACGGAGATGGAGCTCGCGACCAGCGCCTTGCGTGCCTCGCGCACGCTCCCGCAGCAGAACACGCGCTGCGCCATGAGCTGGTCCATGCCGTACGCGCCGATCCCGCCCCAGCTCGAGGCGAGCAACGCGGCCCAGAACGAGTACGCCCGCGCCGGGCTGCGGTCGAAGTCGAGGAAGTCGAGCTTGTGGGCGTCGATTCCGACCTGCGCGAAGCGCGTCCAGCCCGTGTCGAGCTGTCCCCCGACCGCGAACAGCGCCGCCGCGGCCGCCGCGGGGAAGACGACGAAGAGCACGACGTCGGTCCACACGACGCTCGCCATGCCGCCGATCCACGTCCACAGGACCGCGAACGCGCCGATGATCCCGATCGAGAGCGCTAGCGAGGACAAGTGCGTGCGCGCCGCGATGCCAGCGAGCTCGTCGTGCAGGACGACCTCCAGCACGAGCGCCGTCAGGTACAGCCGCGCTCCTTGCGCGAGCACGCTGCCGAGCGCGAAGAGTCCGCTCGTCACCTGCCGAGCTCGAATGCCGAGCCGCGCCTCGACGTACTCGTAGGGACTGTAGATCTCGCGCTCGAACCACGCCGGCACGAGGATCCACGCGACGAAGAGCCGCGCGAGCACGTTGCCGATGACGGCGATCTGGAGGTAGGTGCAGTTCCCGCCCGGCTTGAACACGAGGAACGGCACGCTGACGAGCGTCAGCGCGCTGATCTCGGTCGCGACGATCGACGCGCTCACCGCCCACCACGGGAGCTTCTTCCCGCCGAGGAAGTACTCGCGGATCGATCCGCGCCTCCCCGCGATCCAGCCCACGATCGTCGTGACGAGCAGCACGCCCGCGACCACGATCCAGTCGAGCACCGCGAACGATCCGCCGAGCGAGTTCACGCGCAAGAGCGGAGCAGAGCTCGCGCGCGCGAGCAAGGGCTTCGAGGGCTGAAAGACGCTCGACGACGTCATGCACACGGTTGCCGACACATCGATGCGTCGACGCGCACGGACGGAGGCGCGCGGGTAGGAACCGCGACTCCGCGCCGGCTCGACGACGGGGCTCCTTCCGAAACCGCCCTAAGGCTGCGCGTTCGCGGGCGGGACGCGCGCGCGTTCGCCGAGGAGCGCCAATGCCGCCGCGCCGATCGCCGGGGCCGCGCGCAGCGTCGATGCGGAGAGGAGCCCGGGACGGAGCGAGCTCCCCTCGAGGTAGTGCGTGCACAACACGAGCGAACCCGAGGCCTCGATCGCGTGCGAAAGATGCTCCTCCGCGCGGTCGCGCAACCAGGGCGCGAGGTCGTCTTGCGCGAAGAGCCGTCCCAGGTGCTGCCCGAGCACGATG
>JACRIO010000027.1 GCA_016220035.1 Planctomycetota bacterium | reverse complement strand
GAGGGGGCAGGGACTGCTGACCGTGCTGCAGCAGTTCGCGGCGGAGGTGACGGGGCTCCCCGCGGCGACGTTCGTGCCGAGAGTCGATTCGACCTTCGCGCTCGGCTGCGGACAGACGACGGGCTCGCGGGCGACTTTGTTCGGCGGCCGCGCGGTGATCGGCGCGGCGCGCAAGCTGCGCGCGGACCTCGATGCGGGTTTCACGCTGACAGCGCTCGCGGGCCGCGTGTACGCCGCGGACGAAGTGATCGACGACACGACGGCGCTCGGTGCAAACGTGAAGAAGATCAAGACGCACACGAGCTACGGCTGGGCGACGCAGGTGTGCGTCCTCGACGCCGACGGACGCGTCGAGCGCATGCTCGCCGCGCACGACGTCGGACGCGTCGTGAACCCGCAGCTCTGCGAGGGTCAGGTCGAGGGCAGCGTGCACATGGGCCTCGGCTACGCGCTCACCGAGGAGCTCCCGACGGAAGACGGCATGCCCGTCACGTTCAAGCTGCGCGACATCGGCGTGCTGCGCGCGCGCGACATGCCGCCGTGCGACGTGCTCCTGATCGAAGACCACGAGCCCGAGGGCCCGTTCGGCGCGAAAGGCGTCGGCGAGATCGGCCTCGTGCCGACCGCGGGCGCTGTCGCAGCGGCGCTCGAGGCGTTCGACGGCGTGCGGCGCTACACGTTGCCCATGAAGGACTCGCCCGCGGCGCGCGCGATGACGGTCGGCAAGCTCAAGGGTGATCGGAGCCGGTGGCGATGAGCGCGCGGGGGCGAGGTCGCGCTCGACGGAGGAAGCGCGCGATCACGGATCGCGGTGGCGATCGGCACCGGAGCGCGCAAGCGGTCGAAGGGAGCATGGCGAGCGCCGGACACACGCGGAGTTCTCGGCGATGAACGTGCTCCTCGATCGCGGTTCGCTCGGGCCGTCCTTCGTCGTCGAGCACGGCCGGCTCCGGCGCGCGACGCAGGACGAGCTCGACCACCGCGGAGCGTTCGCGCGTCTCGACTGCACGTGGAGCGCGGACGTCGAGCTCCTCCCCGGGTTCGTGAACACGCACACGCACCTCTACTCGGGCCTCGCGTCGCTCGGGATGCCGGCGCCGATGCGCACGCCGGAGTTCTTCGTGCAGATCCTCGAGCGCGTGTGGTGGCGGCTCGATCGCGCGCTCGACGAGCGCTCGCTGCGCGCGTCGGCGCGTTACGCGCTCGCGTCGGGCCTCCTCGCGGGCACGACGAGCTGGATCGACCACCACGAGTCGCCGGAGTTCGTCGACGGGTCGCTCGACGTGCTCGCGGAGTGCGCGGAGGAGCTCGGCGCGCGCCTCGTCGTCACGTATGGCGCGACGGAGCGCAACGGCGGCCGCGACGAAGCGCGGCGTGGGCTCGCGGAGTGCGCGCGGTTCGTTCGTGACAACAGGAGCTCGCCCGTGCGCGCGCTCGTCGGCCTGCACGCCTCGTTCACGGTGAGCGACGACACCTTGCGCGAAGCGGGCGAGCTCGCGCGCGAGCTCGGCGTGCCGGTGCACGTGCACGTCGCCGAGGACTGGGCCGACGTCGCGGATGCGCACGAGCGCGGGTACGCGGGCGTGCTCGAGCGGATGGTGAAGCTCGACGCGCTGCCGCGCGGGTCGATCCTCGCGCACGGCGTGCACCTCACAGTCGACGAAGTTCGGCGCGCGAACGAGCTCGGCCTGTGGCTCGTGCAGAACCCGCGCTCGAACGAGGGCAACAAGGTCGGCTATCCACGCGCGCTCGTCGCGAGCACGAACGTGGCGCTCGGCACGGACGGCTGGCCGGCGGACATGCGCGTCGAGCGCGCGGCGCTCTTGCGCCTGGGGAAAGTGAACGGCGACGCCGAAGCGACGCTCGAGGCGCGGGTCCATGCGGGACGGAGGCTCATGAGCGCGCTCACCGGCGCCAGGCTCGGCGTGATCGAGGACGGGGCGAGCGCGGACGTCGTGATCGGCGCACCGAACGCTCCGCCCAAGCACGTCCTCGTCGCGGGCCGCGTCGTCGTGCGCGATGGCGTGCTCGTCACCGCCGACTTCGATCGCATCCGCGCCGAGGCGCGGGAGGAAGCTCCACGCCTGTGGTCGCGCATGAGCGCCTTGCCGGAACCCGCGTGAAGCGGTACGACGAGCGCATGACCGCGACACGCCTCTCCATCGACGCGGACCGCTTGTACGCGAGCCTCGACGCGCTCGGGCGGATCGGCGCGTACCAGGACGAGCACAGCGGCCTCGTCGGGGTGCGCCGGCTCGCGCTCACCGCCGAAGACGGCGCGGGGCGGCGCCACGTCGTCGAACAGATGCGCGCGCTCGGTCTGAGCGTGACGATCGACCGCATCGGGAACGTCTACGCGCGCCGCGAAGGGCGCGATCCGCGCGCGAAGCCCGTGCTGATGGGCTCGCACATCGACTCGGTCGCGACGGCGGGGCGCTTCGACGGCTGTCTCGGCGTGCTCGGCGGTCTGGAGGTCGTGCGCACGCTCGACGAAGCGAAGCGCGCGACGCGCAGGCCGATCGTCGTCGCGTTCTTCACGGAAGAAGAAGGCGCGCGCTTCTCGACCGACATGCTCGGCAGCGCGGTCGCGGCGCGGCGCATCGCGCTCGACAAGGCGTGGGCGCTGACGGATCGTGCCGGGAAGACGGTGAAGGGCGAGCTCGAGGCGATCGGCTTCCTCGGGGACGCGCCGGTGGAGCTCGACCCGCCGCACGCGTACGTCGAGTGCCACATCGAGCAGGGCCCGATGCTGCGCGCCGCGAACGTCGACCTCGGCGTCGTCACGGGCGTGCAGGCGATCGCGTGGCACGAGCTCGTGATCACGGGCCGCAGCGCGCACGCGGGCACGACGCCGATGGAGCTGCGGCGCGATCCGGGCGTCGCGGCGGCGCGGATCCAGCTCTATCTGCGCGCGATGGTGCTGTCGAAGCGATACACGAAGCAGTTGCGCGCGACCGTGGGCGTCACGCAGTACCTGCCGGGGCTCGTGAACGTGGTGCCGAACCGCGTGCACACGACGGTCAACATCCGTCATCCCGACGACGCGGTGCTGAAGCGCGCGCTCGACGAGCTCGTGGCGTTCTACGCGACCATCGCCAAGGAAGAACGCGTCGAGGTGCAGCACAAGGTGACCGCGCGCACGCCGAACATCGCCTTCGCGCCGCGCGTGCAGGAGCTCGTGGCGAAGCACGCGACGGCGCGCGGGCTCTCGCAGCAACGCATCGTGAGCGGCGCTGGCCACGACGCGCAGGAGATGGCGGCGGTGTGTCCGGCGGGAATGGTGTTCGTGCCGGGCGAGTACGAGGGGATCAGTCACAACCCGCGCGAGTTCTCGACGAAGGAGCAGTGCGCGAATGGGGTGAACGTGATGTTGGATGTGGTGGTGGAGTTGGCGGAGGAGGAGGGGGTGTGATTGGGCGATCGGGAGCGCAATTGCCGGATGGGGCGCAACGGGGAGAGGGGCGCAACGGAACACATGCGGATGCTCCGCATTCCGGACTCCGTGCAGGTCCGGGCCGGAGGAACCGGCCCGGACCTGCACGGAGTTCAAGTTTTCTCTCAGCAACGAGCGGGGGGGTGAGGGCGTGAGTGGGGGGCGAGGTGTCGTGCGTGCGGCGCTGACCGAGACCGTGAACGCGTATCGCGTGATGCCGACGCGTGTCGAGGAGCTTGCGCAGCTCGAGGCGAAGCTCCCTGCGATCCGGCGCGCGAACGTCGAGCACCACATCGGCTTGATGAAGGTCGCGAAGGCGCAGGGCGCGCAAGTGATCTGCTTCGGCGAGCTCTTCCCCGCGCCCTACTTCGCGTTGACGCATGCGCCGATGTGGACGGCGCTCGCGGAGGATTGGCGCGAGGGGATGACGGTGACCGAGCTCCGCGCCGCCGCGCGCGCGCACGCGATGATCGTGATCGCGCCGATCTACGAGCTCGATCGCAGCGGGATGCGCTTCAACACGGCGGTCGTCATCGACGAGACGGGGGCGGTGCTCGGCAAGTTCCGCAAGGCGCACATCCCGCACGGCGCGAACGAGCAGGGGCAGTTCCTCGAGGGCTTCTACTACGATCGTTCGAACGGCGAGAACGGCCCGCACGTGCGCAACGTGTCGAAGACCCCGTTCTTCCCGGTGTGGGAGACGAGCGTCGGCCGCATCGGCGTCGCGATCTGCTACGACCGCCACTTCGAAGGCGTGATGAGCACGCTCGCGAAGGAGGGCGCGGAGCTCGTGTTCAGCCCCGCGGTGACGTTCGGCGCGAAGAGCGAGCGCATGTGGGAGCTCGAGTTCGAGGTCGACGCGGCGCGGCATTGCCTCGTGATCGGCGGTTCGAATCGGAAGGGCAGCGAGCCGCCGTGGAACCAGCCGTACTTCGGGCGGAGCTACTTCGTCGGGCCGAACGGGAGGTTCGCGAACGTGAGCACGCACGCGGAGCTCGTCATTGCCGACCTCGACCTCGGGCAGCTCTCACGCCCCGATCCGTCGGGGTGGAACTTGAAGCGCGACTTGCGGCCGAACACCTACACGCGGTGAGCTCCGTGGACCGAGGGCGTCGGAACCGGGCGGCTGGAACCGCCGCCTGACCCGCCGAGTCCCTTGCTCCCGTGTGGGCATGTGGTTGCTCTCGATCGCCGCAACCCGTAAGAACTTCCGGGTACAGGCAATCCGATGCAACTCACTCCCGCCCGCTTCCTCGCCACGCATCGCGTCTTCACGCGGCGAGAGCTGATCGAGTCCCTGACGCACTCGGGCGGGCGATCCTCGAACGCCGTCCAGTCGAGCCTGGAGGTGTGGCTGCGCGAAGGTCGCGTCCGCTCCGTCAAGCGCGGTGTCTTCGTCCGATCGGACCTGCGGCTCGAGCGCTCGGACTTCCTCGCACTGGGCGCGCGTCTAGCGGAGGACGCCGTCCTCGCCTACTCGTCCGCGCTCGAGCTCCACGGTCTGGCGCGAAGCCACCACGAGGACGTCACGTTCGTGACTCGGACGAGCGTTCGACCGCTCGTGTTCGAAGAGCGGCAGTTCGAGCCGATCCGACCCCGCGCCGGCGTCGCTCGCGCCCGTGATGCATCGCGATGGGTGCGCAGCATGGACCGTGGGCCCTACGAGCTGCGCGTCACCACGCGTGAGCGCACGATCGTCGACTGCCTCGATCGGTTGGAGTTGGCTGGCGGTATCGAAGAAGTCTGGCGCTCGTGCTCCGCGGTCGAGGCCTTGGAGCACGACCGTGTTCTGGAGTACGTGCGACTGCTCGGCATCGATGTCCTCGCGGCCAAGGTCGGCTACTTCCTCGAGACCCATCGTGAGCACCTGCTCGTCCCCGATCGCGTGCTCGCGGCACTCGAGGAGCTGCGGCCGAAGCGGCGCGCCTACATGGTCCGCGGTCGTTCGGGGAAGCTCGCGAAGCGCTGGAACCTGCTCGTGCCCGAGGCGTTGATCCAAGAAGAATGGAACGGCCACGGATGAGATCGCGGCGCGAGATCGAGGAGCTCGCGGCCCGACTCGGCGCGCGATCGGACATCACGGAGCGGATCGTCCGACTGCTCGGCATCCTCGAGCGCCTCGCGACGCACGAGCTCACGCGTGATCGTTGGGTGCTCAAGGGCGGAACGGCGCTCAACGTCTTTCACTTCGACCTGCCGCGCCTCTCGGTCGACCTCGACTTGAACTTCCTCGGCGCCGCGACCGCCGACGACCTGCAACGCGAGCGGCCGGAGTTCGAGCGCGCGCTCGAGGCGTGTTGCGCGCTGGAGGAGTGCCGTGTGCGCCGCGCGCCGAGCGAGTGGGCCGGGGGCAAGTTCTTCCTGCGCTTCGAAAGCGTCGTGGGCAGCGGCGGTCAGCTCGAGCTCGACGTCAACTACGTGGCGCGCGTGCCGTTGCTCGGCGTGGAGCGTCGAGCTCCTCGATGGAAGGAGCTCGGCGGCGCGACGGAGATCCCGACGCTGCGGCTCGAGGAGCTCGCTGCTGGGAAGTGCCATGCGCTGATGACGCGGAGCGCTTCGCGCGACTCGTTCGACGCGTGCATGCTCCTGGAGTCGCACCCGGAGCTCTTCTCGGCGCCCGAGTTCCGCCTCGCGTTCACGGTCGTCGCCGCGGCGTCGAGGACGGACTTCCGCGCGCTCCCGGCGACGCCGCCCGTGCTCGACGCGCGCGAGATCGCGAACAAGCTCTTGCCCGTCTTGCGCGTGGTTGCCGGGACGGCGAGACCGAGCGCGGACGAACTCGAGCGCCGGTTCAGCGACACGCTGCAGCCACAAATCGCGCGACTCCTGGATTGGAGCCCAGGCGAACGGCGCTTCCTCGACCGACTGTTGGACGAAGGCGAGCTCGAGCCCGACCGCCTGACGAACGACGTGGAGCTCCAAGACCGCGTGCGCCGACAACCGATGCTCCAGTGGAAGCGCCAACACGTGCGGAAGCGGCTTGGGATCGACCACGGCCCGTAGGCGAGAGCCCTGGAGCCTCGCTACATCGGACACCAACGAATCCAAGGCGCGCCGGTCAGGTCAGGCTCTCGAGCCACGAGTCGAAGCTCGTTCAACCCATCCTGCCAGGTGCCCGAGTCATTCTTGGTCTGCTCGGGATCGCACTGCCGCGCGCACTCAATCGCCGCCTCCGCGCCGCGCCTCGCGCCATCGGTCGCGCAGGTCCTCAACCGTGGTTAGCTGCTCGTCCAGGTTGAACTCTTCCCACTTCGTGAACGAGCTAAACGTGTCGCCCAGCGAGTCGGCCGTCGGGAAGTCCCGTTTGCGGAATGGGCCCGACACGCCTCCCATCCAACCATCGTCGGCGGCGAAGTGAGAGCCTCTCACGCGGAAGCGAAATACGTAGTAGACGAAGACTCCAGCCGCCCGGCCCGCATCGATCTCCACGGTGTTCATCAACTCGATGTGATGCGGTGCCCGACCGAGCTCGGTGGGGAAAGCCAGCCAATTCACCATGTCTGACTCTGCGAGCTTGGCCTGCTGGGCCTCTGACTTCGGGAAGACTGTTCTGCGACCCTGTTCAGCCAGCTGTCGGAACAGCCAGATGCGCGTCTCCGAATCTCGAGCCACCGCGAGCACGGCCTTGGCATCGGGCCTGGCCTTCAATCGGAGCAAGGACAGGATGGCGAACATGCGCAGGCGAGGGTCATGGAGCGCTTCGGCTTGGCGCAACAAGCGAATCGAGGCGTCGTCCTTGCCGAGGTGGCCCAGCAGATCGAGCAGGATACCGAAACTGTTGCGCAGCGGTTCGTACCTCGAACTCCACCGCCAATCGACACCGGACGAGCGTTGGTGTCTTCTCGCTCTGGTCAGCTCGGCACGCACGCGCGGAAGCACGACGGCTCGGGCGCGGGTCGCGATTGCCCGCGGCAACTTGCCCGCATCCCCGAAGGCAAGGAGCGCCTGGTGCGCGATTGCATCGGGCAGTCGCGCGATGGATCCGTCGAGGAGACAGGGGAGAATCTCGTCGGCGAACTCGAAGCCCTCGTCCAGCAACTCCGTCATGGCGGGGTAGCTCGACTTCGGCCAACCATGCCTGCGGAGCAGGGACAAGTAGGCCGTCATGGCTCGCCGGGTTCTGATCTTCCCGATGGCTGCGAGGGCAGCGGTACGGGCATCCGGACCGAGGAGCTCGAAGAGGGACTCGAACCGGGGGATGTGTTCGTTTCGACAGCGATCCCAGGTGAGCCTGAGGAGTGACACTTCCACCGTGGCGATCAGCAGTTCGACGCCGAAGGTCGCAGGCGTGACTGCATCCAGGCAAGCAGTCACTTCCGGGGGAGACAGCTCCTTCTCGGCAAGATCCTCGAGGCGGTTCATTGCCTTGATTCGCTCTCTCTTGCTCGTGCTCCCGAGACGTTTCAGGGACCGAACGAGTTCGATGCGAGGTGTGCGTCCGGCGGGCTTCATGGAGCGTGTTCGGAGACCGATGCAAGATTAGGACGTGGGTGAGAAGCGATCACCCTAGCGTAGTGGCTGTCGTGCTCGGCGTGAATCACGAGGCTGCGTAGTTCGTCGGAGCGGACAACACCGTATCGCGCAGCCAGCGCAGGATGTGGAGGTGCGTCAAGTCGGCCTCGACGCCGGCGTCGGCGCGGGCGGAGAGCGGAAGGTCGAGACGCGACTCGTTGAACTCGAGCTCGAAGCCCGGCCCGCGGAACGTGACGCGCGCTCCGTGTTGCTCGAGCTCGTACGCGCGGCCTTCGAAGCGGCCGAGGACGAGCTCGCGCGTCACGAAGAAGCCGTCGTGGCTCGTCCAACGCTCCCACTGCGAGCGGCTGCCGAAGAAGCGCGGCTTCACGATGTAGGGCCCGCCGTCCTCGGGGCAGAACACGTCGCAGTTGCCGCACTCGTTGCAGAAGTCGGCGAAGTTGGCCCACTGGTGTTGCTCCTCGATCACGAGCGGCGCGAGCTCGCGGCGGGTCCAGCTCCCGTCGCGCTCGCGCACGAGCTTCACGACCGGGAGCGTCGTCTTCGGCAGCGTGTAGCGGAAGTTCGCGTGGTTGGGGCACACCGGGACGCACTTGTCGCACGACACGCAGTCGAAGAGCTCGAGGAGCGTGCCGACCTTCTTCGGCGGCTTCGCGTTCTGCGCGGCGGTGTAGCGCGGGTTCGTGAGCAGGCTCGTGGCGTAGAGGCGTGTGTTGTGGAGGCGCGCGGCGCTCACGCGTGAGGCGGAGCTCGCGGTCGATGCGTCGGGACTCGATGTGGCCGAGCGGTTCGGCGCGCTCTTCGAGCTCCGCTCTCCGTCGGTCGAGCCTTGTCGTGCGTCGGTCGAGTTCGCCTTCGCGTCAGACGCGCTCGTCGTCGTCGCTGCACCATGCGCCCGCAGCGTGAACTCCTCGATGTTCGTCGCGCCGACGTCGCGCATCCGCTGCGCGAGCTCCACCAAGTAGCCGTGTGCGCGCGCGTAACCGCCCGGGCGCAGCAAGTCCGTGCACACCGTCACCGGCACGAGGCCCAGCGCCACGGCGTCGGGGAAGTTCTTCCGATCGATGCCCGCCGAGAACGAGATCGGCACCCGATCCCCGAACACGTCGCGGAAGCGCCGCACCAGCGTCGTCGCGAGTACGTGCAGCGGCGCGCCCGACAGGTACGCGAGCTTCTCCGCCTTCGGCAGGAAGTCGCCCGGGTTCTCGACGACGAGCGTGTTCGAGAACTTCACGCCGAAGCCGCGGCCGCACGCGCGCGCGGCGCTCTCGAGGCGCGTCACCATCGCGCACGCCTCGTCGAACGTCGGATCGTTCGCGAAGGCCGAGTCGGGGATCGTCTGCCCGTAGCCGAGCACGTCCTTCAGGATGCGGCGCGCTTCCACCGGGCCGTTCAGCGTCGGGTTCAGCTTCACGATGCAGTGCACGCCGACCTTCCCCATCAGGTGGCGGCTGATGCTCTCGATCTCGCCGGGCGGGCAGCCGTGGAACGTCGACAGCGTGATGCCCGACGACAGCTTGGTGCGGAACGGGAGCTCGCGCAGGTGCTTCCACTCCGCGGGGATCTCGCGCCGCAGGCGATCGACGGTCGCGCGCGCGTCGAGCATGCCGTCGAGGAACGCTTGCACGCGCTCGTGGCGGATGCCGGCGAGGTCGTAGCCGACGCTCATGTCGAAGAGGAACTCGTCGAAGCCGGGCTCGAGCTCGAGCTTCTCCGACGCGGCGGCGAGTTCGAGCAGCATCGACGCCTTCACGTACTCTTCGAGCGACTGCTCGAGCTTGAGCTCCTGCGACCACTCGACGTTGTAGCCGACGGTGCGCACGTCGATGCACGGCCGCGGGATCGCGAGCTCGTCCATGATCTGCACGGTCTTCAGCTCGAAGATGCGCAGTCCGGCGAGGTAGCCGAGCACGATGTTCTGCGCGAGCTGCGTGTGCGGCCCCGCGGCCGGCCCGAGCGGCGTCGCGGCGCGTGCGCCGTGCATGTGCACGGACCAGTCGAGCGTCGACACCGCACCGACGGCCTCCGTTGAGGCGCTCGGTTGCGGGTGCGGCGGGTTCGAACTCGGCGCGGCGCGCGGACCATCGAGCGCGCGCAGCATTGAAAGCGGGCCACGCACGATCTTCTCGCGCGGCAGGTCGAGCACGGCGCCGCCCGCGTCGAGCTCGCGCAGGACGCGCGTCACGAGCTTGCCGAAAGGATAGGGGATCAAGTGGGCCACGGCGTTCTCCTCGTGATCGTCAGCGTACCGGCGGAGCGTGTCGTTCGGGCTTCACGTCGACCGACAGTGCGGCCGCTCGCGCCGAGCACTCTCGACCGCTCACATCGCCTTCAACACGCCCGTCCGCTCGTTGAACGCGTCGATCTGCGCGTCCCAACCATTCGCCTCCGCGTAGCGCGCCTCCCAGAACGCGGGATCCCACAGCTCGCGCAACTCCTCCGACGTCTTGCCCTGCTGCTCGACCCACGTGAAGTACTTCAAGTGGTGCAGCGCCTTGCGATCGTGGTACCCGAGCTCGCGCATGTGGTCGGTCGTCTGCCCGTGCAGGCAACGATCGAGGTCGCGCGCGGAGTGGAGCTCCGTGTACGGTCCGCGCGCGGCCGTCATCTCGGCGAGGCGCGACTTGTAGAGCTCCTGCGAGTCCGTGAACACCGTCATGACGACGTCATCGGGCCCGAGCTCGTGCCAACGCGCGAGCTTGATCGCCGCGAGCAGATTGCAGATCGACGAGATGCCGAGCAGGGGGACCTCGGCGAGCTGCGCGTCGGTGACACCCTGCTTCGAGAGGTACGCGCGCCCTGCCGGCTCGTTGAACAAGCGCAGGAGCCGCAGCGTGTCCTCGTCGTCGATCGCGATCACCGCGTCCGTGTTGCGCACGTTGTGGATCCACGGCACGTGCTTGTCGCCGATGCCCTCGATGCGGTGCTCGCCGAAGCCGTTCGAGAGCAAGGTCGGACACTGCAGCGCTTCCACCGCGCCGATGAGCACGCCCGAGCGATCGTGCTTCAACCGATCGCCCGCGCCGATAGTCCCCGCCGAGCCCGTCGCCGACACGAACGCCGCGAGCTTCCCGCGCGGCGTCTTCACGCGCTCGAACGCCTCGAGCAGCGCGGGTCCGGTCACGTGGTAGTGCCACGACGGGTTCCCGAACTCCTCGAACTGATTGAAGATCACGTCCTGCGGCCGCGTGCGGCGCAGCTCCCAGCACTTGTCGTAGATCTCCTTGACGTTGCTCTCGGTGCCGGGCGTCGCGATCACCTCGGCGCCGATCTCTTTCAACCACTCGAAGCGCTCGCGGCTCATCCCTTCGGGCAGGATCGCGACCGCCGTCGCGCCCATGAGCGCGCAATCGAACGCTCCGCCGCGGCAGTAATTGCCCGTCGACGGCCACACGGCCTTCTGCGTCGTCGGATCGAAGCCGCCGGTGACGAGGCGCGGCACGAGGCAGCCGTACGCGGCGCCGACCTTGTGCGCGCCCGTGGGGAAGTACTTGCCGACGAGCCCGACGACGCGCGCGTCGATGCCGGTGAGCGCGCGCGGGATCTCGACGCAGTTCACGGCGCCGTAGCCGCCGCTCTTCACGTCGTTCTTCCAACTGATGCGAAACAGGTTGAGCGGGTTCACGTCCCACAACCCGATCGCGGGGAGCTTCTCGCGCACCTTCGCCGGGATCCGCGCCGGTTCACGCATCTGCGCCAGCGTCGGCAGCACGACGCGCTTCTCGCGGCAGAGCTTCACGGCGCGCTCGAGCGCGGCCTCGTTCACTTTCGTCGTCACGTCGTCTTCCTCTCGTCGTCGTCGCGGGCAGTGTGGAGCTCGCATCCGGGCCGCGTGATCTTGCCGAAGCGGGGGAGCGCATCCAAGGCGCAGGAGCGCTCGACGTCGATTCGATGCGAGCACACGAGCGGAAACGGAGCGCTCGACTCCCTCGCCCGCCCGGAGAGCGCGTTCACGCGCCGCGAACGCTCGCGACCCCCACGTCTGGAGCTTGCCTGCGCGCAAGAGTGCCGCGCGCGATCGCGGTCCTCACGCCTGCAGCTTGCCCGCGCGCACAAGTGCCGCGAGCGCCCGCGAGCATCACGCTCGGAGCTTGCCCGCGCGCAGGAGCGCATCGAGCGCCCCGAGCTCGGGATCGATCACGTGCGGCTCGCCGGCGGCGCGGCGCGCGCTCTGCACGTCCTTCAGGCCGCTGCCGGTGACCACGAGCACGACACGGTCGTTCGCGCGCACGCGACCGAGCTTGCGCGCCTTCGTGAACCCCGCGAGCGACGCGGCGGCGGCGGGCTCGGCGAAGACGCCTTCGCTGCGGGCGAGCGTGCGCATCGCGGCGAGGAGCTCGTCGTCGCTCACCGCGACCGCGAAACCGTTCGACGCGCGCAGAGCACTCAGCGCGGCGTCGCCGTCGCGCGGGATGCTGACCGAGATGCTGTCGGCGATCGTATTCCCGCTCACCGGCCGCAGGACCCCGTCGCCGTCGAACGCCCGCTGGATCGCTAGCGACTCGCCCGACTGCACGGCGACCATGCGCGGCGCGCGCTCGCACAGGCCGAGCGCGACCAGCTCGGAGAAACCCTTCCACAGCCCGCTCAGGATGTTCCCGTCGCCCGTGCCGACGAAGACGAGGTCGGGCGCGTCCCACGCGAGCTGCTCGGCGATCTCGAACGCGCAACTCTTCTTGCCCTCGCGCGTGTACGGGTTCGCGCCGGTGTTGCGGTTGTACCAGCCGTGCTTCGCGCACGCGGCGGCGCAGAGGTCGAAGGCCTGGTCGTACGTGCCGCGGACGGCGACGACCTGCGCGCCGAAGAGCAGGATCTGCGCGACCTTCGCGGGCGGCGCGCTCTCGGGCACGAAGATGAGCGTGCGTGTGCCGGTGCGCGCGGCGAGACACGCGAGCGACGACGCGGCGTTGCCCGTCGAGGCGCCGGCGACCAGCTTCTCACTGCGCTCGAGCGCGACGGCGAGCGCGACGGCGCCCGCGCGGTCCTTGAACGAGGCGCTGGGGTTGCGCGAGTCGTCCTTGATCCAGAGCCGCTCGTGATCGACCTCGCGCGCGAGGCGCGGCGCGTCGAGGAGCGGTGTCCCGCCCGCCGCGAGCCGCGCGACATGCGGGCCACCGCTCACGGGGTAGAGGTCTGCATAGCGCCACAGCGTGCGCTCGGTGTTCGCCGCGAGGGTCGCGCGCGTGACGCGCTTCTTCAGCAACGCGAGATCGTGCACGACCTCGAGGTTCGCACCGCACGCCGTGCACGCATACCGCAACGGATCACGCGGACCAGGCGCGGCATGCTCGAAGCCGCAACGAACACAGCGAAGGCCGAGGATGGAGGGCATCGGGGGAAGGGAGAATACGGTGCCAGAGCAATTTGTCACCCCATGGACGGCGCCGGGGTCGTGTGCGAGCGGGCGGCTCGACGTGGCACGCTCGCCGCACGGTCCTTCGCCGAGCGACGACCGCAGCGAACTCGCGGGCGACGAGGACCTTGATCCGCCGAAGAAGTGCTCCGGCACCGCATTCTGATGAGCCGGCATCGATGGTGGGTGGTCGTTCAACGAGCTCGCACCGACGATGCGGGTGGGGCGAAAACTCCGCCTTGTCGTGACTCGTCCAGTCGGCGCACTCGTGACCGGCGTCGGCCACGCCTCGTCGTCCTCAGTGCTTCGGCTTCGGCACGTGCTGGTCGACCAGGATCGGATTCCCGTCGGGATCGACGAGCATGAAGAACGCGGGGCCGTCGGTGGCTTCGTCCGCTTCGGGTTTCAGCTCGACCCCGCGCGCCTTGAGCGCCTGCTGCAGCTCGCGCACGTCCTGGAAGTCGTTCAACGTCTCCTTCATCGGCGTCCAGCCCGGATTGAAGGTCAGCATGTTGCGCTCGAACATGCCTTGGAACAGTCCAATCGTCGTGGTGCCGTTCTGGAGCACGACCCACTTCTGATCGACGTTGCCGTTGACCTGCTTGAAGTCGAGCTTCTCGTAGAAGGCCTTCGACGCCTGGATGTCCTTCACGTTGAGGCTGACGGAGAAGTTCCCGAGGTGCATCGATGCGTCCTTCTTGGTGGGCTCGTCGTGGGGGCGGGTGTTCATGCAGGCGGAGGTCAGGCTTGCGAGCGCGATTGCGGGGAGGGCTTTCATGGGAGGGGTCCTGGCGGGCGAAGCGAGCTCGGTTGCGTGGGGAGAGCGTGACGGCGGGGCGCGTCGGGCGCGAACGCTGCGCTGGCTATCGGGTGAAAAATTGCTCTGGCACCGTATTCACCGGATCGCTGCGAACGCGGCGTCGGCGGCGTGCACTGTGCGGTCGATCACGTCGCTCGTGTGGGCGCTCGACACGAACCACGCTTCGAATGGGCTCGGCGGGACGATCACGCCGTGTTCGAGCAGCGCGTGGAACCACTTGGCCCAGCGCGCGCGGTCCATCGTCAGCACTTGGTTGAAGTTCGTCAGCGGGGCGTCGCTCAGGTAGGGGCAGAGCATGGCGCCTTGGCGGCCGATCCACAGCGGGATGCCGTGATTCTTGGCCGAGCGCTGGAGTCCGTCGGCGAGTTGCGCCGAGCGTGCTTCCAAGTTTGCGTAGAAGCCCGGCATGTCGCACTGCATGAGTTGCGCGAGGCCGGCCGCGACTGCGACGGGGTTCCCCGACAGCGTGCCGGCTTGATAGACGTCGCCCGCGGGCGAGATGCGTTGCATCAGGTCGCGTCGTCCGCCGTACGCGCCGATCGGCAGGCCGCCGCCGATCACTTTGCCGAGCGTCACGAGGTCGGGCTTCACGCTCGTGAGCTCCATGTAGCCGCCGCGCGCGACGCGGAAGCCGGTCATCACCTCGTCGAACACGAGCAGCGCACCGTGCTTCGTGCACAGCTCGCGCAGGCCCTCGAGGAAGCCCTTCGCCGGCAGCACGCAGCCGATGTTGCCCGCGACCGGCTCGACGATCGCGCACGCGATGCGGCCCGAGTTCTTCTCGAAGACGGCGCGCGTGTTGTCGAGGTCGTTGTACTCCGCGACGACGGTGAGCTCGGCCAGGCCCTTCGGCACGCCCGGTGAATCCGGCGCGCCGTGCGTGAGCGCACCCGAGCCCGCCTTGACGAGGAAGCTGTCGCCGTGGCCGTGGTAGCAACCGTTGAACTTGAGCACGACGTCGCGGTTCGTCGCCGCGCGTGCGAGACGGAGCGCGCTCATCGTCGCCTCCGTGCCGCTGTTCACGAGCCGCACCATCTCGACGGCGGGCATGCGCTCGACGATGCGCTTCGCGAGCAGGAGCTCGCCCTCCGTCGGCGCACCGTACGCGGTGCCGAGCTGCGCCGCGCGCATGATCGACTCGACGATCGCGGGGTGCGCGTGGCCGAGGATCAGCGGGCCGTAGCTCATCACGTAGTCGAAGTACTCGTTGCCGTCGACGTCGCGCACGACGGCACCCTTGCCGCTCGCGACGTGCACCGGCGTCCCGCCGACGCCTTTGTAGGCGCGCACGGGACTGTTCACCCCGCCGGGGATGAGCTTCTGGGCCTGTTCGAAGATGCTGCGGGAGCGATCGAGCTTCATGCGCGGCTGAGTGGTGGTCATGACGGTGCGGTCGGGGCTGCGTTTTCCGTGCGAAGCGGCCCGAGCGCGTGCGCTGGATGATAGGTTCCCGCGCCCTCGCGGTCGCCTGCGCTCCTTTCCGAAGCTGCAGCCCGCGCGGGACGGCGGCCGTGGCGATGAGCGAGAGCGAGACGAGGCAGGGAGTGGGGTCCGGGCGCTTCGCGCGCCTTCGGGAGGAGTGCGGGCGCACGTTCGTGCTCGCGCTGCCGCTCGTGGTCGGGCAACTGCTCCTGATCTCGATGAACGTCGCGGACACGGTCCTGTCCGGGAAGCTTTCGACCGACACGCTTGCCGCGGTTTCGATGGGCTACAACGCGTGGATCCTCGCGCTGCTCGTCGTCATCGGCGTGCTCATGGCGGTGACGCCCGCTGTGGCGCAGCTCGACGGCGCGCGACGGCGCGGTGAGGTCGGACACGTGTTCCGCCAGTCGCTGTGGATCGCGCTCGGCATCGGGTCGCTGCTCTTCGTGGGCCTGCGCTTCGCCGATCCACTGCTCGAACTCGCCGGCGTAGCGCCCGAGATCCGGCCCGGCGCGCGCGAGTTCCTCGCCGCGATCTCCTGGGGCGCGCCCGCGCTCGCGCTCTTCTCGACGGCGAAGTCGACGAGCGAGGGGCTCTCGCTCACGCGGCCGACGATGTACGTGAGCGCGCTCGGGCTCGTCGTGCTCGTGCCGCTCGCGTGGGCGCTCATGTACGGCCGGCTCGGCGCGCCGAAGCTCGGCGCGGCGGGGGCGGGGTACGCGCACGCGACCGTGCTGTGGATCGAAGCGGGCGCGTACCTCGCGATCCTGGCGCGCGATCCGCGCTACCGCGACGCGCGCTTGTTCGAGCGCTTCGACGCGCCGGAGCTCGCGGCGATCGCGCACCTCTTGAAGGTCGGCCTGCCGATGGGCGTCTCGATCGTGATGGAGGGCGGGTTGTTCGTCGCGACCGCGTGGATGTCGGTCACGTTCGGCCCGGTGTCCTCGAGCGCGCACGCGATCGCGCTCAACGTCGCGTCGGTCACGTTCATGGTGCCGCTCGGCATCGGCATGGCGACGACGGTGCGCGTCGGCAACGCGGTCGGCCGACGCGACCGCGCGGGAATCGCGTGGGCGGGCGCCTCGGGGTTCGTGCTCGTGCTGGCGACGCAAACGATCGGCGCGACCGTGCTGTTCGTCGCGCCGAACGCGATCGCGGACATCTACACGGACGACGCGGCCGTGCTCGCGCTCGCGTCGACCCTGCTCGGCCTCGCGGCGGTGTTCCAGATGTCCGACGGCGTGCAGGTGCTCTTCAACGGCGCACTGCGCGGCCTCGAGGACACGCTCGTGCCCGCGCTCATCACGACGCTCTCCTACTGGGGCATCGGCTTCACCGTCGGCTGGTGGCTCGGCAAGGAGCTCAATCAGGGCCCAGTCGGGTTGTGGAAAGGCCTCGTCGCCGGCCTGACCTCCTCCGCGCTGCTCCTGTTCGCGCGCTTCGCGTGGAAGGCGCGATACGGAGTCAGGTGACTTTTTTCCCGATTCGCCCGGCCCCCGGCGCGCGCTCCATCGCTCCGACGCCGATGAACGCGAGGAGCGCCGCCGCGAGCGAGCTCAGGTACGGCCACGGCCATCCGTCGACGAGGTAGTGCCCGAGGATCCACACGCCGATGCCCGCGCCGAGCGACGCGAGTGCCGCGCGCGGGCCGCCGAAGCGCGTGAACAGGCCGAACGCGACGATCACGAGGATGCCGGAGCTTCCGAAGCCGGAAGCGTCCTCCACGGTGTCGAGCACGCCCTCCGACGACAACGCGAGCAGCCACGCGACGACGCCGAAGCCCGCGACGCACAAACGAGCGGTGAGCACGCGCCGGTTCTGCGAGAAGTCGCCGTGCCGCGAGAGGATCAGGTTGCGAGAAAGCAGCGACGACGCGACGAGCAGCGTGCTGTCCACGGTCGAGAGGATCGCCGAGATGATGGCGCCCGCGAAGAGCACGTAGCCGAACGTGTTCAAGTGCTGTTGCGCGAGCACGGGCAGGATGCGCTCGGGCGACTCCAGGTTTGGCACGAGCCGCGCGCCGAGCAGGCCGAGGAGCACGGGCATCGTGCCGACCGCGATGTAGAGGCTCCCGCCCGCGAGCACGGACCGTTTCGCGATGCGCTCGCTTCGCGACGAGACGGCGCGCGAGATCGCCTCCTGCGCGACGACCGAGCCGCAGATCGGCAGCGCCCAGGCCTCGACCGTGTCGAGGAAACCCGGCCCTTCGCGCGTGAAGACGTCGACGCGCGCGTGCGAAAGCGCCTGCAAAGCCGCGTCCGCCCCGCCGAGCGCGATCACGACCGCGACGAGGAGCACGACGAGCCCGACGGTGAGCGCGATCGCCTGCACGAGGTCCGTGATGACGTCCGACATCATCCCGCCGGCCGCCGTGTAGGCGACGACGATGCCCGCGGCGATCGTGATGCCGACGGCGGGCGCCAACTGGCTCGCCTCGGAGAGCACCTCGCCGAACGCGTGGATCTGCGCCGCGGCCCACAACACCGACGTGGGGATCAGGAGCACCGCGGCGAAGCGCTCGACGCCCGGCGAGTAGCGCTCGCGGAAGAGGTCCGCGATCGTGATCACCTTCGCGCGCCAGAACGGCGCGGCGAAGACGAAGCCCATGACGAGCAGGCACACGCCGTACGCGAACGGCTCGACCGACGAGCGCGAGAGACCGTTCGAGTAGATCGCTCCCGCCGCGCCGACGCACGTCTCCGCGCCGAACCACGTCGCGAAGATCGAGAACGTCGAGAGCCCCATGCCGAGGCGTCGTCCGGCGACGAAGTAGTCGTCCTCGGTCGCGATCTTGCGGCTGACCCACATCCCGATCGCGAACTGCGCCGCGACGTAGACGAGGACGCCGATCAGGACGGGGTTCATGGGGCGGGGAGAATACGGTGCCAGAGCAATTCTTCACCCCTTCGCGCTCGTGCGTCCTCGCGGAGGGATGTTGACCAACGGTCGGCACGACGCGTCCGTACTTCTCGGTGCCTGACGGGGTCCCCGCCTTGGAATGGAGTGCAACGGCGCAGCCACCGGCTCGGAGTGGACCACCTGGACGCGCACTCTGGCCACTGGACGACGTAGGAGTCCACCGTAGGCTGTTGGCCAAGGAGAATCGCCATGAACTCAGGATCGCATCTGCTCACCGCCGCGATCATGTTGTCGGTGCTTGTCGCGTGCCAGAGCCCGAAGGAACCGAAGGAGCCGACGGCGCAGAGGGAGCAAGCAACCACGTCCGTGACGCTTGGGCGGCGAAGCGAAGGCGTCAACGCCGTTCCGACGGGCGAGCGCGGCCTCTACCGCATCAACGTCGGCATGGAGCAGATTGAACAGGTTCGCGTCGTTCCTCAGAAGGGCGATGGAGCCGAAAGTCGCCTGGTCGAGCCCGGCCATTGGACCTTCGATCGCTCCAATGGGCGCCTTCGCGTCGATGTTCAGGTAGACGATACAGGCGAGACAGTGATCGTACTGGGCACGCGCGCACGGCCGCCACACATCATGCTCCCCGAGAAAGTGGACTTCGGCAGTGTGCGCGTCCTTGTCGGCGACAGGCTCGGCGCAGAGGGTCAGGACTACACCATCGATCGCAACTCTGGGTCCTTGAAACTCCTTGGCCCCGACACTCCTGAGAACCCATTGCGCTACTACGTCCAGGCAACGATGGTTTCCGACCCCGCTCATCCCGAAAGGGCACGAGTGGTCGCGTTCGGCAACCTGGATCAGAAGACGATTGGCAGGCTGCTCGAGATCGAGCCCCACTGACGATTCGCCGCGTCGGTCGCAAAACGTCCGTCCATAGTCTCGGCACAAGAGATACGGCGCGACGCACAATATTGTGCCAGTTGTCCACCGGCGAGGCCCTGACCCCGAAGGATGAAACACGCGTCCTGGAGCGCGGCCGGCGTGTCAGGGCCCTGAGTTCCTACCTAGGCAGCAATGACTCCGACGGCGCGCGTCAGCGCATCGCGATCTCGCGCTCGTCACCGGGCGCGAGCTCGAGGTCGACGCGGACGAGGACGCCGTCCGTGCGCGTCACGAAGAGGCGCAACGGGCCGGGCACGCCGGAGTACGCGAATCCGCGGCCGCCGCCTTCGAGCTCGTCGAGCTCGCGTCCGAACGCCTCGACGCGCGTCGCTTTGCCGGTGACGCGCACGCGCGCCCAGCGCACGGCCTGCATCGACGGCGGATCACCCGCACGACGCAACACGCGCACGGGACAGAAGCCTGGTGCGTGGAGCACGGCGAAGTACCAGCGGCCGCGCGGGAGCTCGAACCCACCGTCGACGAAGTCGAACGAACTCGCGCCGGCGGGCCAGATCGTGCCCGTCAAGTCCCTAGCGACCGGCGGGAAGCCGAACAGGGCCGCCGTCTCGCGCACGTGCTCGTGCTCGTGCTCGCCAAAGGCTGCGCGAATCACACTCTCCGCGCCCGCGAGGTCGGCGGTCATGGGCTCCATGCCCGCGGCGACGCGCGCGCGGCGCAACTCGCCGGTCGTGCTCGCGCACGCGATCGTGATCGCGGGACCGGGCGGAACGAAGACCTCGTGAGGCACGTCCTGCGCCCAGTCGACGCCTGGTTCGACCAGCCCGTTCGCACCTGCTTGCACGACGTACGCGGCGAGCGCCCACGACGGTACGGAAAGCGCGATCGCGCGCTCGACGCGCGGCGTGAAGCGGACGTCCCTCGCAATCGAGTCGGGCTTCAGCGCGTGATGCTCCTCGCACCAACCGGAGAACGCGCGGCCGAGCACGAGCGTCCCGTTGCCCGGCCCGAAGACCGCCCGACTCTCTCCAGGCGAGGGCCACGGCGTCTCGACGCGGCCGCTGGGGAGGACCTGTGCCTCGAGTGAATCCGGCGTGCGCGCCTGAAGGGCTCTGTACTCCTGCTCCGAAGGCGCAACGAGCTCGAAGCTCGCTTTCGAATCCGCCCGGAGCGCGCCTTCGCTCGGCGCGAGGTCGAGGAGCACGCCGCTCGGGAGGGTCGACTGGAGCCAGTGCAGCGACGGCCCCGCGTCCATCGTCTCGACGTCGCGCGAGTACGCGTCGACGAGCGGGAGCTCGCACACGCCGTCGGCATCCGTCCACGCAGCGACGGACGGACGCCAGTTGGGCGAACCGACGCGGCGTCGCGCGAGCGGCTTCCCCTCCGGATCGAGGAGCCGCGCGCGCCAGGGCACCGAGCGCGCGACGAGCACCGCGGCTCCGCGGCCGTGCGCGAGCGGGTCGTGCTCGCCGATCTGACGCAACACGAGCGGTTCGAGCTCGGCCCATGCGGTCGTGCGCTCGTGGAGCACCTCGATCTCCGCGCCTTCGTCCTCGCCGACGGGCACGTCCTCGAGCACGAAGTACCCGTCGTCGTCCGTGCGCGTGGTCGCGGCGGAGACCGCGTGCGCGCAGCACTGCCGCGTGCGCACGATCGCGCCCACGACGGGCTCGAGGTCGAGGTCGAGCACGCGCCCGCCGAGCGGCGCCGCGCGCTGGAGCCACACGGTCTCGCCGAGTGGGCTCGACGTCACGCGGCTCTCGAACCCACCCTTCGAGATGCGGAAGGTCGCCGCGCGCGCGTCCCCGACGATCCAACGCACGCGCACGGTTCCGTCGCGTGCCGTGCGCGCGTCGTCGACGAGCACGGGGAGCCTCGCGGGCGGCGTGCCGTCCTCGGTCCACGTCTCGACGCGCGCGCCTTCGAGCGGGCGACACGTCGCCGCGTCGACCACGCGCAGCTCGGCGAACGCGTCGTCGCGCACGACGTCGACGAAGAGCGCGCGCTCGTTCGCGCGCAAACCGCCGACGAGTTCCTCCGTGGCGCCCGACGTGGATTCGCCGCGGAACGCGGGACTGGAACAGGCGGTCGCCAGCAGAAACCAAGCAAGTGCGGAGCGCATGACGAGGAAGAGACTATCCACGCTCGCGAGGACCGTCACGGGCGCGCGTGCCCCACTCGTCAGATCAGATACGTCCCCTTCACCTGCCGCACCGCCATCACCGGCACGTGCGCCGCGCGCAGCACGTGATGCGCGACGCTGCCGAGCAGCGCGGCGGAGAGGCCCGTGCGGCCGTGCGTGCCCATCACGATCAGGTCGTGATCGCCCTGGAGCTCGAGCGCGACCTCCGCGGGCTCGCCCTGCTCGAAGCGCGTCGCGTGCGGCACGCCGCGCCAGTCGAAGGACTGCATCGCGCCTTCGAACTGGTCGCGTTCGGCGCGCAGGAGGTGCTCGACGACGTAGCCGGGGGCCGCGACCTCGCTCGACGGGAACACGGCTCCGAGCGTCGGCGGGAGGAATGCCTGCACCGCGGTGAGCCGTGCGTCGAGGCGCAGCGCGAGGTCGCGCGCGAGGGCGAGCGCGCCGAGGCTCGTCTCGGAGAGGTCGACGGGCACGAGGATGCGCTTCACCGCGCGCGGACGTTCGGGCTGCATCCACACGCCGCGCGGCGCGTGCGCGAGGACGCCGCGCGCCGTGCCGCCGAAATCGATGCCGCCGCGCTTCTTGTGCGGGCCGAGCACGATCAGATCGGCGTGCGCCGCGCGCGCGCGCTCGAGCAGCACGTGCGCGGCGTGGCCGGAGTCGATGTGGAAGCGCAAGGCCTCGGCGCTCGTC
>JACRIO010000277.1 GCA_016220035.1 Planctomycetota bacterium | reverse complement strand
TGCACCGCGGCGAGCCGTTCGCGCAGGAAGGAGCGCGCGACGGTCCATTCGCGCTCCGCCTGGCGCTCGGAGAGCTCGAGCACCTCGGCCGACTCGCGCATGCCGAGGCCCGCGTAGAAGCGGAGCTCGACGAGGCGCGCCTTGCGCGCGTCGCGTGCGGCGAGCTCCTCCAGCGCCACCTCGAGCGCGAGCACGTCCCCGCAACGCTCCTCCAGCGCCGCGATCGTGTCGTCGAGCGCCTCGTGCGCGACCGTCCCGCCGTGCTTCTCCCGCGCGCGGTGCCGTGCGCGATCGACGAGCACGCGCCGCATCGTGCTCGCGGCGGCGGCGAAGAACGTCCGCCGGTGATCGCAGCCGAGCGTGTCCTGCGCGCCGAGGCGCATCCAGGCCTCGTGGACGAGCGCCGTCGGCTCGAGCGTGACGCCCGCGCACTCGCTCCGCATCACGGAGCGCGCGAGCCCGCGCAGCTCCTCGTACACGAGCGGGAGCAGCGCCTCGAAGGCCGCGGCATCGCCGGAGTGCGCCGCTTGGAGGAGGCGCGTGACGTCGCTCGCGGGCACGGGGGCGGACATGGCGGGGCGCGCCCAGGGTACCCCGGCCGTGCGCGACGGCGCGCCACAGCGGAGCTCCACCTCCACGTTTTCGCGAGATTCCCGGCGGAGGTGGTCGCGCGACGGCGCGGTGCCCTCCGTCACCCCTTTCCCTCACGAAAGACCCGCCATGCGCAACTGCATCCTCGCCTTCGTCCCGTTCCTCGGTCTCCTCGGCGCTTGCGGCGGCGGCGGTTCGGGCGGCGGAGGCGGTGGCGACGCGGTGGCCAACCTCGCCGCGCTCGGCCTCGCGCCGCGCGATCTGACCGACGTCGCGGGCGGGACGATGCTCACCGCGCTGAACTGGGCCGTCGACGACGCAGCGCTGCCGACCTTGGCGCCAGGGTGCCCGAGCTACGTGCAAGGGGACGACACGAACACGGATGGACATCCGGACACGGTGCAGATCGTGTTCGACTGCACGGACGCGGAGGAGGACCTCGCCGTCACGGGCAGCATCAACCTCGGTGAGTACGGCGACCCCGCGGACTTCCTCACCGACATCTTCACCGACTGCGCGACCCGCATCGGCGTCGGGACCATGGGTGCGCCGAGCTGGGGCATGAGCGGCGTCGGGACGTTGACCGGCACGGAGGGCAAGGGCACGCCGTACGGGCTCAGCCTCTTCGTCGCGCTCGCGGAGTTCCCTGACGCGAACAAGGTCGTCGTCCAGGTCAGTTTCTCGTTCACGAATTACGCGGTCGAGGGCTCCGGCACCTTCCTCGTGCAAGGCACGACGTGCTTCACCGTCGCCGCGGACGACTCGAGCGACGTCCCCTCGGGCTTCATCGACACCTTCTTCTTCGGCGAGGGCGGCGGACCGGCGATCGCGACGCTCGAGTGCGAGCTCCAGCCCGACGGCACCGTGCTCTTCGACGTGTTCGGGACGGGCGACGACCTCGTCGCGTCGGGCACGATCGACGTGTCGGCCGACGCGGACGACGACGAGATCGAATTCGATTGAGCGGCGCGGCCGGGCCGGGCCGGCGAGATTGCGGCGGGTTGCTACCATGTTGCAACTCATGCCGAACGCCCGTCGCCCCCACCCCCTCGGTTTCCTCGCCGCCGCGCTCGTCGTCGGCGCGGGGGCCGCCTACTTCGCGCTCGACGCGCGGGAAGCGCCCGGATCCGACACCGCGCGGGCGGCGGGAGCTCCCGAGCCCGCGCGCGCACCCGAGCCCGCCCTGATCGCGCCGCCCGCGCCCGAAGCCCTCGCGCGCACGAACGACGACCTGCGCCTCGCGGCGCTCGACCACGTCGACCCCGTGGTCCCGTTCGAGGAGAAGTACGCCGGGTTCGAGGCGCCGCTGCTCGTCAAGGCGCGCGCGCGCGTCGACACGACGCTCGCGGACGCGAGCGAGACCGTCTTCGCCGCGCTCTTCGCCACCGGCAAGGTGCAGAAGATCCAGACCCCGCCGGGCGAGGAAGACCCCGCCTCCGAAGGCTCGACTGCGCGCAAGGCGCGCACGCTCTGGCAGCCCTACGGCATCACCGAGAAGGAGATCGCCGAGTTCGACCTCGCGGAGCACCCGGACACGCGCGGCCTGTGGGCGGAGCGGCGCTGGCTCGACGAACACCTCCCGAGCGAGCGCTGATCCGCTTCGCGATCGAAACGAGGGCGCCCCGAACGCCCGGCTCGATCGATTGCGGATCGATCGAACCGAGCGCCCGGGGCGCGTCGTGATGTCGCGGTGCGCGCACCGCCGAGCCGGCTCAGGGGACCAGCTTGAACAACACGAGGTTGTCGAGGAACGCGATCACGTCGGCCTTGCTCGACGTCGAGAGCGCGAGGAAGCCGTTCTTGGCGCCCGTCGCCTCGCCGCCGTGCTCGAGGATCGCCTCGGTCAGCGTCGTTGCGCGCCCGTCGTGCAGGTATGGCGCGGTGGAGCCGACGCCCCACAGGTTGCGCGTCAGGAACGTGCTCGTGCCCGTCCCGACTTCGTTGATCTGCTCGGCGAGGCCCGAACCGATGTCGTGCCGCTTGAGGTCGCCGTAGAGCTCGACGAGGCCGTGGCCCTGGCCGTCGTCCTTCAGCGCGCCGAGATGGAAGACGAGGCTTCCGCCCCCGTCCGTGATCCGGTTGTCGGGCTGATCCTGCGTCAGGTCGAAGCTCACCGGGAACGCGGGATTCACGCCCTGCGTCAACGGGTTCTGCCCGGCCGGGAACGTGCCGTCGCGGTACTTCGGGTGCTGGCTCGGCTCGCTGAAGATCGGGTTCACGAGTGTGAGCGACGGCACGTGGCAGACCGCGCAGCCGACGTCGGCGAAGCGCGCCTTGCCGCGTTCGATGGATCCGAGCTGCTCTGTCGTGAGCCGCACCTTGAGCAGGCCGAGCTGGTTGAGCTCCTGCTTGCTCGTCGGGCGCGGTTGCGCGGCGAGGTAGATCGCGAGCGCCGTCTGGTCGCCGACGGTCATCTCGTTCACGACGCCGTCGCCGTCGCCGTCGAAGTTGTCGCCGACGATCTCGACGGCCTGCATGCCGATTTCGTTGTGCGACGCGCCGCGGTTGAAGTCGCGGATGAAGGCGACGCTGCCCTTCCACTGGAACGGGCGCACGACGAGGTCGGTCGAGACGCCGCGCACGAGCAGCGAGTTCGTCGTCACGACGCACGGGTTGGTCTGCGCGCGCGTGGCCTGGATCGAGCCGAACGCGATGCCCTTCGCCACGAGCGGCAGGGTGACGGTTCCGCCCTGCGCGCAGGCCTGCGCCTTGGCCTGCTCGCGGATCGCGAGCAGTTCGTCGGTCATCTCCTCGGCGAGCCGTTGGGTCGCGCCGAGCGCGAACGTGTGCGGCGTGTTGCGCTGGATCATCTGGCCCAGGTTCGCCGAGTGCGTCGGATCGCGGTGCACGTTCGTCGACGCATCGCCGGCGCCGTCGTCCATGGGCAGGTTGTGACACGACGTGCAGCTCGCGGCGTTCGGACCGGTGGCGCGCGCGGGGAAGTGGTTCTTCCATTCCCGCGTTCCGGCGAGATCGGCGCGCGGCACGCGCGTGTAGCGCTGGCCCTTGCCGACCTTCGCGCCGCCGCCGTCGAGCGCGTTGAAGTTGGTCTCGAACAGCTCGTCGCCGTCCTCGAACGCCGCGTCGAACGCGGCATCGGCCTGTCCGCCTTGGACCAGCCCGAGGAACTCGAATTGATCCGCGTGTTCCGCCGCGGGGCTGTGCAGTTGTGCGACGACCGTGAGGTCGGTGACGATCGCCCAGGCCGCGGCGGTGGTGACGCCGAGGATCCCGGCGACGAGGAGGGGGCGCCGTGCAGTTCTACGCGCAAAGACGCCCGTCGAAAGACGGAGGCGGTGCAACCCAGTCATGTTGTTTCTCCAAAGGTGGGGGCAAGGGAAGCGCGCTCCCTGGCAACGGGGAGTGCGTACGAACAAAGGCTAGCAGGAAAGGATTTCCCAGGTTGACGGTTTGTCATGTTCTCCACTCCGCCCCGTCCCAGGCGCCGCAGCGCACGATCGGAGCTCGCCCCATGAACGAACGCTCATGGCGGGCTCTCCGCTTCCGACGCCGTGCCGGCGAGCACACGCCCGCGACGACGGGCCCGGGCCGGTCCTCCACGTGCATGGGGAATCGGCTTCCGCGTGCCGCCCCACGGTCCTCGCGCACTCCTTCGGCCCGCGCCGCCGGCGTGAAACGGCGGGGGTAGTCTTCGTTGCGCTCACCGCCCGCACGGTGCGTGCACACCGCATGCTCGACCGCCGACCGCCCGCGTCCGCTTCGTCCACTTCCGTCCCGACCGCCGTTCCCGGACTCGCCGTGACCGGCCACGCCGTCGCCGGCGCGGGACAGGTCCTCACCGAG
>JACRIO010000272.1 GCA_016220035.1 Planctomycetota bacterium | reverse complement strand
CGAGCGCGCAGCTCTGCTGCGCGCTCGCCCTATCGGGTGAAAAATTGCTCTGGCACGGGATTCACCTCACGGGTCAAGAAAACGGAGCCAGGGCGAATCGTCACCCGATACGACGCCCGCGCAGCAGCTCTGCGCGGGCGTCGTATCGGGTGACGATTCGCTCTGGCTCCCTATTCATCGCCATCACCAGTCCACGCTCCAACCGTTCGTCACGTTGAACGTGTCCGGCGGGCACCACATCGGCGCGGAGTTCCGGTAGTACGTCTGGTAGTAACGCCGCACGCCGCTGCCCGGCGTCACGCTGCCGCGCTGCGACAGCGTCACGGTGTCCGTCGCGTCGGGGAAGCGGCTCGAACCGTTCACGTTCTGCTTGGTGCGCAGCCGGATCAACGTGCCGCCGGTGCACCGGACGCCGTCGCCGAACACCGCGTCGGCGAGCGCGTCGCCCTGCAGGTAGATGCAGGAGACGGTCGCGGGCATGTCGCTTCCGTCGAGCACGACGTTGTCGTTCGCCGGATCGCCTCCGAGGTCGAGGTTCGCGCCGCCCGCCTGGACCGAGTTCGCGCAGCCGTGTCCCAGCGCGCCGAAGTTCGTGCAGGGGCAGCGCGTCGTGTGGCTCGTGTCCAGCCCGTCGCCGGCGCAGAAGCGCTGCGCACCACCGCCGCCGCCGCCGGTGACCACCACGTGGTCGACGACGCCGAAGAAGGCACCCATGTCCGTCGGACCGCTGCCGCGGACGACGAGCCGGTCGAACTGCGCGCCGCTGACCGTGAGCGTCGTGTGCGCGACGGTCCAGCCGCCCTGCGCGGGCACCGTGTGGCTCGCGACCACGGTCGTGCCCGCGAGCGCCTCGAGCGTGATCGAGTTGCCGCCGTAGCTCGCGAGCGTGTAGAGCTCGAGCGTGCAGGCGTCCATCGTCCCCGCCGGCGTGATCTCGAACGAGATGCAGCGCGTGAACGCGGCGTCGGGGCCGGGCGAGTACCCGCCGAACGTCAGCGTCATCGGCGACGTGAAGCCGGCGAGGCCGGTGAGCGTCGCATCGGCCTGCTCGATCGTGAAGTTCGGCGTTCCGCCGAGCCCGTTGACCATGTTCGAGAACGTGAGCCCGCCGTCGACGATCACCGTCGCCGGGCTGCCTTCGGGCAGTGTGTCGAAGTCGGCGATCTGGGCCTGCGTGGTGGAAGCGACGAACAGAACGCCGAGGAACGTGTACGCGTGCATGTGCATGAAGGACCTCCACCCATCAGGCTAGGGCCTTTCCTCGCGCGGTGAGATGAACACACCGTCCTCTGCCGCCCTTTTCGATGGCGCAGTGTTCACGCGCGCGGCGAGTTCGCGTTCAGAGGCTCGCCGCGAGGTGCGGCGCGAGGCGCGCGCGCGTCGCTGCGTTGACCCAGCCGACGAAGCTCACGGGTGTTGTCACGTCGATGGGGAAGTCGAGCGCGCTCCCGTCGCACGCGGTGAGGACGCAGCCGGCCTCCCCGGCACAGACGAGCGCCCCCGAGACGTCGTAGGGCTTGCTCGTGAGCGTCGTCGCGCCGCGCCGCGCCGCCAGGAACGCGCGCAGGTCGGCGATCATGCGGTAGGTGCCGAGCGCGAGCAGCACGAGCTGCCCCGCGTTCGAGATGTACTGGTCGTCGTAGCAGTTGCGCACGTCGGCGCGCTCGTGCTCGGCGAGGCGCGCGAAGAAGCGCGCTTCGACCGCGGCCACCTCGTGGCGCTCCGTCGGCAGGTACTTGAAGAAGGGGAAGTAGCCGTGGTCCGCGCGTGCGTCGCTCCCCGTGTCGAGCCGACGCTCGCGCGCACCGTCGACGAGCGTGCAACCGAGCCCGCGCGCCGCGTGCAGGACGCGCGTCGAGCGCGAGCGCGATTCCGGGATCTCGCGCACGACGCCGAGTACCACGTCGCGCTGGCGCGGCTCCCCGGGACCCGGCCCCGCGAGCCCGATCACGGTCCACGCGGGCCGCAGGTCGGTCATCAGGTTGCGCGTGCCGTCGATCGGGTCGACGACGATGCGCGGCCCGCCGTGATCGAAGCCCTCGAGCGCGCGCACGCCGCCCTTCCCGTCCGGTCCGCGGTGGCGCCAACCCGAGTCCTCGGTGAGCAGGGACAGCGGTGTCTTGCGCGCTTCCTCGTCGAGCCACAGGTCGAGCGCGTGCTCCGCCGGCACGTCGATGCCGTAGGTGACGTCGCCCGCACCCTGGCTCGCGATGCGCATCAACCCGTCGGCCGCGCCCGTCGCGAGCGCCGTGTCGCGGTGCTCCACGACCGCCGCGCCGATGCGCTCCGCGAGCGCGAGCAAGGTCGCGAGGTGACGCTCGCTCAGCGCGTGCGGAGGCGTGCTCACACCGGCTGGCGCTCGGCGAAACCGGCGTCGACGTGGTGCCAGTGCTCGATCCGCTTCTCGCCGCGCGTCCAGCACCAGTGGACGAGGTGGCCTTCACGGACGCCGTAGAAATCGACGAGCGGCGGCTCGACGCTCTTCACCTCGCCCGAGAGCTGGTTCACGGCGGCCGTGACCGTCTCGACCTCCTCCTCGAGCCGCTTCATCGCCGCGACGTGGCTCGCGAACTCGCCGTGGTCGGGGTTCGCCTTCGCGTGCACCGCGTCGCCCCAGATCAGCTCGAGCGCGCCGATCCGGACGTGGAGGACGCGCAGCTCGTCGCGGATCGCGTCGATGCGCGTGAAGACGCGTTCGAGCTCGGGGACGAGCTCCTGCACTTCGTCGAGCGTGTAGACGCGGGGTCCGGGCATGGCGCGGTGGACAGCGAAAGCGCACAGCCTACACTGTCCGCCCTTTTCAGCGAGAGGAGCCCTCATGAGCGACGTGCGCGACGTGATCATCATCGGTTCGGGACCCGCCGGCTACACCGCCGCCATCTACGCGGCGCGCGCGAACTTGAAGCCGATGCTCTTCCAAGGTCCGCAGCCCGGCGGCCAGCTCACGATCACGAGCGAGGTCGAGAACTACCCCGGCTACCCCGACGGCGTGCTCGGCCCGAAGATGATGGAGGACTTCCAGAAGCAGGCGGAGCGCTTCGGGACGGAGCTCAAGTTCGAGATGATCGAGCAAGTCGACTTCTCGAAGCGTCCGTTCGTGCTGAAGGGCGAGTTCGGCGAGTTCCGCGCGAAGACCGTGATCGTCGCGACGGGTGCTTCCGCGCGCCTCTTGGGCCTCCCGAGCGAGATGGAACTCATGGGCCACGGCGTCAGCGCGTGCGCGACGTGCGACGGCGCCTTCTTCAAGCAGAAGAAGGTGCTCGTCGTCGGCGGCGGCGACACCGCGATGGAGGAGGCGAACTTCCTGACGCGCTTCGCGAGCACCGTGACGATCGTGCACCGCCGCGAGGAGTTCCGCGCGAGCAAGATCATGCACGACCGCGCGAAGGCGAACCCGAAGATCGAGTGGCTCCTGAACAAAGACGTCGTCGAGGTCTTGTCCGAGAGCGGCAAGAAGAAGGTGCGGTCGGTGCGCGTGAAGGACACGAAGAACGGCGAGGTGAGCGAGATCGCCTGCGACGGCCTCTTCATCGCGATCGGCCACGAGCCGAACTCGAAGGTCTTCCAGGGCCAGCTCGACATGGACGCGACCGGCTACCTCAAGGTGAAGCCCGGCACGAGCTACACCAACGTCCCCGGCGTCTTCGCGTGCGGCGACGTGATGGACAAGACGTATCGCCAAGCCGTGACCGCGGCCGGCACCGGCTGCATGGCCGCGATCGACTGCGAGCGGTGGCTCGAGGCGCAGGGCGGGCACTGAGCCCACTCACGTCCTTCGCGCGCTCCGGAGCTGCACTTGGATCGTGGGCGCGAAGGTGTGATCGCCGCGCGCCCGCGGGCGCTCTGGTTCGGCACGGGGGTGCGCTCCGCGGGCGCGCTTGAACGTCCCGATGCGCGGCGTCACGCTCGCGTGCATGCGTCACGGCACCGCGAACCCGAAACTCGCCGCGCGCGTGCGGCGCGTGTTCGCGCTCCTGCAGCGCTTCGAGCCGTTCGAGGTCGGCGCCGACACGCAGTGGCACGGCCCGCACTTCGTCGCGAGCCGCCGCGAGTGGTGGCCCGCGCGCTTCCTCCTCTACCGGGACGAGCTCTACGTGACGCTGGAGCTGGGCTGGAGCAGATCGCAGCTCGCCTGGCGCGTCGGCACGGACGCGGTCGAGATCGACGGTTCCGACTCGTTCACCTCGGGCTCGCGCGAACCCGAGTCGACCTGGCACGAGGCGATGAAGCAGTTCGAGCGCCGCCTCGCCTCCGCGCTGCGCGATCCCGAGCGCTACGCGCGGCGGCTCGAGCGCGACTTTCCGATCGGCTCCCGCAGGGGGCTCCTCGTCCGCGCGCGCTCGTGGCCGAAGGGCATGCGTGCGTGGCTCTCCGCGAAGGGCGAGGAGCGCCTGCGCGCCGCGCTCGACCGCGCCGAGCGCGCGCCGAGCCTCCCCGAGCTCGCTCCGCGCCGCTACTTCGAGATCGCCGCGATCGCGTACGACGCCGCGGTGCCGAAGCTCCGCCGGCTCGCTCCGCTCGACAAGTACCTGAAGGCGGCCGACAAGCGCGATGGTGGACTGCTCGCGCTGCCGACGGACGATTCCGAGGCGTTCGCGCGGTGGTTCCGTTCACCCGCGTGGAGCGGGACGCACCCATGGGAGATCGTCTACTCGATGTTCGACGGGGTCGTGCTCGGGCCGTGGGAGCGCGACGGCGGCTGGCGCTTCGGGCTCTCGGCGGGCCACCTCGGCCAGGCGGAGGCCGTCGCGAAGATGGCGCGGGCGCTCGGCGAGCAGGGTGTGCCGTTCGAGTGGCACCAGGCCGAGGAGATGATCGCCGCGCTGCGCGGCCGCGACGAGATCGAGATCGGTCCCTTCTCCATGCAGCTCTCGCTCGCCGAACTGCGCCGACAGAACCGCGCGGCCGTGAAGGACGTGCGTTGGGATCCGCTGCCGGTGCTGAAGCCGCGTCGGGAGGCCGTGATTCCGAGGGTAGGACGCGCGCGCCCGACGGGGGATCTCTCGCTCGCTCCTGCTCCACGGACTCGACGCCTGCACGCTCCGCCCCGCACTCACGGACGCTCGAAAAGCCCGTAGCGCCGGCGCATGTCCCGCGTCCCGGTCCCCGCCCTCGCGCTCCTCGCGCTCGCGCTGCTGCTCGCCGCATCGCTCGTCGACGCGCCGTGGCCGGAAGAGCAGGCGCTCCAGCAGTTCGGCACCGCGGGCGGCGTCGCGTACTTCCTCGTCGCGTGGAGGCGGTGGAAGGCGTCGAACGCCGCGCTGCTCCTCTTCGCGCTCTTCCTCGCGCTGCACGTCGTCGGCGCGCGCTGGATCTACAGCTACGTGCCGTACGACGCATGGTGCGAGGCCGCGCTCGGCTTCCGGCCGACGCAGGCGTGCGGTTGGGAGCGGAACCACTACGACCGCTTCGTGCACGCGAGCTACGGCGTGCTCGCGACGCCGCTGTTCGCCGAGACGGCGCGGACGTGGCTCGCGGCGGCGCGCGGGCGTTCGATCGCCGTCGCCGTGCTGCTCGTGATCGCGACGAGCGCCCTCTACGAGCTCGGCGAGTGGATCGTCGCCTTCGTCGCCGCCCCCGAGCGCGCCGACCGCTACCTCGGCCAGCAGGGCGACCCTTGGGACGCGCAGAAGGACATGTTCCTCGCGACGGCGGGGGCGTGCGTCACGGCGGTCGTGCTCGTCGCGCGCCGGTCGCGGTCCTGATCGCGATGCTCACCTCGGGGCTGACGCTGCGTCCATGAGCCCGTGGCGCGGACCGGCGCTACTCACACTGGCCGATCTCGGCTTCGCGGCCGCGCGGGTACGGTTCGGGTGGTCGTACCCCGGAGGTCGAGCATGTCGCAGGAAGAGTCCGTTCCTTCGGTCCAGAACACTGCGCAGGAGAACGCATCGGCACCCGCCGAACGTCAGCGTTGGCTCGAGTTGCGCGAGCGCGGTTGGCGTTCGCCGCTCGCGTGGTTCGCGAACGGGCTCTTGCTCTTCCTCCTCGTCGGTGGCCTCGCGATCGAGCTCCTGCCGTTCGGGCTCGTCAACCAGCACAACGTGCTGATCCACACGCTGCTGGGGCTCGTGTTCCTCGTCCCCGGCGTCGTCTACGTCGTGAAGCACGTGCGCGGCTGGTGGGACTTCCCGTTCACGCACGTCAAGTTCACGGGTTGGGCAGCGGGCGGGGCGCTCGGCGTCTGCCTCGTGTCGGGCTTGGTCGTCACCGCGCAGTCGGCGTTCGGGACCGCGATGAGCGACGCGTGGCGCCTCGTGCACGCGCTCTCGACGTGGGCCACGATCGCGTTCCTCGCCCCACACTTGTGGACCATCGTCGCGCGCGAACTGCGCCGACGCGGCGAGCCGCAGGCCGCGGGTCTGCTCTTCGCGATGCGGGCGCACGCGCGCGGCCTGCTCCTTCCGCTCGCCGGCGGGATCGGCGCGACGGCACTCCTCTGCGTGCTCGTGCCGGGGCCGACCTTCGTGAACGCGTTCCCCAAGGAGTACGACCAGAAGCCGTACGCCGGCGCGAGTCCGTTCTCGCCCAGCCTCGCGATGACCGCGAGCGGCGGAGCGTTCGACGCGCGCTCGCTCTCGGGATCGGCGTCCTGCGGCACGGCGAACTGCCACGAGGAGATCTACGACGAGTGGAAGCCGAGCGCGCACCGCTACTCCGCGCTCGACGTCGCTTTCCAGAAGATCCAGAGCGTCATGGCCGCGCAGAACGGTCCCGACTCGACGCGCTACTGCGCGGGCTGCCACGACCCGATCTCGCTCTTCTCGGGCACGAAGTTCATCGGCGTCGAGGACCTCACGTCGCTCGCGGGCTACCAGGAGGGCGTTTCGTGCCTCGCCTGCCACTCGATCCAGAAGACCGACGTCAAGGGCAATGCGAGCTACGTGATCGCGCAGCCGCGGCGCTATGCGTTCGAGCTCGCCGAGGGCCCGGCCGCGCGCTTCGTCGCCGACTTCATGCTGCGCAGCTACCCGGAGCAGCACGTCGCGACCTTCTCGCACACGATGTTCAAGACGCCCGAGTTCTGCGCCGCGTGCCACAAGCAGTTCATCGACGAGGAGGTCAACAAGGTCGGATGGGTGCAGCTCCAGAACCAGTACGACAACTGGAAGGGTTCACGCTGGAACCACCCCGGCGACCCGCAGAAGACGCTCGAGTGCCGCGAGTGCCACATGCCGCTCGCCGACTCGCGCGATCCCGCGGCCGGGGACAGCGCGGACTTCAACCGCCGCGCGTCCGACGCGAAGCACCGGAGTCACCGCTTCCTCGGCGGGAATCAGTTCATCCCGGTGGCCCAGGACCTTCCCGGCGGCAAGCAGCAGGCGGAGCTGACGGAGAAATGGTTGCGCGGGGAGATCGCGGTGCCCGAGATCGCGTCGCGCTGGCGCGAGGGGCCCGCGATCCCGATCGAGATCGACGCGCCGAAGTCGGTGGCCCCCGGCGAGAAGATCCCGCTCAAGATCCACATCCTGAACAACAAGGTCGGGCACGACTTCCCGACCGGGCCGCTCGACATCATCCAGGCGTGGATCGAGATCGAGGTGAAGGACGCGAACGGCGTGGTGGTCTTCGAAACCGGCAAGCGCGACGAGCGCCACACGATCGAGACGGGCACGTTCATGTTCAAGGCGGAGCCCGTCGACCGCTACGGCAACCTGATCGACCGGCACAACCTGTGGGAGATGGTGGGCGTGCGCTTCAAACGCTCCTTGTTCCCCGGCGCGGCCGACGTCGCGTCGTTCGAGTTCCCTTGTCCGGGCTCGGGGCCGGCCGTCCCGGTCCAGCCGGAGACGACGCATGTGTTCGAGGCGACGAAGGCGGGCGAGCTCTTCGTCGAGGCGAAGCTGAACTACCGCAAGGTCGACCAGTACCTCATGCGCTTCGCGTTCGGCGAGGACACGCCGCTCACGTCGCCCGTCACGATGGTGTCGCGCACGGAAGCGCGGATCCGCGTGGCCTCGGCGGAGACCAAGCCCACGGACGAGAAGGGCGAGGGCGCGCCGCGCGGAGGCGATCGCTAGGCTTCGCGGAATGCGCCTGCGCCGCCTCCCATTGCTCGTCGTGAGCGTTGCCGCGCTCGTGCTCGGCGGCGCGGCGGCGTTCCTCGTGTTGCGCGGCGAGACCGATGCGTACGTCGCGGGTCAGGACGTCGAGGGTCTCGTCGACACGCTCGCGCGCAAGCTCCCGGACGATCGTCCGAAGGCGCGCTTCGAGGACGTGACCGCCGCGTCGGGCCTCGCGTTCCGCCACTTCCCGTTCACGCGCACGAACCGGCTGCCCGAGGACATGGGTTCGGGGGTCGCGCTCGCCGACGTCGACGGCGACGGGTGGACGGACGTGTTCCTCGTGAACGTCGCGCGGCCGATGGGGGCCTCGGAGTCGACGCCGCCCGCGCGGTGCGCGGTGTATCGCAACCGCGGCGACGGCACGTTCGAGGACGCGAGCGCCGCAGCGGGTCTCGACCTCGCCGTGATGGGCAACGGCGCGGCGTTCCTCGACGGCGATGCGGACGGCGACCTCGATCTGCTCGTGACGAGCTTCGACGCGCTCGACTACCTGGAGAACGACGGTCACGGACGTTTCCACGACGCGACGGAGCGCGCGGGGCTGCTCGGGTTGCGCGGCTTCTGGACCGGCATCGCGGTCGGCGACTACGACAAGGACGGCGCGATCGACGCCTACGTGTGCGGCTACGTGCGCTGGACCGACGACACGGGCGGCGCGGACCGGGTCGCGAAGCAGTACGGCGCGGACATCCCCGCGAGCATCAACCCGTCGAGCTTCGCGCCCGAGAAGAACCTGCTCCTGCGCAATCTGGGCGGCGGCCGCTTCGAGGAGCGCGCCGAAGCCGCCGGCGTCGCGAACCCGACCGGCCGCAGCCTGAGTGCCTCCTTCGCGGACCTCACGGGCGACGGTTGGCCCGACCTCTACGTCGCGAACGACGTCAGCGACAATGCGCTCTTCGTGAACCACGGCGATGGCACGTTCACCGACGAGGCGGCCCCCGCGATGGTCGCGGACTACCGCGGCGCGATGGGCCTCGCGGTGGGCGACTTCGACGGCGACGGCGACCTCGACTTCGGCGTGACGCACTGGATCGGTCAAGAGAACGCGCTCTACGTGAACCACAGCAAGCCCGCCGACGCGGCGCACCCGCGCGGGTGGTTCCTCTTCATGGACGAGGCCGACCGCTTCGGCCTCGGCAGCACGACGCTGCAGACCGTCGGCTGGGCGACGCGCTTCTTCGATTTCGACAACGACGGCGTGCTCGACCTCTTCGCGGTGAACGGGAGCACCATCCCCGACGCGAAGGACCGCACAGAGCTCGTCCCGCAGCGCGCGCAGCTCTTCTGGAACGGCGGCGGGAAGCGCGGCTTCTACGAGCTCGGGAAGACGGCGGGCGCGTTCTTCACCGAGCCCGTGGTCGGCCGCGGCGGCGCGACCTTCGACTACGACCAGGACGGCGACGAGGACCTCGTCGTCGTCGTGCACGGCGGGAGCGCGCGGCTCCTCAGGAACGACGGCGGCGATGCGAAGCACTCCGTGCGCGTGCGGATGCGGCAACCGAGCGGCAACACGTTCGCGATCGGCGCGAAGCTCGCGCTCACGGCCGGCGGGCGCACGCGCGTCGACGAGCTCGACACGCAGGGTTCGTACCTGTCGCAGCACGCGGTGGGCGAGCTCGCGTTCGGCCTCGGCGACGCGGCGCGCGTCGAGAAGCTCGCGGTGACGTGGCCCGACGGCGTCGCGGAGGAGCTCACGGACCTGCCCGTGGACGCGCTCGTGACGTGGACGCGCGGTGCTCCGCCCGTGATCGAGCTCCTCCCGGGCAAGCGCGCGGCGTTCGCGAAGGGACCGGCGAAGCTCGAGGACCGGAAGCGCTTCTACGCGCTGCTCGATCGCGCGTCGCGCGAGCGCGTCGCGGGCGAGTTCGCGAAGGCGGAGGCGACCTACGGCGAGTCGCTCGGCGTGTGGCCGGGACACGCGGACTCCCTCTACTACCGCGCGAACTGCAAGTGGGAGCAGGGGCGCGTCGACGAGGCGCTCGCGACGCTCGACGAGCTCGTGCGCATCCACCCCGGCGAGAGCCGCGCGTGGATGCAGATGGGCGTCCTCGCCTTGCAGCGCGAGGGCCGCACGCCCGCCGACCTCGACCGCGCGGAGCGCGCCTTCGCGAGGAACCACGCGCTCAACGGCGAGGAGAGCCTGCCCGTCGTGCGCCTCGGCGTCGTCCTGTTCCTGACGGGCGACTTCGCGCGCGCCGACGAGCGCTTCGCGGACGCGCTCGTGCTCAACGCGCAGTCGGTCGAGGCGGCGTGGTTCCGCGGCGCCGTCGCGTGGCGCAAGGGCGACCACGCGGGCGCGGAGCAATGGCTCGCAAAGGCACGCGAGCTCGCGCAGAAGAAGACCGTCGTCGCCCAGCCGACGCTGCACGAGGGCGGCACGAAGTCCGGCGCGGCGCTCGTGTCGCAGTCGCCGACCGGCGCCGATGCGTTCCTCGCGCGCTGGAAGAGCGTCATGGAACGCACGAGCGACGCGGCGGCGGAGTACGGCGCGCCGTGACGCGCGGTCAGAGCCGCACTTCCTTCAACGGCCCCGGCGCGAGCACGACCGGCATGCGCAGCACCTCGACGCCGGCCTCGTACAGCACGATCGTCGTGCCCGCGTCGCTGACCGCAAGCGCAGGCGAGCGGCCGTCCGTGAGCGGATACCGATCGCGCGTCTCGCGGCCGTGGCCGTCGTACACGTTCAGCGGGACGACGCCGCCCTGCGCGTCGAGGAGTGCGACCTCGTCCGCCGTCGACGGGTCCGAGAGCACGACCTGCAGGTGGCAGCGCTGGTCGACGACGATCTCGAGCTCGGTGACGCGCTCCGACGGCAGCGTGCTCGTGCCGCCGCCCGCGAAGCGGTCGTCGCCCTCGCCGTCGCGGCCGTACTCGAGCGGGAGCACGTCCTCGCCGTCGATGCGCAGGTAGACGAGCTCCTTCGGGAGATCCGCGAGCTCGAAATGCCCGCTCGCGTCCGTGATGACGCCCTGGAGCGCGTCGTGGTGCGTGCCGATGACCTTGCCCTTCACGCGCTCGCGCAGCCCGTCGCACATCGGGTAGACGCGCGCACCCGCGATCGGTGCCCCGCGGCGCGACAGGACGCGGCCGGCGACCCGTGGGTGGAGCGCATCCTTGGGCATCCGCAACACGGCGTCGCGCGCGCCGGCGCGGAACGGTCCTTCCTGCACGCGCAACAGAGTCGAGCGGTCCATCGCCTCGACGTGGTAGTCGTGGTCGAGCAGCCCGTCGAGCGCGAAGCGTCCTTCCGCGTCCGTTTCGACGCGGCGCCATCCATCCGGCGCGCCGGCCGCGAGCAGGTTCTCGACGAACAGCGCGCCGCGCTCGTCGCCGCCGAAGAGCTGCGCGTCCATGATCCACACGCTGGCGCCGGCGAGCGGTGCCCCGTCGACACCGAGCACGCGGCCTTCGATCGAGAGCGGCGGCGCGCCGAGCTGCAGCGTGACGAACGCGGGCCAGAGGACCTTCCCGCCCTCGAAGGGCGGTGTGAAGCTCGCGAGCTGGAAACCCGGTGCGAGCGCCGTCAGCGTCTCCGCCACGACCGAAAAACGGCGCCCGAGCGACTGCGGATCGTCGAGCAGGAACGAGAAGGCGCCCTCGTCGTCCGTCGTGCGCGTGTCGATGCCGAACGCGACGCGCGCGGACGGCACGGGTCGGCCCGCGGGGTCGACGACCTTTCCGCGCAGCACGCCTTCCGCGGACGCGGAGGGCCGCGTCAACGTGATCACAGTGCGCGGCGCGAGGTCGACGAGCCGCGCCTCGATCGGCAGGTACGCGTCGTGACGCACCGCGAGCTCGACGTCGGCGAGGTCGGGCAGGTCGTCGAGGAAGAACGCGCCGTCCGCGCCGCTCGTCGCGTCGCGCTCGAGCGACGCGGAGGCGTCGAGCACCTCGCGGAGGCGAGTACGGAACGACGCCGCGAGCCGAACGTGCACGCGCGCGCCGGCGACGGGCGCGCCGAGCGCATCGACGACGGTCGCAGCGAGCGCGCGCGGCCGCGCGAGGACGAGCACCTGCTCCAGACGGCCTTCGCCGCGCGCGTCCTTGCCGGCGATCACGGTCGTCCACCGCTCCTCGCAGTCGACGACGCGCTCGGCGCCGGGCTGCGCGGGGAAGGAGAAGCTCCCGTCGTCGGCGCTCGTCGCGAGCGCGCGCTCCATTGGGGACGCGGCGCTCGAGCCGCCGCGTTCGCCGCGGACGCCGACGCGCACGCCGGCGAGCGGCCGTCCCGTCGCGTCGAGCACTTTTCCGCGCACGAGCGCGGGCCCGGTCGAGGTCGAGGCGCTCGTCCCGCTGTTCGCGCGTGCTGCGGGCAATCGGGGTTCCTCGGAGTGCGAACCCGAACTGCCGTTCGACGCGCTCGAGGCATCGGGCCGCTGCAGACGCGCCGCGCGCTCCGCGTCCTTCGCCTGCGTGCCGCTTCTCCCTTCGCCGCGCGTCCACACGATCGCCGCGATGCCGAGCACGACGGCGAGCGCCGCCGCGACCTTCCACTTCGTGTTCATGATGCCGATGCCTGCCGGACCGAGACCGAGAGGCGACGCGGGGAAACGCGTGAGCGGGACGAGTGCCCCTAGCCACGCGGCGCGTCCGCCTCCGTGATGGCGATCGAGCCGTTCGCGCAGGAGCGCGAGCCCGCGCGTAGTGCGCGTGCGGACGGTCTCGACCGGCACGTCCATGCGTCGCGCGACGTCGCGCGGCGGGAGACCCTCGTAGAAACGGAGCAGGATCGTCGTGCGGAACGGCTCGTCGAGCTCCATCACGGCCTGGACCAGCTCGCGCTGGACGGCCGCGCGCTCGACGACGTCGGCCGCGGACGGCGTCGCCTCGGACCGCGCCGCGCGCTCCTCGTGCTTCACGCGCCGGCCCTCGGACCGGCGGTGCTGCCGCACGAAGTTGCGCGCCACGGTGCCGAGCCAGCTCGCGAACGGAACCCCGGCGCGCGGAGCATGCGAGAGCGCCGCGATGAGCGTGCGCTGCTCGATCTCCTCCGCGAGCGCGGGGTCCCGGACGAGCTCCCGCGCGAGCGACCGGATCCACGCGGCGTGCGCGAGGAGGAGCTCGAGACGGGCCTGACGTTCGACGGGGGACATGGGGTGCGCCGGACTCATGCCGGCGGGCGGGGAATCGGTTGGACATTCTCGCCGGGAGCGAGCGAGCGGGGCATCGCGAGGCCTTCCGACCCCTGCGACCGCCTACCTGTCGCGGTATTGCGCGGTAGGACCGAGACCGAGGCCCCCCGGTCGGCCGCCGTCGATGTGCGCCCTATCGAGTTCGGGAATCTCAGCCGTCCGGTTTCTCGCGGCGAGGGCGGAACGCATGCACCAAACCCGGGTTGCACGGCGGAGCGCGAGCCTCGCTGCCCCCGGGTGGGTCGGACCACGCGCTGCGGACGAGTCGTTCGCGAAGACCCTCGACGACGAACCGAGCCCTCATCTCACTCGCGGTTGCTTTCGTGAGCACGTGGCTTCCCGTCCTGCTGCGCATCGAGCTCGATGAACCTGAGCTCCCTCGCGTTCGCCGCCGCCCTCGCCCAGTCGCCCGCTCCGGCCGACGGCGTAGCCACGCTCACCGCGCACGCGGGTTCGTTCGTCTCCGTGGTGAGCGATCCGGAGACCGTGCGCGTCGATCGGCCGGAGTGAGCGGGGCACCGCTCCATGTCGACCGGGGGCCGGCTCGGCTCCGCGAGGGTCCATTCCGAGCGCCGGCCCGCGCCGTGGACTGCGCGACGACGGCGCGGGGAGGGTTCCCGATTCAAGACCGGGACGAAGCCTCCCTGGCGACGATCCCCGATCACGGCCGGCACTCGTCCGCGATCCACCCGGTGCGGACCTGGAACTCCCCCGAATCAAGACAGGTGCTCGGGGCGGACCACGATGCGCGGTCGACGTCCGATGGGCGCGAGGCGACGTCCACGGCTGGATCGCACCGCGTCGCTCGCTAGCCTTGCGTCCTCGCATGACCGGCGACGACCTCGAGAAGCTGCGCGCGGAGATCGCGGAGACGGATCGCGAGCTCTTCGCGCTCCTCGCGCGGCGCATGGAGCTCTCAGGGCGCATCGGCGCGATCAAGGCGGAGCGCGGCGAGGGCGTCAGCGTGCGTGCGATCGAGGACCAGGTGCTCGCGCGCGCGCGGGCGGCTTCCGAGGCGTGCGGCGTCTCGGGGCCGGCGATGGAGGCGATCTTTCGCGCGATCGTGCAGGCTTCCGTCGAGCGGCAGCACGCGGTCGGGCTCGAACGGCGCGCGAAGGGCGGCGGGCGCGTGCTGCTCGTCGGCGCGGAGGGCGGCATGGGGCGGTGGTTCCGCGGGCTGTTCGATCATGCGGGCCACGACGTGGTCGGCGTCGATCCGCGCGGCGGCGTCGAGCACGCAAGCCTCGCGGACGTGCCCGACCTCGATCGTTTCGACTGGATCCTCGTCGCGACGCCGCTCGGCACGACGGCGGGCGTGCTCGACGAGCTCGTGCTGCGCGCGCCGCGCCGCGCGACGGTGGTCGAGGTGAGCTCGATCCAGGCGGCGCTCGCGCACCCTCTCGCGCGCGCGCGCGCGGCCGGCGTCTCCGTCATCGCGCTCCACCCGATGTTCGGGCCGGGGAAGAGCGTGCACGGGCCGCTCACCTTCGCGCTCGCCGTGCGCACGGACGAGGCGCGCGAGACGGAGCGCGTGCGCGCGCTGCTCGCGCACCCCTACGCGCGGATCGTCGCGATGCCTTTCGAGCACCACGACCGGATGATGGGCTGGCTGCTCGGCCTCGCGCACCTCTCGGGGATGCTCTTCGCGTCGGCGCTCGCGCGCTCGGGGCTCGACGCGGCGGAGCTCGAGGCGTGCGCGTCGACGACGTTCGCGCGGCAGAAGGCGACGGCGCTGTCGATCCTCGGCGAGGATCCCGCGCTCTACCTCGACATCCAACGCTTGAACCCGCACCGCGAGGCCGTCTACGCGGCGGTGGGGGACGCGCTCGCCGAGCTCGCCGAGCTCGTGCGTCGCGGCGACAAGGACGCGTTCGCGCAGTGCCTCGAGCGCGCGCGAGCGGCGATCGGCCCGGCGGAGTGACCCACGAGGAACGCCACCAGCCGCCCGCGCACGCGCGGACGGCCGGCTTCACGAACGGTCCGACCCAGGGATCAGAGCGCGTTCGCCGTGGGATTCCACAGCGTGCGCTTCATCACGACCTGGTTCGGGTTGTCGACGTTGAGCATCTGCTTCGTGCGCTTGTCGTAGTTGACGCGCAGGCCGACCTGGTAGGGCGAGCCCGGCACCATGTTCGCCGCCGGCGTGCCGGCGACGGCGCGCTTGCCCGGCGCGAGCAGGCCGAGGTCGGCGCAGATGAGCGAGCCGTTGACCTCGAGGCGGCCCTTCATCGTCGAGTTGCGGTTCACGATGCCGAAGATCGCGTTGTTCGTGTAGAGCAGCCCGTCGATTTGCATCGGTGTGTTCGCCGGGTGCGCGGCCTTGAACTCCTCGATCGCGCGCTCCTGGAGCGTGTCCGTGATCCACCCATCGCTCGGCGTGAGCGTGAGCACCGCGGCGCGCGGCGCCCCGGTCGCGGGGTCGTAGAGGATCGGGTTGCTCGTGTCGCCCGGATCCACCATCGTGATCTGTTCCTCGTTCCAGCCGAGCGGCACCTCCGCGTCGCCGACCCACGTGCCCGTCGACGTGTCGAAGTACATGTGCCCGAGGTTGTAGATCGGGATCGTGTCACCGGGGCCGAACTGGTAGTAGCGCGGCACGTAGTCCGCGACGTAGTTCGGGTTGGTCACCGTCCACGTGGAGGCGTCGTTCACGTCGTCGCCCGGTCCGGGGAGCACGGGCTGCGTGCGCGCCCACTCGCCGCGGTTGAACAGCGAGACCTCGGCGAGCGAGAAGTTCCACGGGCTGTCCGGGTTGCCCGTGACGATGTCGTTCACGCCGGGCGAGAGGCTCGCGCTCGGCTGAAGGTAGTCGCCGATGAGCACGTTGCCGCCGCACGCGAGGCCGAGCACGTTGCGCGTGCCGTCCTGCGCGACGCCGAACGTGCGCGATCCGGTCGGATGCGCGGGGTCGTCGCCCTGGAGCACGACCTGGCCGTCCAAGTACTGCAGGTCGCACGGCACGTACACGTTGCCGCTGACGAGCAGCGTGCCCGAGCCCTTGACGTAGCCGTTCAGGATCACGTCGCCGTCGATCGCGACCGTCCCGTTGAGAACGATCGGGTTCTCGCGCGTGCCGTTCAGGATCACGTGACCGGTCGTGTTCGACGGGAGGCTCGGCCGGTTGCCCGTGTGGAACGCGCTCGCGTACTCCGCGTCCGTGTCGATCGGGTTCGCGGCGTCGGTCACCGTGATCACGCCCGACGTGATCGTGCCCTCGGCCGCGCGCGCCTGCGCGAAGAACTCGGACGGGTCCACCTGCCGGTTGCCGGAGCCGGCCGTGGTCGGCGCGTGCGTGATCGGGTCGATGCCGCCGTCGTCGCGGAAGGGCGGCGGGAACTCCGTCGGGAGGTTGCCGTCGACCATATCGGCGTAGTTCGACGGGTAGTTCAGGTACAGGTTCTCGCCCGCCTCGGGCGGAGTGCCCGCGGGGACGTAGTTCGTCCACTGCACCGAGCCGTCGTCGTTCTGTTGGATGTTGCCCGCCGCGTCGAAGACGCACGGCTTCGCGGACTGGTTGGACCAGTTCGCGATCGGAGTTCCGTTCTGGTTCGTGGCGTGGCCGCGCACGTAGAGCGAACCCGCGATGCGCGTGTCCGCGTCCCAATCGCCGATGCCGGGGCGCCCGTCGCTGCGCAGCATCAGGCTCTCGAGCGTGCCGACCTTCACCTTGTGGAAGGAGTCGTAGTTGGCGGGATCGGTGCCGAACGCGCGCTCCGCCGAGTCGACCACGGTGTGGCAGAAGACGCAGTTCACGTTGTTCGCGAGGATGCCGTAGTCGAAGCCCTCGAACGGCGCGGGCTCGATCGTGTAGACGAGTTGGACCGAGCGCGCGAGCGCGGGCGTCGCGAGGCCGAGCCCGCGCCGTGTCGTCGCCTGCACGGTGACGTACAGACGGGTCGCGCCCTGCTCGTCACGGCGCAAGACGCGCACGCCGTCGATCGTGACGCCGTCGAAGACGGTGCGACCCTGCGCGTCCGTCGGGAGCGCGAGGTGTCCGAGCCACTCTCGCCCGGCGCCCGCGGCGGGCGCTCCGGTGCCGGTGTCCGCAACCAGGCCGATCGTTTCGAGGTGCGCGCGCAGCGTGTCGATCGAGCCCGCGGCGCCGCCCTGCGCCCGGACGTAGTCCGCCCAGACGTCCTGCGCGGCGAGCGCGCCGACGCTTTCGACCGAGCTCGTCAGGCGGTGGTCGTCCGACTGCGTGGTCAGGACCTTCGTCCCCCCGACGCTCGCGGAGAGCATCGACAGACCGAAGGCCGTGAGCACCGAGAGCACGATGAGCGCCGACACGAGCGCGGAGCCGCGCTTCCGCTCGATGGCCGCGCGCGCGCGGCGCCCGTGCCGCGTGGTTTCGATTCGATTCGTTCGTCGCATGGAGTCCCCCTCTGCCTTCCCGTCCATCCCCCGGCCGCGCGCCTGCCTTCGCGCCCGCGACCCTGATTCGTCAACCCTGCGGATCGTTGCGCAAGAACACCACCGTCTCGACCCGGCGCACGATCGGCGCGTTCTCGCGACTGCGTCCGAGGACGAAGAGGCGGATCGAGAGCTCGCGCCGCGCTTCGTCCCACAGGAACAGCGGGTCCTCGAAGCCGTCGCCGTCGAGGTCCGCGGCCGGATGACCGCGCTCCTGCAGTACGCACACCGGGCCCAAGCCCACGTCGTCACCCGGCTGTCCCGGCGCGATCGTGCTCCACGTGCGACGGCGGATCTGGCCGACGTCGAAGACGTCGTCGCGATCGGCGTCGCCGTTCAGGTCGTCGCCCGTGAGCGCCTCGACGTACTCGTCGCGCGCCTCGAACCAGAGCGCCGTCCAGCCCTCCGCGAGCGGCGCGCCGCGCACCGTCGAACCCCAGCGCAGGTCGTCGCCGTCGAGGAAGTCGCCGCCGCCCGACGGATCCGTCGGCGTGCGGTAGCTGAAGCCCGTCCCGTCGCCGCGGAAGAACACCGTGCGTCCCCCGATGCGCGCGCGCCCGTCCCACAAGCTCGCGGACGGGTTCGTCTGCAGCGCGATCGGTTCGGCGAGGCCGCCCCACAGGAGCTCCTCGTTCTGCGCGTGCCCGTGCGCCGTCGTGCCCATCACGGCCCGTTCGAGGCCCTGGAAGCGGTCGTCGGTGATCGATGCGTAGCGCACGCGCTCCAACTGGTTCGTGCCGCGCGACAGGAGCAGGTGCCCCGACGGCGGGAAGCCGCGCGTCGAGGCGACGCGCGCCGCGCTCGTGTCGCCCGAGGTGAGCGTCTGCACGAGCACGGCCCGCGGCGCCGCGCCGCGCGCATCGGCGAGCT
>JACRIO010000274.1 GCA_016220035.1 Planctomycetota bacterium | reverse complement strand
TTGATGGCGCTCACGGTGACCTGCTCCTTCGTTTCGGACACGCCCGGTCCGCAGCCGATGCACGCGCCGCAGCCCGGGTTGATCACTTCGACGCCCGCCTTCTCGAAGACGTCGAGGTAGCCGCGGGCGCGCGCGTACTCGCGCACGGCCTCGCTGCCGTACTGGATGAACATGCGCACGCCCGGCGCGAGGCGGCGGCCGTTCGCCACGGCGTCGCGCAGGACGAGCGCGTAGAAGTCGAGGTCGTGCTCCTTGCCCGCGGTGCACGAGCCGCCGTACGCGATGTCGATCTTCACGTCGCCGAGCTCGCGCACGTTCTTCCCGTACGTCGGATCGCCGGGCGTCGCGACCATCGGCTCGAGTTGCGCGAGGTCGATCGTGTGCACGCCGGCGTAGTAAGCACCCGGGTCGGCCCGCACGAAGCGCGCGCGGAGCTGCTCGAGCGTCGCGTTGGGCCGGCGCTCGAGGAGCCACGCGGCCGTGACGTCGTCCGCCTCGCAGAGGCCCGACTTCGCGGAGCACTCCGTGGCCATGTTGCACAACGTCGCGCGCTCGTCCATCGAGAGCGACGCGAGGCCGGGCCCGCCGAACTCCATCACGCGGTCGAGCGTCTCCTCGCGCACCGCGAAGGTCGCGAGGATGTACAGGATGAGGTCCTTCGCCGTGCAACCGGGGCCGAGCTTCTCCGTGAGCTCGAAACGGATCACCTCGGGCACCTGCACGAACGTGAAGCCCGCGTGGACGAGCCCCGCGTACTCCGTCGCGCCGACGCCCCACGTGAGCGCGTTGTTCCCGCCGCCCATGCACGTGTGGCTGTCCGTCGCCTGGATGAAGTCGCCGGGGTCGACGAACTGCTCGCGCGCGACCTGGTGGCAGATGCCGGGCGAGACGCCGTCCTTCGCGGAGTAGTCGCGCACGCCGGTGTGCTTCTGGAATTCGCGCTGGAGCGTGCGCAGCGTCTGGATCTCGCGCGCGAACGGCGCCATGCGCTTCACGCCGTCGGCGTAGAGCAGGTGGTCCTCGAACACCGCGAACTTCGACGGGTTCGGGAGCCGGTACTGCGCTCCGTACTCGAGGCCGAGGAAGTGGTGCACCTGCGCCGTCGTGAACTCGTGGCTGTAACCGCCGTCGACGCGCACGAGGCCCAGATCGCCCGGTTTCAGCGCGACCGCTTTCCCCGCCGCGCCGACGAGCTTCGACGCGAGGATCTTCTCCGTCATGTTCATCGGCCGCGCGGCGGTCGTGGGCGCGGGCACGCCGACCTTGCCCGCCGCGTAGAGCGCGCTGAACGGGAAGAGGCCGCCTGCCTCGAGGATCGCGCGCGACACGGGGTCGTACTTCGACGTGAACTCCTCCAGCGCGAGCTCCTCGCCCTTCTGCAGGCGCGCGAGCTGCTCATAGGTGCCCATGAGCTGCCCGAGGTTCAGGTTGTTGCGCTCGTGGATCGGCGCGAACGAGTGCGCGATCACGAGGTGGATCCCGCTCCACTTCTCGCACTGCGGCGCCGTCTCGCGCGAGGAGCCCGTGCCCTTGCGCTGACCCGACACGATCACCTCGAAGCCGCCGTCCATGAGCGCGCGCGTCGCGAACACGCGCCGGCCGTCCGCGTGCAGGAGGCCCGCGTAGGCGTCGAGCGCGATGTCCTCCGGCTTGTGGCGGAAGCACACCCACGCCGGCGTCATCGCGTCCGTGTTGATGTCGTCGAGCAGGTCCTTCGGGTCGACCGCGCTCATCGCGAGATCGAGCTTCTTCGCGAGCTGCTCCTCGATGCGCGCGAGGTCCTTCGTCAGGAACAAGACGCGCTTCCCCGGCGTGAGCCGGACGACGCGCCGGCCGTCCGATCGAGTGTGGATGAGCGGATTCATCGCAGACCTTCGAGCTTCCCCTCGCGCCCGATCAGGCCTGCGGGTTTTCGAGCAGGACCGCGATGCCCTGCCCGCCGCCGATGCACGCCGACGCGATGCCGTAGCGCTTCTTCGAGCGGCGCAGCTCGTGCATCAGCGTGAGCACGAGCCGCGTCCCGGTGGCGCCGAGCGGATGGCCGAGCGCGATCGCGCCGCCGTTCACGTTGACGCGGTCGCGGTCGAGCTCGAGCTCCTTCTCGCAACCGAGGTACTGGGCGGCGAACGCCTCGTTGATCTCGATGCGGTCGACGTCGCGCAAGTTCACCTTCGCGCGGTCGAGACACGCGCGGATCGCGGGCACGGGACCGATGCCCATCTCCGTGGGATCGACGCCGGCGTAGGACCACGCCTTGACCTTGGCCCAGACGTCGAGCTTGTCCGCCTTCGCGCGCTCGGCCGTCGTGAGCACGACCGCCGCGGCCCCGTCGACGATGCCGCTCGCGTTGCCCGCGGTCACGGTGCCGTCCTTGCCGAACGCCGCGCGCAGCTTCGCGAGGCCCTCGAGCGTCGTGTCGGGCTTGATGTGGTCGTCCAGCGCGATCTGCTCGTCGCCCTTGCGACCCTTGACCGTCACGGGCTCGATCTCGGCGGCGAAGCGGCCTTCCTTCACGGCGGCGGCGCCGCGCTGGTGGCTGCGCAGGGCGTACTCGTCCTGCTGTTCGCGCGTGATGCCGAGGCGCTTCGCGACCTTCTCCGCGGTCTGCGCCATCATCAGGCCCGCGATCGGGTCGAGCAGCGCGCCGAAGAGCGTGTCCTGCATCGCGGGTTGCACGCCGAACGGCACGCCCGCGCGCAGGCCGTACACGGCGAACGGCGCCTGGCTCATGTTCTCCATGCCGCCCGCGACCGCCGCGCGCGCTTCGCCGAGCTGGATCATCTGCGCCGCGCTGACGACGGACTGCAGGCCCGAGCCGCACAGGCGATTCACGGTGAGCGCGGGCACGCTCTGCGGCAGCCCCGCCTTGAGGCCGACGTGGCGCGCGCCGTAGAGCGCGTCGATCGAGGTCTGGAGCGCGTTGCCGACGACGATGTGCTCGATCGCGGCGGGATCCATCTTCGAGCGCGCGAGCGCCGCCCGCGTGGCGTGCGCCGCGAGCTCCATCGCGGACAGGTCCTTGAAGCGGCCGTAGCCCGGCGTGCCGACGTACTCGCACATGGGGGTGCGCGCTCCGCCGACGATGACGACTTCGCTGCTCATGGTGTGCTCCTCGTACTAGCCCCGCTCGCGCGGGGAGTTGTGCTTCGATCTCGGTTCGTTGCGGCGCCGCGCGAAAGATCGCGGCCTGCGCCGGCGCGCGGGCTCACTTGCCCTGGAAGTTCGGTTTGCGCTTCTCGAGGAAGGCCGCCATGCCCTCCTTCATGTCCGCGGTGGTCGACGCGAGCCCGAACATGTCGGACTCGATGATCTCGCCCTCCTGCTGGCTCATGTTGAGCCCGCGGCGGATGGTCTCGATCGCGAGGCGCACCGCGACCGGGCCCTTCGACAAGATCGACTGCGCGAGCTTGTGCGTGCCCTCGCGCAGCTCCTCCGGCGCGAACAGGCGGTTGACGACGCCGACGCGCCACGCTTCCTCGGCCGGGATCATGTCGCCCGTGAGCACCCATTCGCGGGCGACACCCGGCCCCGCGATGCGCGCGAGACGCTGCGTGCCGCCGTAGCCGGGGATGATGCCGAGCGAGACCTCGGGCAGGCCGAGCTTGGCCGTCTTGGACGCCGTGCGCAGCGTGCACGCGAGCGCCAATTCGCAGCCGCCGCCGAGCGCGAAGCCGTTGAGCATCGCGATCGAGGGCTTCGACATCGTGTCGAGGCGCGCGAAGACCTGCTGGCCGAAGAAGGCCTTCGATTTGGCCTCCATCGCCTCCATCTTCGCGAGCTCGTTGATGTCGGCGCCCGCGACGAAGGCCTTCTCGCCCGCGCCGGTGACGATGACGAGCTTCACCGCGGGATCCGCTTCGCACGCGTCGAAGGCGCGCGCGAGCTCGGTCAGCGTCTGGTGGTTCAGCGCGTTGAGCACCTTGGGACGGTTCACCGTCACCGTGGCGATGCCGCCCGTGCTCTCGATCAGGAGGTTTTCGTAGGACATGACTCGTCTCGCTGGCTCGAACTCGGATCGGTGCAGCGCGCCCCCCGCGTACGACGCGGTGGAGCGCGCTCCACGTTTTCACACGGTCACTGGCTCACACGGTCACTTGCCGACCTTGATCACGGTCGCCTTGACGATCGTCTGCGGCGTGTTCGGCTTGTCCTGGCCGCCGCGCGGGGTGTTCACGATCTTCTCGATGACGTCGAGGCCGCTCGTGAGCTTGCCGAAGGCCGAGTACTGCCCGTCCAAATGCGGCGACGTGGCGTGCATGACGAAGAACTGGCACGAGGCCGAGTCGGGGTTGGCCGAGCGCGCCATCGAGAGGACGCCGGCGACGTGCTTGTACTTCGGGTCCTTGCTGAACTCGGCCTTCAGCGAACGCGGGCCGTTGCCCGAGCCCGTGCCGGTCGGGTCGCCGCCCTGGATCATGAAGCCCGGGATGACGCGGTGGAACCCGAGGCCGTTGTAGAAGCCCGTGTAGCAGAGGTCGAGGAAGTTGCGCACGTGGTTGGGCGCGGTCTCGGGCCAGAACTCCATCTCCAGGTCGCCACGGTTCGTCTGCATGATCACGTGGTACGTGGCGAGTTCGGCCGGCTCCATCTTCGTGAAGTCGAGGCCTTTTTCGGCGGCTTGCATCTTGGTCACTTCGATTTCGGGGGTGTTGGAAAGCGTGTTCGCGAACGCGAGCTTGAAGCTCGAGTTCGACGCGGCCGCGCGCGCGAGGAGCGGCGCGAGGTCGAGGTCGGTGATGATCTTCTGGCCGGGCGCGAGGTCGAGTTTCGCACTCTCGCGCTCGGCGAGCGGCTTGCCGTTCAAGGTGAACGCGGCGCCGGTGACGGCGAACGCGGGCACGGTGCCGCCCTCCGCGGGCGCCGTGATCTCGACGTGCGCGAGGAACGACGAGCCCTCGAGGAACATCTTCGGCGCGCTCCAGGTCACCTGGACGTCGGCGACGGGAGCGGGTGAGGCGGCGCAGGCCGCGAGTGCGATCAACGTGGTGACGAAACTCATTGCTTCTTGTCTCCTTGCCACTTGTAGAAACCTTCGCCCGTCTTCCGACCCAGCTTGCCTTCCTTGACCTTCTTCTCGAGGCAGGCGGGGATCTTGAAGGCGGGCTCGTTCGGATACGTCTTCACCCAGCCCTGCAGGATGAAGAGGGTCGTGTCGAGGCCGACGTAGTCGGTGAGCTCGATGGGCCCCATCGGGTGGCCGCAACCGAGCTTCATCGCCGTGTCGATGTCCGCGGCCGTCGCGTCGCCGCGCTCGAGCATCGCGAGCGCCTGCCCCATGTACGGCACGAGCAGGCGGTTGACGACGAAGCCCGGCGTGTCCTTGCAGCCGATCGGCGTCTTGCCGCACGCCTCGCCGAACGCGCGCGCCTCGGCGAAGGCCTCGTCGCTCGTCTCGTTCGTGCGCACGACCTCGACGAGCTTCATGAGCTGCACCGGGTTGAAGAAGTGCAGGCCGACGAACTGCTTGGGACGACCCGAAGCGGCGGCCATTTCCTTGACGGGGAACGAGCTCGTGTTCGAGGCGAAGATCGTCGTCGGCTTGCACAGCTTGCCGAGCTCCGCGAAGAGCTGCTTCTTCACGTCGAGGTTCTCGACGATGGCCTCGACGACGAGGTCGCAGTCCGCCAGCGCCTTGCGGTCGAGCGCACCCGTGATGCGCGCGCGCGTGTCGGCGCTCTGCTTCTTCGCCTGCTCGGCGGGCGCACCCTTCTCGATCGCCTTCTCGGCGATCTTCGCGAGCGACTTGTCGATGCGGCCGAGGCCCGTGTCGAGGAACTTCTGCTCGGTCTCGACGACGACGACCGTGCAACCGCCCTGCGCCGCGACCTGCGCGATGCCGTGGCCCATCAGACCGCAACCGACCACTCCTACCTTCTTGATCGCCATGGTGACGTCCTTCTTTTCGTTCGTGTGCGCGGTGCGGGGGTCGTCGGCGGGCGTCTCGCGCTCAGCGCCGATGGAACGCGGTCGCGACCCCCATGCCGCCGGAGATGCAGAGCGTCGCGAGGCCGTTCTTGCCGCCGCGACGGGAGAGTTCGTGGAGCAGCGTGACGACGATGCGCGCGCCGGTGCACCCGATCGGGTGGCCGAGGGCGATCGCGCCGCCGTTCACGTTGAGCCTTTCCCGCGGCAGTTTGAGCTCGCGATCGCACGCGAGCACCTGCGCAGCAAAGGCCTCGTTGAGCTCGACGAGGTCGTAGTCGTCCACGAGGAGCCCGTTCAGCTCCTCCAGGTGCCGCACGGCCGGCACGGGCCCGATGCCCATGACCCGCGCGTCGACGCCGGCCTGGGTCGAGGCGCCGACGGTCGCGAGCGGCGCGTAGCCGAGCTCCTTCGCCGTGTCCGCGCGCATGACGAGCAGCGCGGCGGCGCCGTCAGTGATGCCGGAGCTGTTGCCCGCGGTCACGGTGCCCGTCTTCGCGTCGAAGACCGGCGGGAGCTTGGCGAGGCTCTCGAGCGTCGCGTCGGGCCGGACGTGCTCGTCGGCGGAGACGATCACTTCGCCCTTCTTGCCCGCGATGCGCACGGGCGACAGCTCGGCCGCGAAGCGCCCGGCCGCGATCGCGGCGCCGGCCTTCCTTTGACTGTCGAGCGCGAACTGGTCCTGTTCGGAGCGCGCGATCGAGAGCTCCTTCGCGAGCTTCTCCGCCGTCTCGCCCATGATCATCTTCGCGATCGGGCACACGAATCCGTCTTGGTACATCGCGTCGACGATCGGCGCGTGCCCGAGGCGATATCCGGTGCGCATCTTGGGCAGGAAGAAGGGCAGGCCCGACATGTTCTCGACGCCGCCCGCGACGCAGACGTCCGCGCGGCCGAGCTGGATGGCCTCGACGGCGAGCGTGAGCGACTTCAGCCCCGACCCGCACGCCATGTTCACGGTCCACGCGGGCACGGTCTCGGGCACGCCGGCGCGCACGCTGATCTGGCGCGCGACGTTCGGACCGCCGCCCGCCTGGCGGCCGTTGCCGATGAGCACCTCGCCGATGCGCGTGGGGTCGAGCTGGCTCCGCGCGAGGAGCTCCTTCACCACCGACGCGCCGAGGTCCGCCGCCGAGAGCTCCGTGAACGCGCCGAGGTACTTGCCGATCGGCGTGCGCAGGGCGTGCGTGACGACGACCTCGCAGAGACCGGCGGAGCGGGCGGGGGTTCGGGGCGACTTCGGCATGGCCGGACGGGGCCGAGGAGAAGGGAAAGGGCGCCGTCCTGCTGCCGGCCTCCGGGGGATTCCCGCGAGGTACGAGGGGGGGCGTCGCCAGACTTGTGAGGCGAAACAGGATAGGGAGGGGGCCTGGGGGCTGCAAGCCGGACCGAAGTCCGGATCTCGGTCGTCGACATCCTTCCGGCGGCCGCCGTTCGTAGGGATAATGGGGCCGAGCTCCCCCGCCTCCGCACCCGTGAACTCCTGCTCCTCACCTTGCGACGCCTCCACGGTGGTCCCGCGCTCCGGCGCGGCGGCGCAGCGGCCCGATGGGCGCTTGGCGGCGCTCGTGCAGCTCCTCGGCGACGAGTCGAGCTTCGTGTGGGAGCGCGTGCGGCCCGAGCTCGCGCGGGAAGGCCGGCGCGCGGTGAGTTTGCTGCGCAAGGAAGCGCGTTCGAGCGATGCGCGAGCGCGCGGAAGGGCGCGGCTGCTGCTGGCGGAAATCGAGCGGCGGGACGTGCTGCGGCGGCTCGTCGGGTATGCGACGCGCGAGAAGATCGACCTGGAGACGGCGCTGTTCCTGCTCGCGCGCTACGGCGCGCCGACGCTCGATCCGCGGCCGGTGCAGCGCGCGCTCGATTCGATGGCGGCGGAGCTCGTCGAGCGCGGGCGGCGCACGCAAGATGAACTCGAACGCGTGCGGTTGCTCCCCCGCTACCTGGGGATCGAGCTCGGGTTCGGCGGCAACAAGGGCGAGTTCCACAACCCCGACAACATCCACCTGCACCGCGTGCTCGAGCGGCACGCGGGGATGCCGCTGTCGTTGTGCGCGATCTACTTGTTCGTGGCGCGTCGTATGGGTTGGAAAGGCGGGATCCTGCCGCTGCCCGGGCACGTGATGGTGCGGTTCTGGGCGGGGCCGACGGGGATCATCCTCGATCCATATCACAAGGGTCAGGAGCGGACGGAGCGCGACTGCAAGCGCTACGTCGAGCAGAACCGGATGCGGTGGGATCCGGCGATGCTGAAGGACGCGAGCGATCGCGGGATGTTCAAGCGCCAGCTCCTGAACCTGACGCGCAGCGCGGAGAAGCGCGGGCAGAAGCGCGAGGTCGAGGACATGGCGCTCGTGCTGCACGCCCTCGAAGCGCGAACGATCGCGAAGCTCCCAGCCCGCGGAGCAGGTCCAACGCGTGGCACACGAAGCTGAAGAGGCCGCCGGCGCGGCGCAAGGCGACGCAGCGAGCTGCGTGGCGCCGCTCTTCCCGCTCTCGAACGTCTTCCTCTTCCCCGGCACAAGGATGCCGCTGCACATCTTCGAGCCGCGGTATCGACAGATGGTGAGCGACCTGCTGGACGGGCCGGGCCGGTTGGTCCTTGGAACGCTCTGCGAGCCGAACGGAAAACACGCAGCACCGTGCCCGCCAGGTTTCGAAGCGCCGGCGAAGCCCCCCCACCCGTCGGTCCTGGCGATCGGCGGTCTCGCGGAGATCCTGCAGCACGAACGCCTGCCCGACGGCCGCTTCTACATCCTGGTCACGGGCCTGGGCCGGGTGCGGATCCGGGAAGCGCCGTGCGACCGGTTGTACCGGCGAGTGCACGTGACGCCGGTGTGCGAGACGCCGGTGTGCCCGAGTCGGGAGTGTTTGCTGCGCGAGAAGCTGACGCGGGCCGTCCTCACGCGCTGCAAGGAACTCGACGCGCTACCGGATGGCGTGTCACTGAGCCAACTCGCCGACCTGCTGCTTTTGCGCCTACAACTGCCGTCGAGCGTGATGTCCCCGCTCTTCTCCGAACTCGACGTGGAGAAACGCGTCCTGGGCGCCCTCGCGGAACACACCCGCCGGCCGACGGACGGCGGAGCGATCTGACGGACACGCGTGCTGATGTGCGGCACCCACGATCTCTTCGGCAACCGCGAGTCCCACAGATCAAGCTCGGGTGCTCCAGCTGCTTGTGCCTTGACAACCTCAACACATTTGGCGCCGAGACTCAGGCCAAGCATTCTGCCGATCAACAAAGGTCACGCCACGCGACCACACGCTCCATCGGCATGTTAGCCAGTTCGTTTGGCTCGGCTCCACAAGTGCTCCCAGAGTTCCTCCGCAATCTCAGGTGGAGTTCTCGTTGCTGGCACGCGGCCGTGCCACGCGTCCCAGTCCTCCTCATCGATGGCCGGTGGCTGGGTCAGGTCCAGGAACATTGGATCGCACACGAGGACGACACCATGTTCCCTAGCTCGTACGGCATAACTCGCGTCCCACACCCTCACGATCTGTTCTGGAGTCATTCCAGGAACGCGCGCCCTGAGGTTCCGGCCCAGAACTCCGTCCGTGTGGTCGAAAGGCACAGGGCCGTTCCCTGCGATCATCAGGTTCCGGGGAGCAGGCAGTCCCTGCTGTGCGTACCAGAGTGCGGCATCGGCGTGGTTCTCGAAACGGGCCATTACGCGAAGCATCGCCGTCAGGCGCCAGTCCGATCTCCTACCCGCGTACCTTCCGCGCTTGGTGATGTACGCCACGCGGTCGCCACTTCTGAGGCGTGGTGCGAACATGGCAGCCCGACAAAGCGCCGTGACCGAGGGCCAAGAAGCTTCAAGATCCGGCTCCCGCCGACATGAGCCGTCAACGAAAGGGGCGAGTCCATACTGAGCAGCAGCAGATCGTCCCGCCCTCGTCCCGCAGAGCGGACGGTACGTAGCGAGGAACAGCCGACTTCTCATTGTTCCATCCATCTCTGTAGGGCAAGCGACTTTGACGCTGGGCCGCGAGCGCCGCTGCGGCGCTCGTCGGTTCCTGCGCCCTGTTGGGTGGCCTGACGCGCGGCCTGATCATTCCGATTCTGCCAGGCGGCCGGACCATCGAAGGAAGAACAGTAGGTACGGATCCGGGATATCGAGGATTTGCTTCTGCTCATCCCAGTCGATTGCCCGCTCGTTGGGGAACTTCTCAAGTGCGAGCTTCCCCATGTGTAGGCACGTGCCGACAACGCTTGAGCCGACCGGTGACTCACCCGCACACACCTGAGAGGTTCGCTTGGTCATCTCATCGTAGTTGCAGGAAAGAAGAGGAGGGTCTGCCGCCACCGCCTTCAAGACACAACGGTAAACGTCCCCCCGCGTCCCATCACGAAAGCTATACAGCTTCCTCTCGGTTCCGCGAGTCTTCGGCCCGGCATCCAGCACGTCAATCAATGAACGGAAGTCGGTACTTGCACTTGCTTGCTCGAACA
>JACRIO010000273.1 GCA_016220035.1 Planctomycetota bacterium | reverse complement strand
TCGTGTTCACCGAGAACGAGACCAAGGCCGAGCGCGTGTTCGGCGCGGAGAACGCACAACCGTTCGTGAAGGACGCCTTCCACGAATTCGTCGTGCGCGGCGCGCGCGGCGCCGTGAACCCGGCCATGGAAGGCACGAAGTGCGCGGCGGTGTACCGCTTCGACCTCGAACCCGGCGAAAGCCGGGTCCTGCGCGCGCGTCTCGGACCCGCGCCGCAGCAACCCAGCGGAGCGTTCGGCGCCTTCGGCGTCGAATTCGACGCCTGGTTCGAGCTCCGCCGCGACGAGTGCGAGCGCTTCTACGCGGCGCGGCTCGCGCGCGAGCTCGAGGGCGAGGAGCGCCGCGCCGCGCTGCAGGCGATCGCGGGGCTCCTGTGGTCGAAGCAGTTCTACCACTACGCCGTCGACGCTTGGCTCGAGGGCGATCGCGCGCAACCCGCGCCGCCGGAGGAGCGCAAGCGCGGCCGCAACCGCGATTGGCGGCACCTCTACAACCGCGACGTGCTCTCGATGCCCGACAAGTGGGAGTACCCGTGGTACGCGGCGTGGGACCTCGCGTTCCACATGCTCCCGATGGCGAAGGTCGATCCGCATTTCGCCAAGGACCAGCTGCTGCTCTTCCTGCGCGAGTGGTACCAGCACCCGAGCGGCCAATTGCCCGCGTACGAGTGGGCGCTCGGCGACGTGAACCCGCCGGTGCACGCGTGGGCGTGCTGGCGCGTCTACAAGACGACGGCTCCGCGTGGGTTCCGCGACGTGCGCTTCCTCGAGCGCTGCTTCCACAAGCTCCTGATCAACTTCACGTGGTGGGTGAACCGCAAGGACCCCGAGGGCAACCACGTCTTCGCCGGCGGGTTCCTGGGGCTCGACAACGTCGGCCTCTTCGATCGTTCGCGACCGCTCCCCGGCGGGCACCACCTGCAGCAGGCGGACGGCACCGCGTGGATGGCGTTCTACTGCTCGACGATGCTCGCGATGGCGCTCGAGCTCGCGCGCGTCGATTCGGCGTACGAGGACGTCGCGAGCAAGTTCTTCGAGCACTACGTCGCGATCTGCGATGCGATGAACCGACTCGGTGGAACGGGTCTGTGGGACGAACAGGACGGTTTCTACTACGACCAGCTCTCCGTCGACGGCCGGCCGGTGCCGCTCAAGGTGCGCTCGATGGTCGGGATCATCCCGCTCTTCGCGGTCGAGATCCTGCACCAGGACCTCATCGATCTCCGTCCGGGCTTCAAGAAGCGCATGGAGTGGTTCCTCAAGCACCGCTCCGACCTCGCGCAAACGGTCTCGTACATGGAGCGCGGTCGCGCGGGCGAGCGCCTGCTCGCGATCCCGACGCGCGAGCGGCTCGAGCGCGTGCTCCGCTATGTCCTGGACGAGCGCGAATTCCTGTCGCCGTTCGGCGTGCGCTCGCTCTCGCGCTTCCACGCGGAGCACCCGTTCGAGCTCGACGTCGCCGGCGAGCGCCACAAGGTCGACTACCAGCCCGGGGAATCGACGACGAGCCTCTTCGGCGGCAACTCGAACTGGCGCGGGCCGGTGTGGTTCCCGGTCAACTACCTGCTCATCGAGGCGCTCGAGCGCTACCACCACTTCTTCGGCGACGACCTGAAGGTCGAGTTCCCGACCGGCTCGGGCGTGCGCATGAACCTCAAGCAGGTCGCGGACGAGCTCTCGGCCCGCCTCGCGCGCCTCTTCCTTCCCGACGAGCACGGTTTCCGACCGTGCCACGGCGACGACGCGCGCTACGCCCGCGATCCGCACTGGAGCGAGCTCGTCTCCTTCCACGAGTACTTCCACGCCGAAACCGGCCGCGGTCTCGGCGCATCTCATCAGACGGGCTGGACCGCGCTCGCGCTCGAGTGCCTGGAAGGCCTCGCGCGCGCTCGGTCGCGTCGGCAGAATGCGGCCGGCGAGCCGCGCTCCCCGCTACCCAGTCCGCGGCCGGAACGCTCGGACACCGAAGCACCCAAGGCGTGACCCGCGCCGCGAAGAGAACACGATGAGCCACGCGAACACCTACCCCACGGGCATCGAGAAGCAGAGCATCGACACGATCCGCACGCTGTCGATGGACGGCGTGCAGAAGGCGAACTCGGGCCACCCGGGCACGCCGATGGCGCTCGCGCCCGTGATCCACACGCTGTGGCAGGAGTTCCTGCGCTACGACCCCGCCGCGCCGCACTGGGCCGATCGCGATCGCTTCGTCCTGTCGTGCGGGCACGCGTCGATGCTCCTCTACTCGACGCTGCACCTCGCGGGCGTGAAGGAGCTCGACCACGGCGGCAAACCGACGGGCCGCCTCGCGGTGCCGATGGAGGAGCTCCAGCGCTTCCGCCAACTGGGTTCGCTGACGCCCGGTCACCCCGAGGCGAAGCACACGACCGGCGTCGAGACGACCACGGGTCCGCTCGGTCAAGGCGTCGCGAACTCGGTCGGCATGGCGATCGCGCAGAAGTGGCTCGCCGCGCGCTACGACCGGCCGGGTTTCGAGCTCTTCCACCATCGCGTGTGGGTGCTCCACGGCGACGGCGACCTGATGGAGGGCGTGTCGTACGAAGCCGCGTCGCTCGCGGGCCACCTCGGCCTCGGCAACCTGACGTGGATCTACGACAACAACCGGATCACGATCGAGGGCGAGACGCACCTCGCGTTCAGCGAGGACGTCGCGACGCGCTTCGTCGCGCAGGGCTGGGACGTGACGCGCGTGGCCGACGCGAACGACACGGCGATGCTGCGCCGCGCGATGGAGTGGGCGCGCAAGCACACGGACAGACCGACCTTGATCATCGTCGACAGCCACATCGGCTTCGGCGCGCCGAAGAAGCAGGACTCGCACTCGGCGCACGGCGAGCCGCTCGGCGTGGAGGAGATCCAGGCCACGAAAAAGGTGTACGGTTGGCCGGAGAACGCGCAATTCCTCGTGCCCGACGGCGTGCGCGAGCACTTCGCGGCGAACGTCGGCAAGCGCGGCGCGGCGCTGTCGACGGAGTGGAAGCAGCTCTTCGACGCTTATCGCAAGCAGCACCCGACGCTCGCGGCGGAGCTCGACCTCCTCCTCGAAGGCGAGCTCCCGAACGGTTGGGAGAAGGCGCTGCCGACGTTCCCCGCCGATGCGAAGGGCCTCGCGACGCGCGACGCGTCGGGCAAGGCGATCAACGCGCTCGCGCCGGCGATCCCGTGGTTCGTGGGCGGCTCCGCGGACCTCGCGCCGTCGACGAAGACCCTGATGACCTCCCCGGAGGCTGGGCACTTCTCGGCGCATGCGTACGGCGGCCGCAACTTCCACTTCGGCATCCGCGAGCACGTCATGGGCTCGATCCTGAACGGAATGGCGCTCAGCGGGCTGCGTCCGTTCGGCGCGACGTTCCTCATCTTCAGCGACTACCTGCGGCCGACGCTGCGTCTCGCGTCGTTGATGGAGCTCCCGATCGTCGAGGTGTTCACGCACGACTCGATCGGCGTCGGCGAGGACGGCCCCACGCACCAGCCGATCGAACAGCTCGCGTCGCTGCGCGCGATCCCAGGCTTGATCACGCTCCGGCCGTGCGACGCGAACGAGACGGCGGAGGCGTGGAAGTTCGCGCTCTCGTCGCGCACGCAGCCCGTGGCGCTCGCGCTGACGCGCCAGGCGCTGCCGACGCTCGATCGCACGAAGTACGGGAGTGCTTCGGGCCTCGCGAAGGGCGGCTACGTGCTCGCGGAAGCGCAGAAGGGCGCACCGCAGCTCATCCTCATCGGCACGGGCAGCGAGGTGAGCCTCTGCCTCGCGGCGCGCGAGAAGCTCGAAGCCGAAGGCATCGCGACGCGCGTCGTGAGCCTCCCGTCGTGGGAGCTCTTCGAGAAGCAGCAACCGAGCTACCGGGCGAGCGTCCTTCCTCCCGACTGCAAGGCCCGCGTCGCCGTCGAGATGGCGAGCACCTTCGGCTGGAGCCGCTGGGTCGGCGACCACGGCGCCGTGATCGGCATGACGAGCTTCGGCGCGAGCGCGCCGCTCCCCGAGCTCCAGAAGAAGTTCGGCTTCACCGTCGAAAACGTCGTCGCCACCGCGAAGCAACAGCTCGCGCTCGCGCCGGCGAGTTGAAGACGGTGTCAATCCACTTCTTCACCCTCGGGGCCGTCGCCGTCAACCCAACTGCTCCACCAGGTGCTCGAGCCCGGCCACGGTCACTTCGAGCTCGCCGAAGCGGCGCGTGAGCGGGCGCTCGACGTCGTTCGCGACGAGCCAGCACTTCGCTTGCGGATAGCGGCGCGCGAACGAATTGAGGCCGTTCGGCTCGAACCGCGCGGCGCTCCACTTGCATTCGATCGCGATCGGGGCACGACCGCGCGGCGCGAGGACGAAGTCGACCTCGTGCCCGGCCTTGTCGCGCCAGTACTTCACTTCGCGGAGCTGCAGGCGTCCGAGGAGCTCGTTCAGCACATAGTGCTCCCACAGCGGCCCGCGATCGTCGTCGCGCAGCACGTCCCAACCGCGCGCATGGCACACGAAGCCCGTGTCGAAGGCGTAGACCTTCGGCGCGGAGACGATTTCCGCGGTCTTCGACGTGGAGTACGGGCGCACGACGCTCACGACGCTCGTCGCTTCCAGCACGTCCAAGTAGCTCATGATCGTCGTCCGGCTCACCTCGCACGGCGCGGCGAAGCGCGTCGCCTCGAAAAGACCGCCGCTCGAGGCGAAGACGAGCTCCGCGAACTTCAAGAACGAGTGCCGGCGCTCGAGGCGAAAGAGCTCCTGGATGTCCTTCGCCCAGTACGAATCGAGCCACTCCTGGTAGTCCGCTTCGGGGAATCCGTCCGAGAGCAGGAAGGGCGGGAGGCCGCCTTGCAGGAGGCGTTTTCCGAGCGAGCGCACGCGCAGGGAGACGAGATCGACCTGAATCGCCGGCGTGAGCCGAACCTCCTCCTTGCGACCGGCGAGCGTGTCCTTGAACTTCGCCGTCGCGGCGAGCGTCGACGAGCCCGTCGCGATGATCCGGACGTTCGGGAAGTGGTCGTGGGCGATCTTGAGCAGTTCCGCCGGGTTCTCGAGGCGATGGATCTCGTCGAGGACGACGCGTCGACCCTCCAGGCTCTCCAAGAACGCCTCGGGATCTTCCATCTGCCGCCGGTGGCGCGGTCGTTCGCAGTCGAAGTACTCGACGCTCGGCAGCGAGCGGCACAGCGTCGTCTTGCCCGAGCGCCGCACCCCGCGGAGCCATACGATGGGACGTTTCCTCCAAGCGCTCTCGATCCGCTCCGTCCAGAAGGGCCTCGGCTGCATGCAACCAGACTTGCGTTTGGTTCTACTAAACGCAAGTCTGGTTGCGTTCGGTAGAGGCCCGCCGCGGCCCTCCGCGCGCGAAAGGATGGGCCGGAGGCGTGCTTCCGGCGCGAGATCGGTTGGAATGGGGCGGGAGAGCACACCGTGACGACGCTGCACTGGGAATGGCCCGCGCCGGGGCCGTGCGACCTCGCGCGGGCGTTCGAGGCGCTCTCCTTCGGCGTGCAGCGGCTCGAGGGCGCGCTCGTCGCCGGTCGTGTGGAGCCGGAGCTCGAGGTCGAGGAGGTCCGCCGCGCCGTCGGCCCGCTGATCGCGGAGACGTACTCCGTGCTCGCGCGCAGGCATTCCGAGCCCTACGTGGGGGAGCGGCGTCGCGCGACGATCAAGCAGTTGCTCGACGAGACGCGCGCGGAGCTCGTGCGGCTCGAGCGCACGTTTCCCGCCGCGTTCGCGCCGGGCGCGATCGATCCCGAGCGCGGGCTCGGCGCCCACGCGAAGCTCCACCTCACCGGCGAGCCGCCGCGCGTGCTGCGCCTCGACCAGGCCATCGCCGCGCGCTTCTGGGGCGTCGGGTTCCACTTCGAGAGCGCCGAGGACGGCGATCACCTCGCGCGTGCGATCCTGCGCGACGCCGCGCGCGGGCTCGCCGCCGACCTTTCCGATCTCAACCGCATCCTCGCGCGCATCCGCGGCGACGAGCGCTTCCCGCCGCTCGTCCCGCCGCTCGAAGTGCGCGCGTTCGAGCGCCTGATGCTCGACCTCCTGAACGAGCACCGCCCCGCGGCCGTGAAGGCGCCGCTGGAGCAGGACTACTCGCAGAAAACCGATCTACGCTACGACACGGAGCGCGGCCTCGGCCGGCAGCGCGGCGCGCGCGTGCAGATCACCTCGCTCACGGACTTCGCGTTGCACCAGGCGAAGCTCGACCAGATCGAGAACCGGGACAAGCTCGTGCTGCTCTCGCCCATCGAGCTCGCGCGGTGGGTCGACGCGGAGGTGCACGGCCGCGGTCCGTTCCACGTCCCGCTCGAACGCGAGCTCCTCGCGCGGCTCTGGAGCGCGATCGGCGCGCAGGCCGACGTGCGCGAGCTCGTGAACGCGTTCGGCCGCGTGTTCCAGCGCGCGCAGCGCACGGCGCCCGAGAGTCCCTTCGGTCCGCTGACGCACGTGCCCGAACCGGTGCGCGAGCTCGTGCGCCTGTGGGTCGATCTGTCCGCGCTGCGCTCGACGCGGCTCCTGCGCGCGTTCGAGGACCGCTTCGGCCAGGACTCCGCGCGCGGCG
>JACRIO010000275.1 GCA_016220035.1 Planctomycetota bacterium | reverse complement strand
GAGCCTCCCCGGAGTTCGATTCGAAAGAGGAGAGCGCGCGGGGGCTTGGGGCCGCCGCGCGCTCTTGGGGTGACTTGGGTTCCGGGGGTCTGGCGGACCGGGGTCTCGTTCAGAGGATCGCGTTGATCAGGTCGGAGACGCGGGCGCCGATGCCGGAGACGCCGGCGGCGATCAGGCCGGAGACGCCGATCATGATGCCGGCGTAGACGACGCCGATCGCGATGTTGTTGTTCTTGAACTCGTCCTTCTCGTTGATGTCGGTGGTGAGCTTGTCCATGACGCGAAAGGTCACGGTGATCGCGAAGCTCGCGACGAGGAGGGCGATGATCAGGCTCACGATGCCGCCGACGATCGCGGAGAGGCCGGCGCTCAGGTCGAGGTTGGCGAGGTTGCCGACGCCCTTCGTCATCGCCTCGATGCCCGAGCCGATCACGTTCGTGTAGCTGATCACGACGCCGGCGCCGAGCGCGGCGACCGCGATGTTCTTCTTCTTGACCTCCGCCCAGATGTTGATGCCCTCGAGCATCTTCCCGACGATCGCGAAGCCCTTGTTGATCGCGAACGCGGCGATCGAGAGGCCGATCACGAGCTGGATGATGCCGAGGAGGAGGCCCATCAGGGCGCCGACGAGCTCGTGCTGGGAGCCGGTGGCGGTCGAGGCGGGCGCGGTCTGGAGGGCGAGAGCGAGGGTGGGGTGGAGGGCGAGGTTGAGCATGGCGGTCCAGGAGTTCGGTTTCCCGCTTCGGCGGGTTTGGAGGGCCGAAGGGTGTACCGGCGAGCGCCGAGTGCTGCAAGACTCCGCCTCCAACCCCAAGGCTGCGCCAGACTTGCATTGAGGGCCGCGGAGCGTGTGCCCGGGGTCCAGGTTCGGCTCGAGGAAGGCACCGACGCGCCCTCGGCCTGCATTCGCGCCTCCGTGGGGGAGCACGCGCCGCCCGGCGCACTTCAGCACTTGGGGCGGATGCAACCGCCCAGGGACAGGAGCGCCGCGCAGGCGGCGATGCAGAGGACGGTCAGCGACAGCTGGCGGAAGTTCGCGTCGTTCATCGGAGGTCTCCTTGGGTTCGGATGCGGGTGCAGGAAGTCGCGCGGCGCGTTTCGAGCCGCGTCGGGGATCCGCGCGCGCCGCCCGCGTTCCGACCGCGGGTATCCTGCGGCGCGAGGCCCCATGCACACGTCCCCCACGGCTCCGAGTCCGCTCCTGTTCCTCCTCTTCGCCGCCTGCGCCGCGACGTCGGACGCACGCTCCGTCCCGCACGCGGCCGGCGGGAAGCGGCCGATCACGTTCGAAGCGCTCTACGGCACGCGCGCCGATGCGTCGGACAAGGTCGATCTCGCGAGCAAGGCGCCCGCGAACCTCGTGTGGCTCGACGACGAGCGCTACCTGTGGCCGCGCACGGATCCCGAGACGAAGGTCGCGACGTGGCTCGCCGTCGACGCCGCGACGGGCAAGAGCGCTGCCTTCCTCGACGCGGCGAAGGCCGAGGAAGCGCTCGCGGCGCTGCCGGGCTTGAAGAAGGGCGAGGCGCTCGCGCTCCTCTACAAGGACCCCGGCCGCATGGACCGCGCGCACACCGCGATCGTGCTCGCGTGGAGGAACGACCTGTGGCGCTATGCCTTCGGCGCGCCGCAGGCGACGCGGCTCACGAACACGCCCGACGCCGAGGAGGAGAACTACGGCTTCAGCCCCGATGGGAAGCACGTCTCGTTCGTGCGCGGGAACGATCTCTTCGTCGTCGACGTCGAGCCGGTCCTCGAGCACCGCTTGACGACCGACGGCGGCGAGAAGGTGCTGAACGGGAAGCTCGACTGGCTCTACCAGGAGGAGGTCTTCGGGCGCGGCAACTTCGGCGCGCATTGGTGGAGCCCGGACTCGAAGTCGATCGCGTTCCTGCGCCTCGACGAGACCGGTGTGCCGATCTACACGCTCGTCGACGACGTGAAGGAGCCGATCGTCGTCGAGAAGTGGCCCTACCCGCGCGCGGGCGAGAAGAACCCGCTCGTGCAGCTCGGCGTCGCGCGCGCGGACGGTTCCGGGACGGCGTGGGTCGATCTCTCGGCGTGGAAGGACGCGGAGCCGATCGTCGTCGACGTCGGCTGGTCGCCGAAGAACGCGCTCACGTTCTCCGTGCAGGACCGCGAGCAGACGTGGCTCGAGCTCTGCACCGCCGACGCGACGGGCAAGCCGGCGAAGCTCCTGCGCGAGACGACGCCGGCGTGGGTCGACAACCACGGCGGTCCGACGTGGCTCGAGGACGGCACGTTCCTGTGGTTCAGCGAGCGCGATGGGTGGAAGCACCTCTATCGCCATCGCGCGGACGGCACGCAGCTCGCGCAGGTCACGAAGGGTGCCTTCGAAGTGCGCGCGCTCCACGGCGTCGACGAAAAGCGCGGCTGGATCTACTGGTCGGGCACGGAGCACTCGGCGATCGGCGGCGACGTCTACCGCTCGAAGCTCGACGGGACCGATCTCACGCGCCTCACTCCTAAGGAGGGCACGCACGCCGCGAGCTTCAGCCCCGGCTTCGCGCGCTTCCTCGACACGTGGAGCGACGCCGCGACGCCGCCACAGGTGCGCGGGCACGCCGCGGACGGCAAGGAGGAACACGTCGTCGACGCGACCGGCCTCCCCGCGCTCGCGGAATTCGTGTACTCGACGCCCGAATTCCTCGAGGTCCCGACGCGCGACGGCTTCCGCATGCCCGCGATGCTCGTGAAGCCGCCGCACTTCGATCCGTCGAGGAAGTACCCGGTCTTCCAGCACACCTACGCCGGTCCGCACTCGCCCCAGGTCGCGAATCGCTGGGGCCGCGACCTCCTCTTCTTCCAGCTCCTCGCGCAGAAGGGCGTCGTCGTGTGGGTGTGCGACAACCGCACGGCGAGCGGCCGCGGCGCGGTGTCGGCGTGGCCGTGCTGGAAGCAGCTCGGCGTGACGGAGCTCGCGGACATCGAGGACGGCCTCGACTGGCTCGTGAAGCAGGGCTTCGTCGACGAGCAACGCATCGGGATCAGCGGCTGGAGCTACGGCGGCTTCATCACGAGCTACGCGCTCACGCACTCGAAGCGCTTCGCGATGGGCCTCGCGGGCGGACCGGTGACGGAGTGGGACGAGTACGACTCGATCTACACCGAGCGCTTCATGCTCACGCCGCAGCACAACCCCGAGGGCTACGCGAAGACCTCCGTGCAGAAAGCCGCGAAGGAGCTCCACGGCGCGCTCCTGCTCGCGCACGGTGCCGTCGACGACAACGTGCATCCGGGAAACACGCTGCGGCTCGTGAACGAGCTGCAGAAGGCGGGCAAGGACTTCGAGCTCATGCTCTACCCGCGCTCGCGCCACGGGCTCGCGTCGACGGAGCAGAACCGTCACTGGCGCGCGGCGATGGTGCACTTCGTCGAGAAGCACCTGCTCGGGGGCTGACCATGCCGCGCAACCTGCTCGTGGTCGTGCTCGACGACGTGGGCGTCGAGAAGTTCGGGCTCTACGGCCTCGCCGCGGCTACGCCGAGCACGCCCAACTTCGACGCGCTCTGCGCGCGCGGCGTGCGCTTCACACGCGCGTACGGCGCGCCGATCTGCGGGCCGACGCGCTCCGCGCTGCAGACGGGGCGCTACGCGTTCCGCACGGGCTTCGGGACGAACGTCGCCGACTCGGACGGTCCGCGCGGCTTCCGCTTGCCCGACACGGAGGTGCTGCTCCCCGAGATGCTGCGTTCCGCGCACTACGTGAGCGGCGCGTTCGGGAAGTGGCACTTGACGTGGGGCACGGGCGACGAGCTCCACCCCAATCGCAACGGCTACGCGCACTTCGCGGGCTGCATGGGCAACACGCTCGGCGCGGGCAACGGCACGGGGCATTACGACTGGCGCCGCGTCGTCGACGGCGTCGCGAACTTCGTCACGGGGCCGCCGTTCGACACGACGCAGTGGCAGGCGAGCGTCGCGCGGCAGGACGCCGTCGCGTGGATCCGCGCGCAGTCGCGGCCGTGGTTCGCCTACGTCGCGTTCAACCCGCCGCACGCGCCGTACTCCGTGCCGCCGTTCGAGCTCCTTTTCGCGCGCCGGCGCCAGGCGATCGAGAAGCTCGGGCTCGCGCCGGGCGACACGGTGACGGCCGCCGATCCGAATCGCCTGCTCGTCTACGATGCGAACATCGAGGCCGTCGACGCGGAGCTCGGCGCCTTGCTGCTCGCCGCTGCGGACCCGAACACGCTCGTGATCGTGCTGGGCGACAACGGCACGCCAGGCGAAGTGATCCAGCCGCCTTTCGTTCCGCAGCACGCGAAGCGCTCGCTCTACGAACAGGGCATCCGCGTGCCGTTCGCGGCCGCGGGACCGGGCGTCGTCTCCCCGGGTCGGACGTCGGACGCGCTCGTGCACGCCGTCGATCTGTGGCGCACGCTCGCGAGTGCCGCGGGCGTCGCCGTGACGACGCCGGGCGCGGGCCGCGACAGCGTGTCGTTCCTGCCGGTGCTCGAGAACGCCGCCGCGATCGGTGCGCGGACGCGCGTGTTCACGCAGAGCTTCAAGCCCAACGGGTTCGGGCCGCACTTGGTGGAGCTCTACGCGTTCCACGACGGCGCGTACAAGCTCTTGCGCGTCGCGGGCGTCGACCAGTTCTACCGGATCGAAGTCGACCCGCGCGAGACGAACGACCTGATCGTGAGCGGCATGACGCCGGCCGAGAGCGACCGGCTGACGGCGTTGCGCGAGGAGCTCGACCAACTGCTCGCGAGTTGATCCGGAGTCGTTCGCAGCCGTTCGGTCCCGCCGTCACCGGACCGCGGTATCCTCCTCGCCCCCATGCCGCGCTCCAAACCCTCCCCCAAGGCCGCCCGCGTCAAGCTCAAGCCCGCGGATCCGTTCGACCTCATTCGCCTGCTCGCGCGCAGCCAGAACGATCCGCGCAAAGCGGTGTGCGAGCTGGTGCAGAACTCGCTCGACGCGCAGGCGACGCACATCGAGCTCCACTGGCTGAACGAGCACGGCGAGCGCGTCCTGCGCGTGCGCGACGACGGGCGCGGCGTGTTCCCCGAGCTCGAGCGCGAGGACGCGCTGCGGCGCATCGCGCAGACGATCGGTCACTCGCACAAGCGCGCGCTGACGCCCGAGCAGCGACGCGAGCTCATGGCGCTTGGCAAGTACGGCATCGGTTTGCTCGGTTTCTGGAGCGTCGCGCAGCACATGTCGATCCGGAGCCGCGTCGCGGGCGGCGATCCGTGGGTGCTGCACCTCGAGACCGACCGCGAGGACGCGAAGCTCGAGAAATCGCGCGCGCGCCGCATCGACGAGACGCCGACGTTCACCGAGGTCGTCCTGCGCGGCGTGCACGAAGGCGCGGACCGCCAGCTCCGCCCCGGACGCTTGCAGGCGTACCTCGCGAGCGAGCTGCGCGGGCAGTTGCTCTCGCGCGACGTCGCGATCCACATCCCCGACCACGTCGCGCGCGGACTCGCGCACAAGCACTTCGTCGTGAAGCCGCAGCGCTTCCTCGGCTCGGCGATCGCCGAGCTCACGACGCTCGCCGTGCCGGGGCACGAGGACGCGCGGCTCGAGCTCTACCTCGTCGCGCCCGACGACGAGCGCAAGGGCCGCGTGCAGCTCTCGTGCGGCGGCACGACCGTGCTCGACGACTTGGCCTTCGTCGACGGAGCGGAGCACCCGCGCGCGCCGTGGGACTCCGGCCGCTTCGAGGGCGTCGTCGACTTCCCCGAGCTCGACGTCGCGCCGGGCACGCGCCGCGACTTCCAGCGCGACCTCGCCGCGCTCGCGTTCCTCGACGCGCTGCCGCAGGTCGAGATGCAGCTCATGGCGCTCCTGCGCGAGGACGAGGTCGCGCGCGCGGAGCAGGACCAGAAGAGCGTCGCACGCGAGATCCGCCGCTTGTTCCGCAACGTCGCGTTCCAGTTGCCCGAGTACGAGCTGTTCGACGTGCGCGGCCGCGGCGCGGGGCCCGGCGCCGCCGCGGGCGAGGGCTCGTCCGCGGGAGACGGGTCGGGAGCGAGCGCCGACGGCGTTGCGCCGCCGAGCGACGGCGCGCTCGCTCCGGCCGGAACCGGCGAGGAAGTGCGCACGCCCGAGACCGGCGTCGTCGAGAACGCGGAGCCGTCCGCGCGCGCGGAGGAAGCCGAGGAACCGTCGCTCTTCCCGCCCGGCCCGCTCGCGCGCGTGCGCGTGACGCCGCCGCGACTGCGCATTGCGCCCCTCGCGCAACGCACGCTGCACGCGCAGGCGCTCGACGTCGACGGACGGCGCGCGGAGCCGCCGATCGAATGGAAGTGGACGCTCGACGGCCTCGGCACGCTGACCTCGAGCGGCGCCGACGCCCGCTTCGCCGCCGCGGACGAGCCCGGCGCCGCGCGCATCGTCGTGCGCGCGGAACAAGGCCGCCACGTCGCGGAAGCCGCGGTCGAAGTGCAGGTGCTCGCCGAACTCGCCGCTCAAGAGCGCGCGTCGGGCATCCCCGAGCCCACTGCAGTGCACGCGTCCGGCGAACGCTGGCGCTCGCGCATCAAGGACGGCCGCTGGGAGTACAACGCGGGCCACAAGGACTTCGTCGCCGTCGAAGCCACCGAGGCGCGCCGCGTGCGCTACCTCGCGCACCTCTTCGCGAAGGAGATCGTGCTGCGCAACTTCGGCCAACCGGAGCATGCGGAAGTGCTCGAGCGTCTCGTGCAGGTGCTGACGCACATGGAGGACGGCCGCGGGGGCGCGGGACGGCGCGCGACGAGCGCGTGAGCTACTTACTCTTGCGTGATCGGGCCCTTCGCCCCGTGGATCGCCTGGAACTGGACACCCCGCTCGACCTCTGCCAGCCTGGATTCCATGGCCGAGCGCGACGACTTCGAGTACCTGAAGACCCCGCTACCGCGATCCGAGCATCACCTGGTGTGCGAGCGCGCGGCCGAGGGTGGGTACTCCATGCCGACGGACTACGTCCGAGCTGTGATCGCTCGCGACGCTCTCCACGTGTCGGACGAGAGGCTGGCACGCAGCATCGCTGAAGGACTCGAGAGCGGCCCGGCGGAGCCCTTCGCGCCGGACTTCTTCGATCGCATGCGCGAGCGCGTGCGGCGCGCGAAGCAGGACCCGCCTCGCGGCCAATGACCCAGCGCCTTCGGGTCCTGCGGCATCCGCTCGCAAAGGCGCGATGTCCCCGCGCAATCGGGCCTCTGCGATCGCGCCACCCAGCTCCGACGCATGCGACCTGGCACCGCATTCGGTCGCTCACCCGCCGCGAGCCTCGGCGACGGCGACGAGGCACGGTCCCCCGCTCCAGATCTGCACCTCGACGGTCACCAGCGTGCCCGGCGTGAACTCCCATGTCTCGTCGACCGAGTCGTAGTTGGGTGTTGCTTGCAAGCGCACCACGCCGGGAGCAACGACGACACCCTGAGTCGGGCGGATGCACGGCGTGCCTTCGTCCAACAGGTGCACGTACACCTCGATGGATCGACCGGGAGTGCTCGCGTCCTGCATGCGGTCCGACAATGCGTCAGCAGCTCGTCGGCTGCCCGCCCTTCGCGCGGTCGAGGATGTTCGTCGTCGAGCGGCCGGGAACGAGCGGCGCGAGCACGACTCTTCCGCCGTGCGCTTCGACCCACTCGCGGCCGACGACGCCCTTGTCGGCCCAGTCCTCGCCTTTCACGAGGACGTCGGGCGTCACGCGCTCGACGATCTTCGCGGGCGTGTCCTCGCCGAAGTTCGTGACCGCGTCGACCATCTCGAGCGCCGCGAGCACGCTCATGCGGTCGTCGAGCGGGTTCACGGGCCGGGTCGGCCCCTTCAAGCGCCGCACGCTCGCGTCGTCGTTCAGACCGACGAGCAGCACGTCGCCGTGGCTCTTCGCGAAACGCAGGTAGCTCACGTGCCCGACGTGGAGCACGTCGAAGCATCCGTTGGTGAACACGATGCGTTTCCCGGCCTTGCGCCACGACGCGAGCAGTTCGTCGAGCTCGTTCGGCCGCACGACCTTGCCGACGTGCTGATTGCGCTCGCGCAGCTCGGCGAGCAGTTCACTGCGCGTCACCGCGTGCGTGCCGAGGCGCGCGACGACGATGCCCGCGGCGTGGTTCGCGAGCTCGACAGCCACGGCGAGCGGGAGGCCGCACGCGAGGTAGAAACCCATCTGCGCGATCACCGTGTCGCCGGCGCCCGTGACGTCGAACACCTGGCGCGCGCGCGCGGGCACGTGGCCCGAGGCGCCCGCCTTCGTCTCGTGGTAGATGCCGTCCGCGCCGAGCGTGATCACCGCCGCGTCGAGTTCCGCGAGCTGCATCAAGTCCGCCGCGGCCTTGGGCATGTCCTCGATGCGCGCGAGCTTGCGGCCGAGCGCCTGCTCCGCTTCCTTGCGATTGGGCGTGACGAGCGTCGCGCCCGCGTAGCGTTTGTAGTCGTCGCCCTTCGGATCGACGAGCACCGGGATCCCGTGCTTCCGCGCCTCGACGATGGCGCAACGGACCACCGCCGGCGCGAGCACGCCCTTGCCGTAGTCGCTGAGCACGACGGCCTGCGCGCGCTTCACGCGCTCGGGCAGGACGCGCAGCAGGGCGTCGAGCGCGGGCCCGCCCGCCATGCGCGCGTCCTCCTGATCGACGCGCAGCATCTGGTACTGCCCGCTCATCATGCGCGTCTTCAAGATCGTCGGCCGCGACGCGTCGACGACGCACGCGGTCGTGTCGATCCGCTCCTTCTCGAAAAGCTGCCGCATCGCCCGCCCCCAGCCGTCGTCGCCGACGAGTCCGACGACGTCGACCTCCGCCCCCATCGCGACGACGTTCGCCGCGACGTTGCCGGCGCCGCCCAGGCGCTCCTCGGAGTTCTTCACGGTGAGGATCGGGATCGGCGCTTCGGGCGAGATACGCGTGACGTCGCCGGTGACGTAGCGGTCGAGGATGAGGTCGCCGACGATGAGCACGCGCGGACGACCGAGCTTCTCCAGGGTGGCTTCGAGCTCGAAGGTGTTCACACCGCGAGTGTCCTGCCCTCCGCACGCGGTTACAAGCCCGCGACGCGGACGCGGCCCGGAGAGAACGGCTCAGCCCGCGAGACGCACCGGGGTGCCCGGGAGTCTCGCGCGCGCTCAGCTCCGCATCACCACACGATGCGCACGCCGTTCGTCACGTTGTGGGTCTCGGGCGCGCAGAAGACGGCGGCGTTGCGATACCACGTCTGGTAGTAGCCGATCATCCCGCTCCCCGGCGGCGTGCCGCCGCGCGTCGAGACGGACGCATTGCCCGCGGTGGGGTACTGCGCGGCACCGTTGACGTTGGTCTTCGTGCCCAGGCGGATCAGCGTGCCGGAGACGCATCGAAGACCGTCGCCGAAGGTCGTCGGCGTGTCGAGCAACTGATCGCCCTTGAGGAACACCGTGGACGGCGCGGAGAGCGGCATGCCTGAAGCCGTGAGGAGGACGTCGTCCGACGCGGGTGAGCCGCTGGCCGTGAGCTCAGCCCCCGCCGGTCTGTTGTGCCACGCGCAACCATGGCCGAGGGCGCCTTGGTTGCCGCAAGGACAGGCGCGCGTCGTGCCGTCGCCGAAGCACAAGGTATCGATTGGCGAGGAGCAGGCCCGCCAAGCAGTGAAGTACCGCGCACTGATCGCACCGACCGAGTCGAAGAGGCCACTGACGACGAGCTCGGAGCGCGTACCGTTGTCGTAGACGCCGAGCGCGTCGATCTGGCCGTTGAGTGCGGGGGGGTGAGAAGGGATTCCTCCACCGACGGGAGACCAGTTGATCCCATCGAACCGGGCCAGGTGTGACGCGCCAATTCCGCCGATCTGCGTGAAGTACCCACCTACGAAGATCGCGGGGCCGTCGCCGTCGTCGAATACGGCGAGCTTGCTGATGCCGCCATTGGGCAGGCAGCCGATCTCCGTCCACGCTGCTCCGTCAAAGCGCCAGATCCGAAAGCCGCCCGCGGCATACAGCGCGGGGCCTGCGCCATCGTCGAAAATCGCGAAGTCGGTGATCGCGTAGGGCGGATGCGACGCGACGTCCGACCAACTGGTTCCATTCCATCGCGCGATGCCGGCGGCTGGTACGCCGTCGGCCATGGTGAAGGTCCCCCCGGCGTAGAGCTCGGGACCCTGGCCACTGTCCCATACCGTGAGCGCGAGGACGACGCCGTCGGGGAAGCCACCACCGACCGTATTCACCCCCAGCTTCGACCAGGAGGTGCCATTCCAAGCGGCAATACGGCTTGCGTAGTTGATGCCAGGTCCGCCAGCGTTTCCGAATAACCCACCAGCGATGAGCACCGAGGCGCCCGTTGGTGGAAAGACATCGAAGGCATAGACGGTGCCCGGAATTCCGTACTCCACACGCTCCCACGTCGTGCCCGTCCATCGGGCGATCCCCTCCTGCGGTGCAAAAGTACCAAGCGTCAGGGCTCCACCTGCATAAATCTGCGATCCCGTCCCGCTGCCATACATTTCCAGCGCATACACGGAGTCGTTCAGAACTCCTAGAGTGCCGATTGCAGTCCAGACCGTCCCATTCCACTTCTGCACATGTGATGGACCAAGCCCATAGAAACCACCACCCGCATAAAGAGAACTCCCCGCACCATCGGGTGCTGTCAATAGGGCCGATGCCGGATCCTGTGGCGAGTACTGACCAATCGCCGGGTCCCACGACCGGCACTGCCCGTGCCCGGAGAACGCGAGGAAAAGGACCGCTGACAAGCAACACACTACGCTACGCAATGCCCTCGCGTAGCGATCGAAGGTGCCGCCATGGATCTTCATTTCTTCCTTCCTCCTAATCAGGGTGGAGTTCCAGTTCCAGTACGTCCGTACAGTCTTATCCCGCAGACTCCGTCTCCAACGACTAGCTGCTCCACGCCGAACTGGTTCTTGCGCAATGCAAGCCCGGTAGCCATGCCGGGCGTGTCCAGAATCACCTGAATCTGAGGTTGACGTGGATCTTCGGTATTTACCACCGCCACACCACCGCGCCCTAGTGCACAATAGGTCCACTGTCCTGATTCATCAAGCTCAATGTCCGTGCAGTTGTTATTGTACCCGTCAGCGGCGTCTATCGGAAACTGCACCACTGCAACTGGCAGGAGCAGGTCGTAGTTGGCGCCAGAAGGAATTGGCAAGTAGGGCACATGTGGACTAGCTGCGAGCCCGGTCGCTGAATCGACATTGAATGGCACGGTTACGTCAAAGACGAGTAGTTTACCAAGCACGTCGCCGACAAATGCATAGGTCTTCCCAGTCGCGGGGTAATAGCGAGTCCGCACCGCCCAAGCAAAGCTCTGATCCGGTCCGATTCCATACCGAACAGGGACGGGAGACGCGAGAACTCCACCCGCACCAGTCGCGGCATCATGAACGTCAAAGACGCTAATCAATGCTCGACCATAGTAGCTATCCCACTGACACCCTGGGTTCTGTGGTCCGCCTGCGGTGATGCAGTTGCTGGGGCATGTCTGTCCAGCAGGCGGGTTAGGACAGTATTGACAGCGCTCGGTGGTCCAAGCGTCGGGGTGTGCAGCGACGAAGCCTGATGCAACTACGCAGCCCCATCTGGGGTTTCCTGATTGATCATGCCCGATCATAAAATCGCACTGCGTGTTGTTCCACATCCTTGGCCTGCCCGCATTGAGTCCTCCACAAGCAACCCAGGCGTAACACGGCCCACCCAGCGAGCTCGGTGGAATCTCAAACTCCGGATGCGTAATCGCTTCGCTCCAGGGAGGGAAATATCCCCCAGCCTGCAACAGCAATTCTCCAACTCCGGTGCCTCCACCGACGAAATTGCAGTAGGAGTTCAATGCTATTGGACGAATATCCTTCCCACGGAACAGCTTCAGTCCTGACTCCGCTCCTCCTCGGACGGCTGCCAACAGAAGCGGGTATCCGAGACTGTCCTTGTCGGGCAGTGCACGCGATGAGAGATATGGATACGAATCCGATTTTGTTGATGGCTGAATGGTGGGAGACTCGAACTGCCAGAACCGAATCGGGTTGGGAAGCGTTGGCGCACCTGAACTGATCGTCGAATTTCCAGGTGTCATCCACACCGCCCTCCATCCCTGACTAGAGATAGCGATCTGACCAGGCGTTCCAACCTGAATATCCTTCCAATAGGTGGAACATGGACTTGAGCAGGAATCGGTTCCGGCGCAGTTCTGATCGTATTTCTCTTTGAGGGTATCGCCAGCCATGAACCACTCCCGTGATGGATTCACGGGATCTGTCCATTGCGCCATAGTCAGCAACCCGCCTTGATACGGGTTGGGCCCGTCTCCACACGCACCCGTTCCGGCAGCAGGAGGAGGAGCGGGCTTGGGGAGCGGAGGATGACACAGCGAGTCGGATCCGGGAACTACGACAATGTCCTCATTGGGTGGAGGCGTGATGAAGGCCATTGACCCTTCCGGTGCCCCAGGAGTGGACGGTCCGTCCAAAGAAAACAATGTCACGCTCGGGTTGAGTTCCGAGACTACCCCGTCTCCTGCTGCCAAACCCCAGTCGAGGTGCTTTCCCGAGGTCACAATTGGGGCACCCAGGTTAGGGTTGCTGGCACTTGGCGGCGGACCAGACGTCGGAAACTGCAGCTCACGAACGCTTGTTGCATCGTACATGCTGCAAGTATAAAGACGATAGTCGTGCGGCGTTCGCTGTCGCAGCAACAGGCTCCCCCACCACTTGCCGACCGTTATTGATGGGTTTGTTCTACGGACGGGGTTGAATGCAGAAACTGCTGCATCTCGATCAAACCATGTCACGGAATCGCTTGAGAATGGGACCGGGCTTCCGGGACTGAAATTGGGGTCCGGAATTCCGTAGGCGAGACAGTGTCCATCCCAATGTCCGATATTCCTGAAGGGCGCCGGCGTATCATTGAAGATCGCCGATCCGGTTTGGGTTGCGACGGCGATAAACAGATAGTCTCCACCGGTCGAAATCGCGGTTACACGCTCCGCAAATGCGGTGGGGAGCGAGAGAGTCTGTGCATTCCAATTGGATGGATGATCTGGGTGTGTCGCAGCGGGCGTTGTCCCAGGCGGGATCTTGTACTCGAGCAGTCCGGTGTACTCCGAGGCAGCGTACATGAACGAGCCCTGCGTGGCAGTGCTGACGATCGCGATGTCGCGCACGGACTCGCCGTCGGTGCATGTCGGGGCGAAGAGGCATGGCGGCCGCTTGATCTTCGTGACGGTGAACAGGGGAAGCGTGAGTTCAACGCGCGCCAACCCGCCCTTCCCCAGGGCAACGTACACAAAGTTGGGGTCCGCTGGATCGGCAGCGACAGCAGTCCCCGCGCTGTTGGCCTCGGGCCAACCGGCAACGGGATCTGAGGAACTGAAACGAACGAAGTTCGCGGACTGGCCTGGGTAGGGCCAGGGAGCCCAACTTCCATTGGGATCGAGCCTGAATGCAAGCAGTTCTGTCGCGCCGATCGCCGCGTCTCGCCGCGCCGCGAAGAGGGCGAACAGCAGAGGGGCACCGGCGGCGAGCGGGTTGTTCTCCACGATGCAGAGATCCACGCAGCGCTTCCTCTGCATCCCGTCGTCCACGACAGCGAGTTGCACCGGCCGCGTCGCACTGGGGTACGTGTAGTACGCGGCACCACACGGAGTCGGTGGAGTAGGTGGAGTTGTCTGAACTGGAAACAGGCCGGAGCAGAGTTCGACACGCCAGAGCCCAAGTGTCCCGCCAGCGATGTAGAGATGGTGCTTGCCCGTGCTGGTCTGGTGGTAGACCATTGCCTCCGGGGCGCAGTAGGGGAGCTCGATTCGCTCGACGGACGTCGGGGGTACTCCTGCGGCGAGTGCCTCGACATTGAGCACGTGAATGGCCGCACCTGCAGCGGCGAATGCGAGCCGATTGTCGGGCGTTACCTCCATCGCGGTCTGAGGCCCCCAAGGATAGGAAGCGATCAGATCAGTGAACGGTGGGGTCGTTGGCGTCGGAGGAGGTGGCGGAACCTGAGCGCGCACCGAAGCGACGAGAAGGAACAGCGCTCCCGCTAGGAGCGCGGGAGAGCGCGGGAGAGCGCGGGAGAGCGCGGGAGAGCGCGGGAGAGCGACCGTTCATGGTATCCCCTGGGATCGGGTTCAGACCAAGAGTCAGCTGGGAGCGATCGAGGTCGATCGCCTGGGTGCCGATCCTACCCCTACCTCGTGCCCCTGTCGAGGCTCTCGCAGGCGAGTCTTGCGACGGGGAAATTCAGGCGCTCCGCATGTCGCTCGGCCGTGCGAATCGGAGTCCGGTCCGTGGCGGCATGTTCTTGATGCGCGTGAGTTTGCGCCCGAGCGCCGGCTGCCCCTCCTCCCGGCTGGGCGTCACGAGCATGGCGCGCGCGTCGTGACCAAGGATCGGGATCGGCGCTTCCGGCGAGATGCGCGACACGTCGCCGGTGACGTAGCGGTCGAGGATGAGGTCGCCGACGATGAGCACGCGCGGACGACCGAGCTTTTCGAGAGTGGCTTCGAGCTCGAAGGTGTTCACGCGGCCAGTCTCGGCTTCCGCGACGATCGAGACAAGCGCCCGCAGACCACCGGGATGGGCCGGCTCATCCGCCGCGCGGCGAAGGCCGCCACCCCGCCTCCGCCAGCTTGCACAGGACGGCCATGCGCAGGAGCGGGAGCATCAGCTCGTGCTGGCCGAGGATCGAGATGCCGCGACCGGGCGGACGTTGCACGACGTTCGTCTCCGCGCGGTACTGGCGCAGCATGTCGAGGTTCGCGGTGGTCATGCCGTCCAGCCTCGCCGCGAGGTTGATCGCGACGCTCCCCGCCTTGAGGACCACCTCGGGCAGGCTCACCGCGCAACCCACGTTGATCCACACGCCGCCGTCGAGCGCGTGCACGAAGCGGCACACGTGGCGGAAGTCGTGCATCGACGCCTCGCCGATGTCCGCGCCCGACGCCGCGGGGTGCATGTGCACGATGTCCGCGCCGATGGCGCCGTGCACCGTGATCCCGACGCCGAGGCGCACCGCTTCCGCGCTCACCGAGAGCTCTTTGTGCGGCGCGTTGCGCTCGAGCAGCATCCGTCCGAGCCCGCACCCGAACCCGGCCGCGTCGCCCGCTTTCGGCGCGCAACCGCGGCGCGCGGCTTCCGCGAGCGCGCGGCCCGTCTCGTCCGCGAACCCGAACGCGCCCTGCGGCAACTGCTTCGCGACGTCCTCGCTCGTGCGGCCGACGGTCGCGATCTCGAAGTCGTGGATCGCTCCCGCGCTGTTCATCGCGACATGATCGATCACGCCGCGGCGCATCAGGTCGATCAGGAGCGGCGCGAGCCCGACCTTGAGCACGTGCGCGCCGAGCGCCACCGCGACGGGCTTCCGATTCGTCTTCGCGAGGACGATGCGCGTCACGAGCTCCTTGAAGTGCTTGCCCGCGTAGATGTCGGGCAGCGAGTCGACGAAGCGCGCGAACTCCGGGAACGGCTCGGGCGTCGCGCAGAAATCGCGCAGGTCGACGAGGCTCTCGCGCGACGCGAGCGGGTACGTGCGCACGTTGCGCATCGCCGGGAACGGATGGAGCGCGTCGTTGGGACTCGGACTCATGCCGATGCTCTAGCAACTGCCCGCGGTGCTTGGAAACGCTTTTCGCGCGGCCGGAAAGCCGTCACCGCGCCGCGGCCGACTCTTCCGCGCCGCGGTAGCGGTCGTGCAGCCAGAAGTACTGCTCCGGCGCCTTCGAGATCATGCGCTCGAGCTCGCGGTTCACGACCAGGACGAGCTCCTCGACGGAGAGGTGCTGCGCTTCCTCCGGCCAGAGCACGCGCTCGGCTTCGAGTCGCCAACGGAAGCGTCCTTCCGCGCGGTAGCACGCGACGAAGACGACCGGCGCCGACACGCGCTTCAACAGCACGCCCGCGCCGCGGTCGCAGCGCGCGCGCCGGCCGAAGAACTCCGCCATCACCGGGCGCGAGCGCGCGCGCTGGTCGAGCAGCATCGCGATCGTGCCGCCCGCGCGCAGCACCGCCGGCGCCTGCCGCATCGCGCCGCGCCGCGGCAGGAGGCGGATCCCGCGCGCCTCGCGCAGCGTCTGGACGCGCACCGAGAGCGGACGGTTCTTCGGCGGACGCGAGATCGCGTAGAACGGATCGAACCCGAGCCAGGGCATCACGGCCGCGCCCGCCTCCCAGTCGCCGACGTGCGCGCCGACGACGATCGAGCCCTGCTTCGACGCGAGGAGGCGCTGCACGTCGGGCCCGAAGCGGACGTCGAAGTGCTCGCGCACACGCTCGGGCGCGACCTCCCGCGCGAACGCGGCGGAGTCGAGCGTGACGCGGAGGAGGTGGCGCCAGCTCGCGCGCACGAGCGCGTCGACGCTCCGTGCATCGTCCGTCCCGAGCGCTTGACGCACGTAGGCGCGCGCCGCGTTCGTGTGCCGGCGGTCGAGCGTGAACGCGAGCCGCGCGAGGGCCGCGACGAAGGCGTCTTGGGCTCCGGCGGGGAGTCGCGCGACGCCGCCGATCGCGCCGTTCACGACCGCTGCTTCGAGCGCCGCGAGCACGCCTCCGCGCCGGCCGGAGACTCCGACGCGCGGCGCGGGCCAATCGGCGCGCAGGCCCGCGGGCAGATGGAGCGCGTGCTCGGGCGCTTCGTCGACCTCGAGTTCGTCCTTCGGCGAAGCCGCGCGCGCGTCAGTCACGCCGCTTCCTCCGCGACGGCACGCGCACGATGCTCTCGCCCGCCCGCGGGAGCGCATCGAGGAGCGCGTGGAGCACGCCCGCGTCGCGCGCGAATTCCGTCTCGATCGCGAGCGCCTGGAAGCGCGCGCCGAGCGGCGCGAGCTTGACCGCGTCCTTCTCGGTCGTGACGAGCACGCGCTCCCCTTGCCCGAGGCCCGCGACGTCGTCCCGCGTGTAGCGGTGGTGGTCGGGGAAGCGCTTCACGCGATCGAGCTCGACGCCGAGCGCGCGCACGGTCTGCTCGAACGCCGCGGGGTTGCCGATCGCGCTCACGAGGTCGACGCAGGCACCGCGCAGCGCTTCGAGCTCGCTCCGCGTCCCGCGCTCGTCCACCCAAGCACGCGGCGCGTGCCGCGCGAGCGCGACGCCGCGGCCGGGAGCGTGGCGCTGGAGGTCGAG
>JACRIO010000276.1 GCA_016220035.1 Planctomycetota bacterium | reverse complement strand
GACGACGACCTCGCTCACCGGCCCCGACGGCTCGAGCGCGATCGCCGGCGACCAGCGCTCGCCGCCCTCGTACGCCTGCACCCGCACGGAGAAGCGCGATGCGTCGACGCGCGCGAGCACGATCGTCTCGCCGATGCGGCCGAGCGCGGGCCCCGTGGCCGCGAGCTCGACGTCGTGACGCACGCCGCAGCTCGTCGATCCGCCGTAGTTCACGTCCGCGCGCACCGGCGTCTCCGAGAACACGCCGTCGTGGTTCCAGTCGATGCGCGTCGTGTGCTCGTCCGCCTCCTGGAGCGTGAAGCGGAACGGCGGCGCGGCGAGGTAGCGCAGCTCGCCGATCGGGAACGCGAGCGACTCGGGGAGCGCGTCCTCGCGCAGCTCGACGCCGCGAAGCCGCCCGTCGGAGAAGCGGATCGCCGCCGCGCGCCCGCCGAACGAGTAGTTGAACGCGTAGTTCATCAGCGACGGATAGAGCGGACACCACGCGGGCGCGGAATCGCCGGTGTGCGAGAGCCCGAGCTGGTGCCCGAGCTCGTGCGCGAACGCTGCCCAGTGGAGCCCGCACCCGCCCTGGTCGCCACACTGCATCGACTGCCCGCCGCCCCCCGGCGTCACCTGCATCCAGTGCGCGACGCCGCGCAACGCGGGCGGGAGCTCGCGCTCGCCGACCTCGGGCCAGTTGCCCTGGCGCTCCTTCGGCACCTCCGGGAGCCAGAGGTAGTGCAGGCGGATCCCGTACTTCCCGTCGGGGTTCGTCGTCGCGAGCTCGTCGAAGAGGTGCTGCGCCTCGTGCAGCTCGTGACGTGTCGCCGACTCGTCGAGTTCCGCGTACCGGCTGATCGCGACGATCACGTCCTGGTGGCGCGGGTCGAGCTTCCCGTCGGGCAGCGTGAAGCCGCGCGGGAGACCGTCGACCTCCCACCCGTCGAGCAACCCGTCGTCGTCCGTGTCGCGGTCGTGGGGATCGGTGCGCAGCGCGCGCTCGCGGACGTCGTCGAGCCCGTCATGGTCGGCGTCGTCCCGGCCGGCGCCCAGCGTCAGGCGCAGCGCGCGGTGGCGGTGCGGTCGCTCGCACGTGTAGACCTCGAGCGCATCGTCGACCCCGTCGCCGTCCGCGTCGAGCGCGAGCGCTGTTGCCGGGACCCAGAGCGTCCCGTCGACGCCCTCGTACGGCGGCGGATCGCCGTGGAGCTGCGGCCGACGCGCGGAGAAACGCCCGCTGGTTGCGAGCTCGTCCGCGCCGAACGCGAGCCGCGCGGACGACTGCGGACCCGTCGCGACCACGAGGGCGCCCTCCTGCACCGCGCCTGCGCCGAACACGTGCTCGTCCGGCGCGCCGAACTCCCGCGTGGCGACGAGCGTTCCGTCCTTCCACGCGTGCACCGACATCGAGGAGCGCGTCCACACGACGACCTGTGCCGCCGGCCCTCGAGGGTCGGCTTCGAGCACCGCGATCCCGAGCACGCCTTCGGGCGCGTCGAGGAGCTTCCTCCACGCGCTCGCCTTCCACCCGCGCACCGTGAACGCACCGCACAGCTCGCGCGCGCCGTTCACCGTGAGCACGTCGTCGAAGCCGTCGCCGTCGAGGTCGCCCGCCGCGAAGAGCTCGCAGTCCACGCCGGTCGTGATCCAGTCCGACGAGCGCGCCGTCGCGTCCTGCGCGAGCGCGAGGAGCGCCGCGAGGATCACGCCGGGGCTCCGTCGCGCGCCGCGAGCACCGAGCGTGCGAGTTGGACCGCCACCGCGCGCCTACTTCCCCACCGGTGACTTCCAACCGAACTGCGCGGGGTCGTACGGCACCTTCTCCTGCGGGAACTTCGCGAGCAGCGCCTCCGCGCGCAGGATCAACGTGTCGCGCTTCGCCGCGAGGTCCTTCGGGTCGTACTCGACGACCTCGTGCGGGAGCACGCCGATGCCCTCGAGGCCCTTCCCGCCGTTCGCGCGCGCGTGGTTCGAGCGCGTCGACACGTAGAGCGCGAACAGCTTCGACGGGAGCTCGATGGTCATCTTCGAGGACGACATGCCCGCGGTGGCGCTCTCGCCGATGACGTAGCCGCGGCCGTCCTCCTTGAACAGATCCGCCGCCGTCTCGCCCGCGCTGCGCACCCCCGCGTCGACGATCGCGACGATCGGGCCGCCATAGGTGACGGCGCCGGCGCTCGCGTGCGACACGCCGAACGCGATCGACTTCCCCGCCGGAACGAAGCGGCCGATGAACGCCTCGTGGTCGAAGCCGCCCCCGCCGTTCGCGCGGAAGTCGAGCACGAGACCGTTCACGTCGCCGATCTTCGCGAGCGCGCGGTCGAGGTCGTCGACGACGCTCTCCTTCATGCGCCGCAGGTGCACGTAGCCGTAGCCAGCCGCCGTGCGGCCGAACGCGAGGTCGCCCGCGGTCTCCAGCCCCTCGGGCGGGAAGACCGGCCCGTTCGGCACCTGGTTGCGCTTCGAGAACGTGATCGTGCGCTTCTTCTTCGCGCCCGCGAGATCCTTCAGCTCGAGCTCCATGCGCGTGCCGATCGCGTCGGCGAGGCCCCAGTGACAGGTGTAGTAGAAGGCCTGCTGGTCCGTCGAGAACGACGTGATGTCGCGGATCGACTCGATGCGCTTCGTCATCCACTTCTCCGCGGAGAGCTCGTCGATCGAGAGCACCTCCATGCCCGGCTCGACGCCGACCTCCGCCGCGGTGGCCCACGCGCTCTTCACGAAGTACTTCTTCCCGACGCGGCACAGGAACAGCCCGGGACCGCCGCTCCGATCGGGCCATTCGACCTTCACGTCCTTCGCCGCGTCGAGCGGACGCAGCTCGCAGTGCCCGTCCTCGAGGCGCGCGAGCAAGCGCACGAGGAGCTTCGCGAGCTCCGCGGGCTCCTTCAGCTTCTTCGCGTCGGCGAGCAGCGGCGCCGTCGCCTTCTTCCAGTCGATCTTCTTCGCCGCGAGCAGCGCGCCGCACTCCTTCTCGAGCGCGGACACGGCGAAGGTCACGTCGCCCGCGAGGTCGACCTTGTCGCCCGCGCGCGCGAACGGGACGACAGCGGCGAACGCGAGGAGCACGGGCAACGATCGGAGGAGCCGCATGCCGCCAGGATGCAGCGCCACCCGGTCGCGTGCCAAGTCGGCGCGTTCGAGGCGGCTCGGGCTGGTGTGCGTAGCGGGGCGCAGAGGCGTCGCACCGACGCTCTCCGGCCGGCTGCGTTCGCGCGACCGCCGGAGTAGGATCCAGGTGCGTCGCTGTGCGAAAATCCCGACGCGGCGCAACGCGTGCCTCCCTCCCGGCAAGCGCTCGAGGACCCTGGAGAACCGACGATGACCACGCTTTGCTCACGACGTGCCTTCGCGCTCGGACTGACTCTCGCCCTCGCCGCCTCGACGGCGCGCGCGAGCACATGGATCGTCGACGCCGCGGGCGGACCGGGCGCGAACTACACCGACCTCCCGCCCGCGATCGCCGCGGCGGCGCCGGCCGACGTGCTCATCGTGCGGCCGGGGAGCTACTCCTCCTTCGTGCTCGACAAAGGCCTCACGCTCGTCGCGGATCCAGGCGCGAACGTGCTCGGCGGCATCACCGTGCAGAACGTGACGACCTTCCGCGCGCTGCTCGTGAACCTCGCGTGCGACACGCTCGTGATCGCGGACTGCCCGCGCGTCGTGATCGCGCAGGGCCTCACCGTGCGCGGGACGATCGGCGCGGTCCCTACGCAGGCCGTCGACGTCGCGAACGCGACCGACGTGCGCTTCCAACGCCTGAGCGTCCCGGGCAACAACGCCGGGATCCCCTACCTCGTCGGCCAGGACGCCATGCGCGTGACGAACGCGCGCGTCGAGCTCGTGCGCTCGAACCTGCGCGGCCGCGACGGCTACGACACGGCCAACTCACCCACGCGCCCGCACGGCGGCCACGCGCTCCGCATCGGCCCCGGCGGCAACGTGCACGCGGCGCTCTCGACGCTGCGCGGCGGCGAAGGCGGCGACAACCCGTCGACGACGCTCTTCCAGTCCTACGGCGGCGATGGCGGCGACGCGGCGCGTCTCACGGCGGCGGACTCCGTGCTGCTGCTCACGGGCGTCCCGACGGACACGTTGTCCGGCGGATTCAACGGCTACAGCAACGAGTGCGCGTACGACGGCCTCCCGGGCACGGGCGTGCGCGTCGTCTTCCCCTCGGCCAGCGCGCGCGTCTCGGGCGCGACGCTCTTGGGCGCGGGCTACTTCTGCGACGGCTCGCTCGGCCCGACGACGATCGGCCCCGTGACAGTCCCCGCGACGCCCGACCCGACGCTCGAGATGCTCCCGCCCGTCAGCGGGCCGGGCGCAGCCTGCACGATGGTGGTCCATGCCGCTCCCGGCACCGACGTGCGCCTGCGCCTGGGCCGCCGCCCGATCGTCGAGGACCTCCCCGCGAGCATCGAGGACCGCCTCGTCGAGCAACTGCGCAGTTGGGGCCTCGGGCTCGTGCCCGCGAGTGGCGAGGTGACCTTCCCCTTCACACTGCCGAGCACGAGCCCGATCGGAGCGCTGCTCGCCTTCCAGGCCTTCGCCGTCGACCCGAGCACCGGCACCGAGTTCACGGCGTCGTGGCCGGTCGTGTTCCGCTGACACGCCGAACCGTTTCGAGGAGCAGCGAACGCGGGGCGCGTCCCGCCGCCGCTCTCAATGGCTCGGTGCGGCCACCGGCAAGAGCGGAAGACGCACGTGGAACACCGTTCCGACGCCCAGTTCGGTGTCAAAGGTGAGGCTCCCGTGGTGTTTCTCGACGACGACGGTGTGCGCCAGGGTCAGCCCCTGTCCCGTGCCCCTCCCCACCGCCTTCGTCGTGAAGAACGGATCGAAGATGCGCCCGCGGGCGGCCTCGGGGATGCCGGTGCCGGTGTCGCGCACGTCGATCTGCACCCAGTCGCCGTCGCGATGCGTGCGGATCGTGATGCGGCCGCGCTGCTCGGATTCCCGGCCGATGCGATCCTCGATCGCGTGCGACGCGTTGACGATCAGGTTGAGGACGACCTGGTTGATGCTCCCGAGCATGCACGGGACGGGCGGGAGCTCGGGGTCGAGCTCGAGGACGAGTTCGGCGACGTACTTCCACTCGTTGCGCGCCACGACCGTCGTGCTCTCGATGGCCTTGTTGAGGTCCGCCGGCGCGATCTCGTCCGCGCCCGGGTGCGCGAATTCCTTCATGGACCGCACGATGCGCGCCACGTGTCCGATGCCGTCGAGCGACTGGTCGAGCGCCGAGGGAATCTCTTGAAGGAGGAAGTCCAGATCGACCGCCGCGAACTGGCTCTGCAGTTCGTCCAACGCCCCCGGACCGGCGGAGGCGGGCGCCGCGAACGCTTTCCGCGCCTCGGAGAGCAGCGCGAGCACCTGGCTCATGGAATCCCGCACGAAGCGCGTGTTGTCCCCGATGTACTGCGTCGGCGTGTTGATCTCGTGCGCGATGCCCGCGGCGAGCTGCCCGATCGATTCGAGCCGCTGCACCTCCGCGAGCTGGGAGCGGAGCCGGTCGCGCTCGGTCACGTCCCGGAAGGTCAGCACCGCTCCGCCGCAACCCTGCTCGGCCACCGACAGGGGCGAGAACACGACCTCGACGAGGAAGGAGCTGCCGTTCACGCCCGAGAACGACTCGTGTTCGTTGTGGAACGCGGCGCCTGAACGCAGCGCCGACGCGAACGCGCACCCGCCCGGACGCGCCGAGCAGCACCCCTCCTTCGAGGCATGGACGAGCGCGTGGAAGTCGCGGCCGATCAGCTCGCCGGCCGCGCGTCCGAGCATCCGCTCCGAGCTTCGGTTGACGAAGGCGACGCGTCCCTCGGGGTCGAGCTGGCAGATCCCCTCCGCCGCGCCGTCGAAGATCGCGCTCAGGAGCTCCTGGCTCCGCCGATTCTCCTCCTCGGCCAGTTTGCGTTCGCGGATGTCGTGCAGCACGAGCAGGAGCTCGCCCTCGAGCATGGGTAGGAAGCGCGCCTCGACGACCTCGCGCTCGCCGTCGGAGTCCAGGAAGACGTCGAGGCTCGACGGACGGCCGTTCTCGCGGACCTCGTCGATCGCGAACTCGACGGCATCGCGCAGCTCCGGTGGAAAGAGGTCGACGACCGTCTTGCGCGTCGACGAGCTCTGGTTCCGGAGGAAGAGCATCGCGGTCCGACCGCCGCGCACGTCCACGACCTCGCCCGCGGCGTTCACGCGCGCGAAGGCGTCGGGTACGGCCTGGAACACGGCGCGCATGTGCGCGTTCGCCTCGTGGAGCTCGCGCGAGGAGAGTTCGAGCGAGCGCTCGCCCAAGAGCCGCTCCGTCTCGAATTGGCGGTAGGCTTCGTCCACGGCGGCCAGGAACGGCTCCAGACGGGGCGACGCCCCGAGCTCCGGACCGAGGTGCTTCTGCACCTGCCGCGCGAGCAGGGAGTGGATGGACGACGGGTCGGACCGAAGCGTCATTCGTGCTCCGAGAACGTGGTGATCGTCATCGTCTGGTTGTGGAGCTCGCAGCGCACCGACGGAGTGCTGGGCGAGATCTCGCCGTAGGAGTAGAAACCGGCGAGGCAGGTCTCCTCGCCGAGGACGTCGCGGACACCCTCGACCTCTTCCTCGACGCGCTGCTTGAGGACGAGCTTGCGCCCGACGCAACTGATGAGGATGGCGAGTTCGGGATGCGCGTCCTTCGACAGCGCGCAGGTCGACTGCGCCGCGCCGATCGCGCCGTCGACCAGCCGGTCGATGTTGGCCCGCATCAAGCGGGCGACCGAGCCCTCGGGCACGTCCCCGGCGAAGGTCATGCTCTGCGCCGCCTCGTCGATCGACAGGATCGTGCGCACGACCGACTCCTTCGAGCCGGACTGACGCACCGAGAGCGGGAACAAGAGCCCCGTCGCGGGCAGACCGCGAGCGTGCTCGCCGAGGTACTGCTTGTAGAGCTCCAACGCGGACTTCCCGTCCAACTCGAAGAGCACGTTGCCGCGCGAGCGCGTCACGATGCGCTCGGGGCCGAAGGTATCCCACCCGCCGAGGCATCCGTGCCCCACGCGGATCCGGTCGCCGTAGAAACCGAGCGCCACGACCGCGTTGCGACGCGGGCGGCCTTCCCAGACGACGAACGTCTCCGCGAAGCGCGCGCCGTCGCCCGACAACCCGCCCGTCACCATCACGCCGGCCGGCAGCGCCGAGCTCATGCCCTTCGCGAGTTCGCTGCCGTTGACGATCAGACCGTCGCTCAACACGAACACGTGCGCGAGATCCTTGGGGAACAGGCTCGCCGCCAGCTCCGCTCCGCGCGCGAAACTGTCGCCGTTCGATCCGACCTCGATGCAGCGCGCCACGACGCGGGTGCGCTCGAACGCGATGGCCGTGACGACCATGGTGCCGTCCTCGACGTGCGTGCCCTCGATCTCGCCGGCGGTCGTGCAGCCGACGACGTGGGCGCGCGGGTAGAGCGCCGCCAGCGGTTCCGTCAGCGCGCCCGTCCGCAGGAGCTCGGTTGCTCCGAACACGAACACGAGGTCCGCTGCGTCGCCCAGCGTTCCAGGGGCCGCGGGTTGCCAGCCCTTCTCGGGGGTCCACTTCGTCTGTTCGGTCTTCATGGGTCGTTCCGTGCGATCGGGTTCAGGGTTGGGTCGGGCCGAACATGGCGCGAATCTGTTCGACGAGTTGTTGGCAGTCGGCGCCGTCGAGCTCAATCGCTCCGTCCTCGTCGCGATCGACATGCGTGATGCCGGGGTTCGCCCGCTCCAAGCGCTCGAGCACCGACTTCTGCCGGCGCGCCTCGCGCAGAAGGCGCACGGCCTCGGAGAGGAGCGCGCGCTGCTCGAACTGCTGTCGCAGCGCCAGCGAGAGTTCGAGCGCGTGGCAAGGCTTGACGAGGAATCGGTGGACTTGGCCCGTGTTGATCGCCTGGAGCGTGACGTCGAGCGTCGCCTCCCCCGTGAGCATGATCCGCACGGTCTCCGGGTACAGGTTCGCGACGTGCGCGAGCAGGTCGATGCCCTTCATGATGGGCATGTTCTGGTCCGTGACCACCGCGTCGACGCGTCGGGCTTGCAGCGCGGAGAGGGCCTCGCGACCGGAGTTGACGCACCGCACCTTGTAGCCCTCCGAGTGCAGGCTGCGCGCGAGTCCGGACAGGATGTTCGGCTCGTCGTCGACCAGCAGGATCTCGTGCGCGACCTGATTCGTTGCGTTGTCCATGCTCGTTCTCGATTCTCAACTCGGTTGCTGATCACGCGGTGCGACGCGCGCCGCGGCGCGCCAGGCCTCGAGCGCCTTCGAGAGCCCCATCCGCTGCACGTGGGTTTCGTCCAAGCGCGGCTTCCGCCCCTCCGCTTCGTGGATGAGCGCGTCCGCTACGTGGAGCACCGTGGCGAGCCCGGGCCGCTCGAGGTCGATCGCAGCGGGCCGGTGGTGGAAGGCGATGGCCTCGACGACCGGATGCGGCAGGCACCAGAGCCCGAACAGATAGGCGCCGAGCTCCGCGTGCGTCGCGCCGAGCACCGCTTGCTCGATCGCATGGCCGTGTTCTTCGCTCGTCGACTTCTCGAGGCTGATCTCCGCCGCGCGCTCGGGCAACAGCGCCGCGACGAGCATCCGACCGACGTCGTGGAGGATTCCAGCCGTGAAGGCGTGATCCGCGTTGACGAGGTCCTTGGCGATGCGTCGCGAGAAGTCCGCCACTTGGAGGCTGTGACGCTGCTCCCACAGCATGTCGACCCCCGTGCGCGCGCTGTCGACCGGCACGCGCTCGAAGAGCTCGACGTTGAGGATGAGCTGCTGAGCGGTCTTCGTGCCCAGGTAGTTCAGCGCGTGCTCGATCGTCGCGATGCGCTGGGCGGCGCCGAAGAAGGCCGAGTTGACGAGGTGCAGGAGCTTCGCGCAGATGAGCGGGTCCTGCTTGACGACCTTGGCGAGCGCCTGAAGGTCGGCGTCCGGGTCCTGGAGCACCCGCGTGAATTCCTCGTAGACGCTCGGGATCGCGGGGACGCACCCCACGGCGCCCACGAGGTCGCGCAGCTCCTTCTGTTGGAGGAGCTCCTGCAACGCGCAGCACCGCCGCACCGTCTCCTTCAGCGACTCGGCGTCGCAGGGCTTGGAGAGGAACCGATGCGCGAGCGTCGTGGCCTGGAGCGCGGCGGCGGGGTCGGCCTGGCCCGTGAGCACGATGCGAATCGTCGACGGGCTGCGTTTCTGGACCTGCGTGAGCAGCGCGTTGCCGTCCATCTGCGGCATGCGCATGTCCGTGACGACGACGTCGAAAGCGCGTCGTTCGACCGCCTGCAAGGCGGCGCTGGGGCCTTCGGCGAACTCCATGTCCCATTCGCCGCGCATCCCGTGGAGCATGCGCTTCAGTCCGAGCAGGACCCGCGGTTCGTCGTCGACGAAGAGGACCGATTTCATCCTCCACCTCCAACGGCCGCCGACGGCGCGCCGGAACAGGGCAACCTGAGCACGAACGCGCCGTGTTTCGCCGCCACGGGGTCCATGCGCAGTCCGCCGCCGAGGCCGTGGGCGACCGTCTGCACGAAGGCGAGCCCCGCGCCGGCGCGCTCGCTCGGACTGGCGCCCTCGACCAACGGCTCGAGCCGTCCTTCGCGCGCCTCCGGGGCGCACTCCAGACCATCCGACACCGCGACGAGGACGTTCTCCCCTTCGTTCCACACGCGCACGGAGACGCGCGCTCCCGCGGACCGATCGCCGGCCGCCAAATGGGTCGACACCGCGTCGAGCACGAGCTCGCGAAGCGCGCGCTGGAGTTCCTCCGGGGAGCACTGCACCTCCGGACGATCGGCTTCGAGCAGGCGCTCGAAGTTCGGAGCATCGGTTTTCTCCGCCAGCACCTCCGCGATCGCGAGCTCCACCAATGCTTGGACGTCGACGGGGTGCCGCTTGTCGTTCGAGGTCTGGACGCAGTCGCCAAGCGCGCGGACGATGCGCGCGATGCGGCTCAGCCCCTCGCGCATCTCGGCGACGACCGGCGTGGATTCCGCGGCCAGGAAACCCAGCTCGCCGTTCGAGCCGCTCGCCGCCTCGGGCACGACCGCCGCGAGCTTTTGCACCGCTTCCGCGAGGAACTCGAGGTCGTCGGAGAGGAACTGGAGCGGAGTGTTGATCTCGTGCGCGACGGCGCGCGCGAGGCGGGCCGAGGTTTCGAGCCGCGTGCGCGTCAACCGCTCCTGCAGGACCTGCTCGCGCTCCGTGACGTCGGAGGCGAGGAGCAGGATGGGTGCAATGCCCGAATCGTCGAGCAACAGCGGATGGAACGTCAGACCGAAGATCCTCCGGTTCGAGCGCACGACGAGAGTCAGACCCTCGACCTTCTGGGTCGTGTTCGTCTCGCGGCAGGCCTGCATGGCCGCGTCGACTCGCTCTTGATCCCACGCGAGCCCCAGGGCCCGCAGATCCCGCCCGAGCGCGCGAAACGTGCCGACGCCGAAGGCGCGCTCCGCGCCCATGGACCAGAGCTCCACGCGGCCGTCGCGGCCGATGAGCGCGAGGACGAACGGCAGGTGGGCGAGGAGCGCCGCCGGAGCGATGGAGAGTGTGGACATCGGTGCACGCTCGAAACGTGCGAAGGGAACGGAACGAGCCGGGTGGGTGCGGACCCGGACTGGCTCCCGTTCGGGATCCGAAGGCGCGGGGCTTGAGCATCGACAAGTCCGTTGATGGGTTCGTCTCAGGTCTTGGGGCGCGGACACCGAACATCGAGGCGTGAGCCGCGGGCCTGGGGCCGGGCTCGCGCTTCCACATGAGCACCGAAACCGCTTCCTCCAATCAGCCGACCGTCCGTCGCGCGCGCGTGTTGTGCGTCGACGACGAATCCAACGTCCTCGAGGGGCTCCGCCGACACGTCGGCCGAGTGCACGAGCTCACGCTGGCGGGCAGCGGCGAGGAAGGGCTCGAGAAGCTCCGCACCGTCGGACCGTTCGATGCGATCGTCAGCGACATGCGCATGCCGGGAATGGACGGAGCGGCGTTCCTCTCGCGCGTGTTCGAGCTCCAGCCGGACAGCGTGCGCATCCTGCTCACCGGCCAGGCGGACATGAAGTCGGCCGCGGCCGCGATCAACTCCGGCAAGATCCACAGGCTGCTGACGAAACCGAGCTCGGCGCAGACCGTGCTCGAAGCGCTCGCCGCCTGCCTGGACGAACAACGCATGCGGCGCGTGGAGCAGGAGCTCCTCGAACGCACGTTGAAGGGCAGCATCCTGCTGTTGAGCGAGATCACGAGCCTGATGATGCCCGCGACGTTCGGTCGCACGTCCCGGTTGCGCTCGCACGTCTTCCTCATGTGCGACCTGCTCGAGATCCGCGATCGCTGGGAGTTCGAGATCGCCGCGCTCTTGTCGCAGATCGGATGCGTCGCACTGCCCCAGGACCTGCTGGCGCGCGCCGAGTGCGGCGTCGAGCTCGGGGAAAAGGAACTGCAGCAGTTGCGCGCCCACACGGAGATCGGCGGTCGGTGGATCCGGACGATCCCCAGGCTCGAACGCGTCGCGGCGATGGTCGAGCACCAGGACGTCGAGTGGGCGGCGCTCGCGCCGCGCGCGGACGAGCTCGGCGACACGGTGGTGCTGGGCGCGCAGATGCTCCAGGTGGCGCGCGCCATGGACGCACTCGCGCTCTCCGCGCCGGGGGCCTCGATCTCGCTCGCCTCGCTCCTTCAACGCGGTCGCCAGTTCCACCCGCGCCTTTCCGCGATCCTCGAGCGCCTGCAACCGTGCTAGACGGGCCGCGTGCACCGGACGGTGCGGTTGAACCAGCTCGGCCTGGGCATGGTGCTCGAGAACGACGTGCGCACGAGCACGGGCATGCTCGTCGTCCCGCGCGGACAAGAGGTCACGTCCTCGGTGCTCGAGCGCCTCGCGAACTTCGGCCGCAGCTTCGGGATCGAGGAGCCCCTCCAGGTCTCGATCGAGGCGGCGCCCATCGAACAACGCGCGGCCTGACCGGACCCCGTCGAGTCCAGACGGCTTCGTCGTCGGACCGATCAGCGGCCGGACGCCGCCGACGGTCGCGCGCGCAGCACGATGCACGCGATCTCCGCCGGGTTCGCGACGCGCAACGGAGGGCCCCAGAAGCCCGTGCCGCGCGAGACGTAGATCCACGTCGCGTCCGCGTGGCGGTGCAGACCCGCGACGTAGGGCTCCGCGAGCCGCACGAGCGCGCCGAACGGCCACAACTGTCCGCCGTGCGTGTGGCCCGAGAGCTGGAGCCCGACGCCGTGCCGCGCGGCGAGGTCGACGTGCGACGGGCGGTGCGCGAGGAGCACGAGCTCGCGCGAAGCTTCTCGGCCGAGGAGCGCGCGCGGGAGATCGACCGCGTGCTCGGGCGCGAACATCCCGCCGTCGCGGTCCGGGATGCCCGCGAGGTCGAAGCTCGCGCCGTCCGTGCCGATCGAGACGCGCTCGTTCATCAGGACGCGCACGCCGCGCTCGCGCAGCCAGGCGATCCACGCGTCCGCGCCCGAGTAGTACTCGTGGTTGCCCGTCACGAAGAACACGCCGTGCGGCGCGCGGAGGGCCGTGATGCGCTCGAGGCGTGGGCCGAGCTCCTCGATCGAACCGTCGACGAGATCGCCGGTGATCGCGACGAGGTCGGGGTGCAGCGCCTCGACGCGCTCCAGGATCTCCTCGAGGAAGCGCGCGCCGAGCAGCGGGCCGAAGTGGACGTCGGAGAGCTGCACGATGCGGAAACCGTCGAGCGCAGGCGAGAGACGCGCGAGCTCGACCTCGACCACGGGCGTCGTGAGCTCCTGCACCGAGCGGCGGCCGGCCCACGTCGTGCCGCCCGCTCCGAGCGCGGCGGCGCTCGCGATCCCGCGCGACAAGAGCGCCCGGCGCTCCACGAGGAGCGCGCCGTTCTCGGCGGCGCGGCCCTTCCGACGGCGGGCGACTCCGAGCACGAGCCGCGCGAGATCGAACAGCAGGACGAACAAGAACGCGTAGAACACGAAGCCGAACCACGTCCACACGAGGCCGGTGGGGCCGGTGAGCGAGTCCTCCACGTGGCTGCGCGCGAGCACGAAGGTCAGGACGATCGCGAGCCCCGCGAGGGCCACGAACGCGGTCGCGACGACGCGCCAGGGCTTGGGGAGGAGCACGTCGCGCACGAGGCGCGCCCAGACGTAGCGGTGCATGCCGAACAGCACGCCGAGGGCGAGCAGCGCGAACACCGTCATGTGCAGGACGCGGGACAAGGGCGCCGATCCTAGTGTCCCGTCCCACAAGTATCTTGAACGATCCGCCGCGCCGGATCGACGCTGGCGGCGTTGCGCCTCCTCCGAGTAGTGCAGCGAATACGCGTCGTCAGCGCGCCTTGCCCGCCTCGACCCATCACGGCGCCTCGTCCAAGATACTTGTGGGACGGGACACTCGCGGCGCGGCCGCGTTCCGACCGCTTCCGCGTGCTGAATCGGCGGGCTTCGCGCGCGGCGCGCGCGCGCTATCCTTCCGGGATGCGCGCACTCCTCCTCTTCCTCGGTCTCGTCGGCGCGTCGTGCACCCACGGCGCGGGGCCCGGCGCGCGCGCGCACGGCGTCGTCGTCGTGGACGAACTGCGCGTCGCCGCGCTCGCGCCGGGCCGCGTCGCGCTCGTGACGGTGCAGCCCGGCGCGCGCGTCGCGAAGGATCAGGTGCTGCTCACGCTCGACGCGACGGCGCTCACCCACCGGCGCGACGAGCTCCAAGCCGAGTGCGCGCGGCTCGCGGCCGAGCTCGCGCGCCTCGAGCGCGGCGCGCTCCCCGAGGAATTGCGCGAGCTGCGCGCGCAGTGCGACGAGCTCGCCGCGCGCGCGAAGCAGTCGTCCGGCGCCGAGCGGGAGCGCCTCGACGCCGAGTTCGCCGCGATGCAGGAGCGCTTCTCGATCCGCTCCAAGGGCGCGCGCCGCGAGGACCTCGACGCCGCGCGCGCCGCCGTGCAGGCGATGCAGGCGCGCCTGCGGGGCGTCACTTCGGAGTTCGCGAACGTCGAGCTGCGCGCGCCGATGCCCGCGCTCGTCCAGCGCGTCCACACGCAGGCGGGCGAGAACGTCGGAGCGGGCGCCGTGCTGGTCACGCTGCGCGATCCGGCGCGTCTCTACGTCGAGGCGGACCTCGCGCCGCTCTCCGCCGGCTGGCAGAAGGGTGCTTCCGTCTGGATCACGAGCTCGCTCCTCCCGAGCGCGCGTTTCGAGGGGCAGGTGCTCGAGCTCTCGGTTCCGCCCGCGCCGTCGGATTCGACGCACCCGGCCTTCGTCCGCGTGCGCATCGACCTGTTCGAGGGCCGCGACCAGCTCGCGCCGGGCAGCGCGGTCGAGGTCGAGCTCGCGCACTGACCATTCCCGAGCACGCGCTCCGCTGACGATCGCGTGCGGTCCTCGACGAAGGGTCGCGAAGGAACTCAAGCGACGCCCCCTTCCGCTTCCGATGCACGGTGCGCCGCCCCCGCGGTTCCCCATGAAGCGCATCCTCCTCGTCGACGACGATCCCGCGGTGCTCGCGGAGTTGCAGAAGAAGCTCACGAACTCCCGCGCCGCGTGGGAGCTCTCCTCCGCGACGAACGGCGGCGAAGCGCTCGATGCGTTGGAGCACGGCGATTACGACGCGGTCGTGTCCAGCGTCTCCATGTCCGGCGCAAGCGGCAGTCCGCTGCTCGCCGAGGTGAAGTCGAAGCGACCGTCGATCGTGCGCATGTTGCTCATCGCGCCGGCGGAGGCGGAGCTCGCGCGGAGGACCGCGGCCGACGCGCACCATTCGCTCGCGAAGAACGCGCGCGCCGAGACGCTGCGGTCCGCGCTCGCGCGCGGGCTCGCGTTGAAGGAAATCCTGGGCAACCCGAAGCTGTTGGCGCTCGTCGACAAGCTCGACCACCTGCCGAGCGTGCCTTCGCTCTACTTCGAGCTCGTCGAGGCGACGAAGGCGCCCGACGCGACGATCGAGAGCCTCGGCCGGATCATCGCCAAGGACCCCGGCATGACGGCGAAGGTGCTCCAGACCGTGAACTCCGCCGTGTTCGGCCTACGCGAGCGGATCGCGAGCCCCGGGCAAGCCGCCACGTTCCTCGGGCTCGACGTGCTGAAGTCGCTCGTGCTCTCCGTCGGCGTCTACTCGCAGTACGACGACGACGAGCTGGGCGCGTTCTCGATCGAGGAGAGCTGGAAGCACACGATGCGCGTGGCGAACTTCGCGCGCGCGAACCTGCAGGCCGAGCGCGCGACGAAGGCGCAGATGGAGGAGGGCTTCCTCGCGGGGATGATGCACGACGCGGGCCAGCTCGTGCTCGCGAAGAACCGCCCCGACCGCTTCCAGGCCGCGCACGCGTTCGCCGAACGCGACCGCGGCGATCGCGCGGAACTCGAGCGGCGGCTGTTCGGCGCGTCGCACGCCGCGGTGGGCGCCTACCTGCTCGACAAGTGGAGCCTGCCGGCGAGCGTGGTCGAGGCCGTGCTCTTCCACCACGTCCCTTCGCAGTGGACGGAGGACGACTTCTCGTGCCTCACCGCCGTCCACGTCGCGAACGCCTTCGCCGACATCGAACTCGACGACGACGGAGCGCCGCTCGACGGCCTCGACTTCGCCTACCTCGAGCGCCTCGGCCTCGGTCGGCGCCTACCGCGCTGGATCCAGGCCTGCCGGGACGTCGCGAACGACGAACGCCGCTGAGTCAGCGCTGCGTGGCCGCGATGGTCACGTTCGGATCGAGCAGGCCGAGGCGGAAGCCGGTCGCGCCGCCGCCGTTCTGCACTTCGAGCACGACCGCGTTCCAGCCCGCCTTCAGCTCGAGCGCGCCGAAATGACGCAGCGCCGCGTCGTGCGCGCCGTCGTCCTTCACGACGAGCGCGTCGTTCACCCAGAAGCGCGAGGCGTCGTCCGTGCCGAGCACGTAGCCGACCTTGCGTGCGTCGGGCGAGCGGATCCACGCGCGCGCGACGAAGATCGACTCCTCGGCGTCCTTTTTCAGATCGCCCGCGACGTCGACGAAGCCCTGCCTGTCCGGGGCCGCTTCCATGCGTTTCCACGCGAGCTTCGCGCCGTTCCGGCCGTCGAAGGTCCGCGCGAGCGCCGCGTCCTTCTCCGGCCCCTGCTCCGCGTCGAGCAACGTCTTCTTCGACGGACTCGGGAACGGGCCGACGACGCTCCACTCGTTCGCCCACGTCCCGGGGAAGAGTTGGCCGAGCTCCTTCTGGTGCACGACGCGGCGATCGGGCCGCAGTCCCTGCACGAGCTCGGCGTACAGCCCGGCGAGGTCCTTCGCGCCGCACGCCTTCAACGCGCGGTAGATGCAGATCCGCGCGTAGCCGTCGTCCGCGCGCGCGTGGAAGGCGGCGTCGAGCGCGTCGAGGAGCGCGGGGTCGGCGAGCGTCTCCGCCGCGCGCGCGGCGCAGCGCACGGCGTCCTGGTGCGTCTCGCCGAACGCGCGACGGATGAGCCGCGGCGTCCAGCGCTTCCTACCCTCCGCGCTCGCCGTGATCACGAGCGCGCGCAAGGCCCCCGGCAGGAACCCGTAGCGCGTGTTGGCCCCCGCGTCGGTCTTGAACGATTCGACGAGGTCCTTCGCCCGCTCCCACGGCGAGCTCCACTTGCCGTCGCCGGTCGCGTCGATCCAGATCGGGTTCGCGACGGCCCACGGCAGGTGCTTCACCTCCGAGTTCGCGAGCACGGGCGCGAGCGGATCGTCGCCCTCGACGATCACGGTGACCCACGCGTCGTCGGTCAGGTTCATGTCGATCGCCGCGTCGAAACGCACGGGCTTGCGCTCCTGCGGCACATCGAACACGGCCATCTCGTCGCCGTTGACGATCACTTTGATGCGATCGACGTCGATCCACGACGCCGCCTGCACCTGGATCTTCAACTTGGGTTGCGCCGGCTGCGCATCGGACGCGGCGGGCCCGACCGGCCGGCCGTCGTCGAACGCGAAGGTCACGAAGGGACCCATCGTCGTGAACATCTGGCGTGAGCGCAGGGCCGCCGCGACCTCGCGCGGGTCGATCTTCGACGGATCGTCCGTCGACGAACGCACGAAATTGCGCGGCCAGCCCGCGAAGTCGAAGTGCACCGTGTGGCTGTCCGAGTTGCCGACCGCCCCGTAGCGCGCGCCGCGGTTGAGCAGGTGGAACCAGTCCCGGAGCACGCACCCGATGTAGTCGGGATCGCGCGGACCCTGCTCCGAGTCCGCGTAACCCTGCGCCGCGTTGGCGTTGAAGATCTCCAGCGTGTCGAACTCGGGCGACCAGTTCTTCTGCGCGCTGGTGCCCGTCACGGGGTCCAGTCCCGTGTGGAAGAACCAGTCGATCTCCCGCAGCCGCGGATGGTTGAGCTGCACGATCGGGACGATTCCGAACGCGTTGGGCTCGGCGCGCACGAGCTTGAAGAGCGCGCCCGCGTCGGTGAGGTCGTGCGCGACCGGCTCGCGCGCGGGGTCGAGCGGGAACACGTTCATGTGCCCGATCGGCGTCGAGACCTCGTCGCCGGTAACCGTCGTGAACACGTCCTTCGCGCCGAGCTTCTCCATCGTCGGCGCGTAGTCCGTGTTGTGGTTGTGGTCGGTCGCGACGGCGAACTCGACGCCCTCGCCCGCGAGCGAGATCACGCGCTCCTCCAGGTTCGCGTCGCCGTGGCCCGAGAAGGTCCGCGTGTGCAGGTGGAAGTCGGCGGAGATCCAACCCGTCGTGTCCACTTCGTGCAGGAGCTTCGCGGTGAAGTCGTAGCTCTTGCCCGCCTCGAAGACGAACCGCTGCCGGCCGAGGCTCCATTCCATGCCGCGCGACGCGTACACGTCGAACTCGCCCACCGGAACGGTGATGACGCCCGCGCCGTGCAGCGCGTACACGACGTCCTTGCGCACCGCGAGCTCGTTCGGGCGCGCGTCGGTCACGGGGAAGAGCTCGCTCACGCCCTTCGCGCCGGCACCTTTCGCCGGCACGAACGTCAAGCGCCCCGGGATCGGCTTCTCGCCCTGCGCGTCGACGATCGCGAAGCGGAGCACGGCGCTCGGCGTGCCCGGCGCGAGGAGCTGCGCCGGCTCGTCGGGGGAGAGGAGTACGGAGGACGCGGCGATCAACGGGAGGAGGAGCATGCGGGGCAGGGTCGTGCGGGGGTTGCGAGGGGCGGGGAGTATAGCGAGGAGCGCTCGGCCCCCCGGCGGGCCCGTGCGGAGTTCGCGTGGTAGCTTCGATGCGCTTCCAACCGCCCCTCAACCCGTCGCTCCCCCATGACCGCGCACGAACTGCCCAGTCGTTTCCAGGTGCTCGAAACGCTCGTCGCGCCCGACGCCGCGGGAATGTGGCGCGCGCGCGACACGCTCCTCGGCCGCGAAGTGCTGCTCAAGCGGCCGCTCGCGCACGAGGGTCGCGACGCCGACGTCGAGCGCGAGCGATCGATGCGCGAAGCACGCGCTCTCGCGAGCGTGAAGCATGCCTCGGTCGCGCGCCTCTTCGAGGTGATCGAGACGCCGCAGGGTCCGTTGTTCGCGCTCGAGCCGCTCGAAGGCGAGACGCTGTCGGACGCGCTCGCGCGCGTGCGCTCGCTCGCGCCCGACGCGGTGCGCGCACTCGGGATCGAGCTCGCCTCCGCGCTCGAGGCCGTGCACGCGCGCGGCATCGTGCACCGCGGCGTCTCGGCGGGAAACATCGTGCTGCGTCCTGCACCCATGGAGGGGAGCACACTCCTGCTCGCCGGCTTCACCTTCGCGAAGTCCGGACCCGGCGTGGGCGGCGCCATCCCGGGCACGACCTTCGTCTATCGCCGCGGCGAGGAGAGCGCGCGCGAACCGGTCGTCGAGCCGCCCCATCCCGCCCCCGAGCAGCTCCGCGGCGAAGCGGCCGACGCGCGCGCCGACGTGTTCGGGCTCGGGTGGGTGCTCTACGAGTGCCTCACCGGCATGCCGCCGTACGCCGTGGAGCTCGATTTGAAGCACTGGCGCGCGCCGCGCAATCCGAGCGACTCGAAACGCGCCGTCCCGCGCGCCTTGTCGGAGTGCGTGCTGCGCTGCCTCGCGCTCGCGCCGAACGAGCGCTACGCGAGCGCCGCCGCCGTGCGCGCCGCGCTCGAAGCGACGGTGGCCTCTGCGAAAGGCAAGCAGCGCCTCGTGCTCGCCGGCGGCGGGCTCGTCGTGCTGATCGCGGCCGCGTTCGGCCTTCGCGCGGCGCTCGCGGGCGGCGGCGAGTCGGGTTCGCGCGGCCCGGAAGCGATTGAGCGCGGGTCGCGGGTCGCGGGCACCGCGTCGACGGTCTACCAAGCCAAGTACACGACCTCGCGCGCGCTACTGATCGGCATCGGAGAGGTCTACGCGAAGACCGGCTCGCTCCCGCTCCCCAACGCGGAACGCGACGTCGGAGCGATCCGAGCGGAGTTGGAGGCGATCCAGGCCGCGCGCAAGGAGCCCTGGGAGATCGACAGCTTGCTCGGACCCCAGGCGACGCAGGACGCGATCGTCACCAAGCTGCGTGCGCTCGCGGCTCTGGGTGGGCCGGACGACAAGCTGTTCGTCTACTACGCGGGCCACGGCGAGCTCGCGGGCGGCACGGGACAGACGGGCTTCGTCGTCCCCGCGCTCGCTCCGCTCGCGAACGAGGACCCGCAGCACGTGCGCTGGGTGCCCTTCAGCGAGTTCACGGACGTGTTCAAGAACACGCGCGCGAAGCACGTGCTCGTCGTCATGGACTGCTGCTACGGGGGCAAGGTCGGTGAAGCCGACGCGATCGCGATGCGCTCGTCCGCGCCGGTGTTCGAGGAGAAGTTCCTGCGCGAGCGGGCCCACGTCATCATCACGTCCGGTCGCGAGGACGAGCGCGTCTCGGATGGGCCCGCGGGCGGCCATTCCCCGTTTGCGCAGGCCTTCCTCGACCAGATCACACGCGGCGGCGTGGCGTTCACGTCCACCGAGCTCTATGCGGAGGTGAACAAACGCCTCTACGAAGAGCGCCAGTCCGCCCGCATCAAGCGGCCGACGAAGGACGCCGAGGGCGAGGTCGTCTTCTTCCTGCGTTGAGCGCGCGCTCCCACGGAAACGCGCGCACGGCGCCCGAGGACGCCGTGCCGCGCTTCGAGACGATCGTCGATCACCAGGAGATCTGCCAGCCGTTCGTGACGTTGAACGTCTCCGGCGGGCAGAACAACGCCGCCGAGTTGCGGTAGTACGTCTGGTAGGAGCGCGTCGCGCCGCTCCCGACCGTCACGCCTCCGCGCTGCGACAACGTCACCGTGTCGGTCGAGTCGGGGAAGCTCGACGCCCCGCCCGCGTTGAGGCGCGTGCGCAGACGGACCAAGGCGCCGCCCGCGCACCGCACGCCGTCGCCGAACACCGCGTCGTCGAGCCCGTCACCCTGCAGGTAGATGCACGACACGGTCGCGGGCATGCCCGAGCCGGAGAGCACGACGCTGTCGGCCGGGATCGAGCCCGACGCGGCGAGGTTCGCGCCGTTCGCGTTCACGCTGTTCGCGCAGCCGTTGCCCGCGCTGCCGACGTTCGCGCAGGGGCATGCGGTCGTGTGGGCGACGTCGAGTCCGTCGCCGAAGCAGAACGGCGCGCCGTTCGCGGGCAGGAGCACGAACTGGAAGCCGTTCACCGAGGCGTGGTTCGGGTTGGGCGCGGGCGGGCTCGCGGTCTTCGACACGGAAACGACGACCGGACTGCCGGCGGCGACCGTGATGCGGTGCTTCGCGTGCGTCACACCGAGCACATAGGCATTCGTCCACGCGCCGCCGACGTCCTGCGCGGGATCGATCGAGCCCGCGATGGAGACGTGCGTGAGGTACGCCGCGCTGTCCGGCGCCATCGCGTACGTGTAGACGTCGTAGGTCCCCGCGGCGAGGTTCGTGAACGTCCACGTCTGCGGCAGCGCGCCCACGTCGTGGATGTCCGACATCAGATTCAAGTCGTTCACCGTCGCGCCGCCGAGGTTGGCCACGTTCGCGTAGTTCCCCCCGCCGGACAACGTCGACGTGACCGCGGTGAGCGTCCCCGTGATGTCGGTCAGCGCCGCCGGCGTCGCGACGAGCGTGGGCGCGATCCCCCACGTCCCGGGCCGCGCCGCGCCCGCGCCGAAGGAGGCGAGCGGCACGGGATTGCCCGTGGCAGCGCCGACGTCGAGGTTGAAGTCCTGGGCGAGCGCGGGCGTCGCGAGCAGGAAAGCGGCGAGGGACAGCGACCGAAGGGGACGTCGATAGGCGTGCATGAGCTTCGTTCTCACTCGAGGGAGCAGCCTGCGTCGGGTCGGCGATCGCGCGCCCGTGGCGGCCGGCCCGCAAGGTACCACCCTTCGCGCGAACCGTGGCGTGCACTGCTCATCGAACCCGGCGATCGCGTGCTCCCCCGAAACGCGAGCACGTCGCCCGAGGACGACGTGCCGCGCATCGAAGCTCGCTCAGCCGATCACCAGGTGATGCGCCAGCCGTTCGTGACGTTGAACGTCTCGGGCGGGCAGAAGGCCGACGCGGAGTTGCGGTAGTAGGTCTGGTAGTAGCGCGTCGCGCCGCTCCCGACCGCCACGCCGCCGCGCTGCGACAAGGTCACCGTGTCCGTCGAG